>UQPT01000050.1:0-15639 GCA_900543045.1 uncultured Collinsella sp.
CATTGTGGCTCTTGACAGCGGATTGGGTCATATGAGCGAAAACCCGCCAGAGCGAGCAAGGTGCCTTGAAACGAGGCGGCATTGATCTTTTGATCATGCCGCCGAAGTTGAAAGGCAGATTGCCGCTCTGGCGGGTTTGCAGCGTCAACTGGTTACGCGGGCTGGTAAGCCCGCGTAACCCTAATAATTGGCTTCGTAGCCGTTGCCGTCGCCGGTGGGCTCTTCGTAGTAGTCCGAATCGCTCGAATCGCTTGAATCATCGGAATCGTCAGAGCTGACCGATGAGGTTGCGGTACCGTTTGCGTAGTCGTCAGACGTGTTGTTGTTCAGGTCGCCGATCGTAGAGCTGGAACCGTCGGAAAGACCCATGGTGTTGGGACCCTTGGGATCCTTGCCGGCATCGACGCGCTCCATCATTTCCTTGAGTTCGTCCTCGTAGACAAAGACGTAGCTCACACCGTCGATCATGGTGCTGTCGTCGGCGTACGAGGGCAGGTTGGCCGAGTAGATACCGTCGACATCCATACCGCGCATGGCATTGACCGTAGCCACGATATCCTGAACGCTCATATCGGTTACGAGCATATCGGACAGCGAATTAACCAGGCCAAAGATCTTCGTGGCATCGAAGTTATTGAGAATCTGGTTGGCAAGGGCGCCAAGCACCTGACGCTGGTGGCGCATGCGCGTGTAATCGCCGTCGGCATAGGTGTAGCGGCAGCGGGCATAGGTAAGGGCGGTGGCACCGTCCATATGCTGCTGGCCAGCGGTAATCTTAATATCCAGGTGCTCGGGGTCGTCAACATCATCGGTTGCGTTAATGTCGATACCGCCAACCGAATCAATCAGCGCCTGCATACCGTCGAAGCTGACCTCGGCATAGTGGGAAATCTGAACACCGCACAGCTCGTTGACCGCCTCGACCATGGCCTCGGCGCCGCCAACGGTATGGCAGGCGTTGATCTTCATGGTCTCGCCCTTGTACTCGACCTTGGTGTCGCGCGGAACGGAAATGAGCGTCGCCTGCTTTTGCGTGGGGTCGATGCGTGCCAGGATAATCGAGTCGGCACGATACGTATCCTCGCCCGGACGGCCGTCGGTACCAAGAAGCAGCACGTAGAACGGATCCTTTGCCTCATCGGTGTCAACCAGAACCCGACGCAGATTGTCGGTAATGACATTAGAATCGCCGAGCTTGCCCATAATGGTGGCAAACCACAGGCCGGCAGCGGTAGTGGCACTCAACAGCACACCAAGCACGACAATGAGCGCGACGTGACGAATCGTGTGGCTACGACGACGTTGGCGAGCGCGCTCGGAATAGCGAGCCACGTTATCGCGACTGTAGATCTTGGCCTGCGCACCAGTTGAGGGTCTTCGGGTGGTGGTATCTGCGAGGGGCTTTTTATTAAACATAGGCAACCTGTATTAGTAGATGACGGGATCGGGGACGGTAGCATGCTCGACATGCGCGCCGAGCGCCTGCAGCTTTTCGACAAACTGCTCGTAGCCGCGCTTGATGTGATGGATAGCCGAAACCTCGGTCGTCCCGTCGGCGATCAAGCCCGCTACGACGAGGGCCGCTCCGCCGCGCAGATCGGGCGAGGTAACCTGTGCACCCGAGAAGCCCTTGACGCCATGAATCATGGCATGATGGCTCTCGATACGAATGTCGGCACCCATGCGCACCAGCTCAGAGGCAAACATAAAGCGATTCTCGAAGATGTTTTCGGTAATAACAGAACTGCCGTCGGCAAGGGCGGAGAGCACCATAATCTGCGCCTGCATGTCGGTCGGGAAACCGGGGAACGGAAGCGTCTGGATGTCGACCGGCTTGATACGCTCGGCACGGTTCACATGGACGCCATCCTCGACGCGCTCGCAGTCGATACCCATGAGCTCCATCTTCTTGAGCACCATGCCCAAGTGAATGGGGCAAAAGCCCGTGACATCGACACCGCGATCGTCGGCCATCAACGCACCGGCAACGATAAAGGTACCGGCCTCGATGCGGTCGCCCACCACGCGATGGGTAACGGGATGGAGCTCTTCCACGCCTTCGATAGTCACGACGGGCGTACCGGCGCCAACAATCTTGGCGCCCATCTCGTTGAGCATGTTAGCGAGATCGACGATCTCGGGCTCGCGGGCGGCATTGTCGATAACCGTGGTGCCCTGTGCGCGCACAGAGGCCATGATGAGGTTCTCGGTCGCACCGACGCTGGCGAACTCGAGCGTGACGGTGGTACCGCGCAGACCTTGGGGCGCATTAGCGTTGATGTAACCGTGGGCGGTATCGAACTCAACGCCCAGGGCCTCAAGACCAAGAATATGCATATCGATCTTGCGAGCACCCAGGTTGCAGCCGCCCGGCATGGCAATTTTGGCGCGATGGAAGCGGCCCAGCAGGGGTCCCATGACGGCGGTGGAAGCGCGCATCTTGGCAACGAGCTCGTAGGGGGCCTCCCATGAATCGACCTGAGAGGTATCAATCTCGAGCGTGTGCTCGTCGAGAACATCGATCGTAGCGCCCATGCCCTTGAGCACCTTGCCCATCACGTGGACATCGGAAATATCGGGCACGTTCTGCAGCGTCGTCTTGCCCGGCGCCAGAAGCGTTGCCGCCATGAGTTTGAGCGCGGAGTTCTTGGCGCCCGAGACGGGCACGGAGCCTCCGATGGCGTGACCACCCTCAACGCGGATAATATCCAAGGTCTACCCTTTCAAAAAGCATGCCCGGGGTGGCTGGGCCATCCCGGGCATGATGTGTTCGCAAATGGTCGAACGCTAAATCGTTTGACTATTGGGCAAGCTTGAGCTTACACCATGCGATTTCATTATAGAGGTAGGCGCGGCGTGCATCATCCTCCGACAAATTACCCAGCTTCTCTTCAAAACCTTGAATATCAGCTTTAAGCTTGTCGGCATCGACGGTCGCCAAATCGCAAGCGCGCTCGGCGAGAACGGTCACGACATCGTCCGCAACCTGGGCATAGCCGCCGGCCACGGCAAACGTGTGGTCGACAGTGCCCATGGCCTTATCGGAAACGCGAACGTAACCGCGGTCGATCGTGCAGATCTCGCTGGAGTGAGCAGGCAGAACACCAAACTCGCCATCCGTGGACGGAATCGACACAAACGCAGCGTCGCCCTCATAGGCGCAGCTCACGGGGCACACGATGCGGATACGCATAACCTACTTCTCCCCCATCTTGCGGGCGCGCTCGCGCACGTCCTCAATCGTGGAAGCATAGCGGAAAGCCTGCTCGGGCAGGTCATCGGCCTTGCCGTCGACAATCTCGGCGAAAGAGCGGACGGTATCCTCGACGCGGACGTAGACACCGGGGTTGCCGGTGAACTTCTCGGCGACGTGGAAGGACTGCGAGAGGAACTGCTGAATCTTACGGGCACGGTTGACCGTAAGGCGCTGCTCCTCGGACAGCTCGTCCATACCCAGAATGGCGATGATGTCCTGAAGGTCGGAGTACTCCTGCAGGAGCTCCTGGACCTTGACGGCGACACGGTAGTGCTCCTCGCCGACGATCGAGGGATCGAGAGCGTCGGAGGAAGACGCGAGCGGGTCGATAGCCGGGAACAGGCCGAGCGACGAAATGCTACGCGAAAGAACCGTGGTGGCGTCGAGGTGCGTAAACGTCGTGGCAGGCGCCGGGTCGGTCAGGTCGTCTGCGGGGACGTAGACAGCCTGGACGGAGGTAATGGAGCCCGTCTTGGTCGAGGTAATGCGCTCCTGGAGGTCGCCCATCTCGGTTGCCAGCGTGGGCTGGTAACCAACGGCGGACGGCATACGGCCCAGCAGTGCGGAAACCTCGGAACCTGCCTGGGAGAAGCGGAAGATGTTGTCGATGAACAGCAGAACGTCCTGGCCGCGATCGCGGAAGTACTCAGCGGTGGTAAGGCCGGCCAGACCGATGCGCAGACGCGCTCCGGGCGGCTCGTTCATCTGACCATAGACCAAGCAGGTCTTGTCGATAACGCCAGACTCGCTCATCTCGAGGAACAGGTCGGTGCCCTCGCGGGTACGCTCGCCGACGCCGGTGAACACCGAGGTGCCGCCGTGCTCCTGGGCGAGGTTGTTGATGAGCTCCTGAATCAGAACGGTCTTGCCGACGCCGGCGCCGCCGAACAGGCCCGTCTTGCCGCCACGGATGTAGGGCTCGAGCAGGTCGACGGCCTTGATGCCGGTCTCGAAGATCTCGGTCTTGGTGGTGAGCTCGTCGAAACGGGGCGCTGCATGGTGGATGGGGTAGAACTCCTCCACCTCGGGCATGGGCTTGCCGTCGACGGGCTTGCCCATGACGTTCCAAATTCGGCCGAGCGTCTTGGGGCCAACGGGCATCTTCATGGGCTCACCGGTATCGGTGGCGATGAGGCCGCGCTGCAGGCCGTCGGTCGAGGACATGGCAACCGTGCGGACGACGCCGCCCGGAAGCTGGCTCTCGACCTCGAGGATCGTGCTCAGATGACCGATCGGGGTCTCGGCCTCGACCGTGAGCGCGTTGTAGATCGGGGGCACCGCGCCGTCAAACTTGACGTCGACGACAGGGCCGATGATTCGCACGATGCGACCATCACCGGCAGTCGTCTTCTTGGTGGCTTCCTCGACCGCAAGCTTTACGGTGTTATTAGCCATTACTGTTCCTCCAATGCTGAGGCTCCGCCGACGATCTCGTTAATCTCGGTCGTGATCGAAGCCTGGCGCACGCGACTATACGTGCGGGTAAGGGTCGAGATGATCGCGGTGGCGTTTTCCGTCGCGGAGTGCATGGCCTTGCGGCGTGCACCCTGCTCGGCAGCAGCCGAATCGATCAGGGCCTGGTAGATGACCGTCAGGATATAAGACGGCACAAGCTTGCCGAGAACATGCTCGGGAGAGGGCACGAACTCGAACGTGGACGAGATGCGCTTAGGGGCGTCGGTCTCGTTCTTACGCGGACCGTGGGCCATAGCGATCATCTCGGGATCGAGCGGCAACAGATGCTCGACGCGAAGCTCCTGATCCACGCGGTTCTTGGCGTGGTGGTAGACAAGCTCGACACGGTCAAGCTCACCGGCACGATACGCATCGCAGATATGAGAGGAGATCATGCGGGCCTGATTGAAATCGGGCTCAGAGGAGTTGCCCTCAAAGTGCATGACGACGTTTGCGCGGTCACGGAAATACGTGGCCGGTTTGCGCCCACACGCGATGATCTCGCACTCGATGCCGTCGTTCGCCCAAGAAGCGGCGAGCTTTTCGGCCGTGCGCTCCACCGTCGTATTGAAACCGCCGGCAAGGCCGCGGTCAGAAGCAATGACGACAATCAGGCCACGCTTAACGCTCTCATGCTTCTGCAGCATGGGATCGGTGCCCGAACAGGAGGCGTCGCCGGCGACCGTCAACATGACGTCGGTCAGCGCCTCCTTATAGGGCTCGGCCTGCTTGGAGCGATCGAGGGCACGACGGATCTTGGCCGTAGAGACCATCTCCATCGTGCGCGTGATCTGCTTGGTCGTGGTAACCGAGGAGATTCGCTTCTTAATGTCGCGAAGGTTGGCCATGGGGCTTAGTTCTCCTCTGATCCAGAAACATCCGAATGGTGCTTGGCCATGAACTGCTGCTTGAAGTCGCCGATGACGCGCAAGAGCTCAGCCTTGGTGTCATCATCGATCTTCTTGGCGCGAACCTTGTCGAGCAGCGAACCAAAGCCATTGTCCATGTACTCGATGAGCTCGGCACGGAAGGGCAGCACGTCGGCGATCTCCAGGTCATCCAGGAAGCCCTCGTTGCCAGCGAACAGCGTAACGATCTGCTCGCCAACCTCAAACGGCTTGTAACGCGGCTGCTTCAGGAGCTCGGTCATGCGAGCACCATGGGTCAGCTGCTTCTGAGTAGCCTCGTCGAGGTCGGAGCCGAACTGCGTAAAGCCAGCGAGCTCCTGGTACGAAGCGAGGTCCAGGCGAAGGTTGCCGGCAACCTGCTTCATAGCCTTGGTCTGAGCGTCGCCACCGACGCGGGACACGGAGATGCCCACGTCGACTGCCGGGCGCTGACCCTGGAAGAAGAGCTCGGACTGCAGGTAGATCTGACCATCGGTAATGGAAATGACGTTGGTCGGAATGTAGGCCGAGACGTCGCCGTCCTGGGTCTCGATGATCGGCAGTGCCGTCATGGAGCCGTAACCGTTCTTCTTGGACATCTTGACGGCACGCTCGAGCAGACGAGAGTGCAGGTAGAAGATGTCGCCAGGATAGGCCTCGCGTCCGGGCGGACGATGCAGCGTCAGCGACATCTGACGGTAGGCCACAGCCTGCTTGGACAGGTCGTCGTAGATGACGAGCACGTGGCCGCCGGGGTTGGTCTCGCTGGCGGGCTTGCCGTCCTCGCCGTTGTACATGAAGAACTCGCCGATAGCGGCACCGGCCATAGGCGCGATGTACTGCATAGGGGCGGAATCGGCAGCGGTGGCCGAAACGATGATGGTGTAGTCGAGCGCACCGTGCTGAGCGAGGGTCTCGCGGATGTTGGCAACCGTGGAGGCCTTCTGGCCGATGGCGACATAGATGCAGACCATGCCCTTGCCGCGCTGGTTGAGGATAGCGTCGATGGCGATGGCGGTCTTACCGGTCTTACGGTCGCCGATGATGAGCTCACGCTGACCGCGGCCAATAGGCACCATGGAGTCGATAGCGAGCAGACCGGTCTGAACCGGCTCGCACACCGGGGTACGATCGATGACGCCGGGAGCCTTGAACTCGATGGGGCGACGGTGCGTGGCGACGATGTCGCCCAGGCCGTCGATGGGCTGGCCGAGCGGATTGACGACGCGGCCGAGCATGGCACGGCTCACGGGGATATCCATAATGCGGCCAGTGGTGCGGCACTCGTCGCCTTCCTTGATGGAGTCGACGGCACCGAACAGAACGGCGCCGACCTCGTCACGGTCAAGGTTCTGGGCAAGGCCGAAGACGGTCTCACCGGTATCGGAGCTCTTGAACTCCAGAAGCTCGCCTGCCATGGCGCTCTTGAGGCCGGAGACGCGCGCGATGCCGTCGCCTACCTCGTCGACCGTTGAAACCTCATGCGTATCGACCGTCGCGGAGAGGCTCGTGAGCTGCTCCTGCAGTTTCTTGGCGATATCCTGGGCATTGAGGGTTTCGGACATTAGGCTTCACCTCCGTACGAATTAGCAGAGTTTGCGAGGGTCTCCTGCGCGATGCGCAGCTGCGTCTTGACGGAAATGTCACGACGCTCGCCGCGGGCCTCGAGCACCAGGCCGCCCACGATAGACGGGTCAACCTGCTCGATAAGGAATACCTTGCGGCCGAAGTCCTGCTCGCATTTCTTAGTGATGGTTTGACGCAGCTCGTCGTCGAGCGGGATCGCCGTGGTGACGGTCACGCCCACTACATCCTCGTCTTCCTCGGCAACATACTTAAAGGCAGCTGCCACCTTGGGAAGAAGGTCGAGCTGGTCGCGCTTGGACATGGTGTCGAGCACGGCGATGATCTCGGGGCTGGCAGAAGCCAAGCGCTCGATCATCTCGAGGTCCTCGAACACATGGTTCTCGGCCTTAGCGGCTTCCAGAAGGGAGCGCGCGTAGGTCTCGAGCACCTTGTCCTGATAGCGGCTAGTCGGCATTCAGGCTACCTGCTTCCTGGATGTAGCGCTCGATGAGCTTCTTCTGCTCGGCATCGTCCTCGAGTGCCTCGCCCACGATCTTGGTGGCGACGGCAACGGACAGGTCGGCGATGGAGCTCGCGGCACCGGCGTAAATGGACTTGCGCTCGTCCTCGACGGTCGTATGGGCCTTGGCGATGATCTCCTCGGCCTCCTTGTGAGCAGCCTCGATGATACGGGCGCGCTCGGACTCGGCGTCCTTACGGGCCTCGAGAACGATGTCGGCAGCCTGACGACGGGCGTCGGTGACGATCGAGTCGGACTCAGCGCGCTTGGCGATAGCCTCCTGCTTGGTCTTCTCGGCCTCGTCGAGGCTCTCCTCGATCTTCTTGCCGCGCTCCTCCATGGTTTTCATGATGCCCGGCAGGGCGACCTTGGCCAGCACGATCCAGATAATCAGGAAGGCGATAAGCGCCGGGATGAACTCCGCCATCTTAGGGATGAGGATGTCCGCACCGGCAGCGCCGTCCTCGGCGAACGCGGAAACCGGCATGAGCAGCGCGGCCGCGGACGCGGAGAGTGCGATCGCGCTCTTCTGGGATGAAAGATTCATACTTGACGCTCCGTGCTATTTAACGATCAGCGCGACAACGAAGCCGATCAGAGCCAGAGCCTCGCCGAAGGCGGAGCCCATAATGAAGACGGTGAACACGCGGCCCTGGACCTCAGGCTGACGGGCCATAGCACCCGTAGCACCCAGAGCAGACAGGCCGATAGCAAGACCAGCGCCGATAACACCGAGACCGTAACCGATAACTCCCACGATTCCTCCTTTGTCGTGCGTGTCTTATTTCACGCAGGATAACCTTTTTATAACTGCCGGGCTCCATGGGTACGGGCACCGGCGGTTTAACGAATTACCTTACCTTTAAGGCGCGAACGGAAGACTACTCCTCCTCCGCGACCTCCTCTGCCTCGGAGACATACACGGCGGTAAGGACCGTGAAGACGTAAGCCTGGATGGCGCCGACCACAAGCTCGATCGCATAGATCAGGATGAGGATGGCAAGCCAGGCCAGCGAAGGCAGGGCGCCAACGGCGTGGGCCGCGGAAACCTGCTGAAGCAGCGGCTGCATGAACATGCTCGCCATGATGGCGAACGAGCCCATGACCACGTGTCCTGCGAACATGTTGCAGAACAGACGGACGGCGAGCGTGATGAGGCGCAGGAAGGTCGAGAAAAGCTCGACGACCCACACGAGCACGTTCATCGGGAAGCTCACGCCCTGCGGGGCGAGGCTCTTGATGTAGCCGATCACGCCGTGAGCCTTGCATCCGTAGTAGATGAAGTACACGAAGGCGAAAATGGCGAGTGCGGCGGTGGAGCCGATTGCGCCGGTGCCGGGCTTCATTCCCGGGATCAGGCCGATCATGTTGTTGATCAGGATGAACAGGAAAAGCGAGCACAGGAACGGGAAGTGCTTCTTCCAGTTCTCACCCACGACGCCCTTGCCGATATCGTTCTCGACGTACTCGATGATGTACTCGAAACCGTTGACGAAGAAGCCCTTGGGGACCAGGGTCTGCTTCTTCTTGAACACGGCCAGGACGATCAGGAGCACGATCGTGGAGACGATCAGCCAAAACGAGTACTGCGTGATGCCGCAGCTCAGATCGCCCACGACAGGGGTGGAGCTGAACTCGCTGACCAGATGATTAATCTCATCAGGCAGCTTTTCAAAAATTTCCACGACTTACCTTTCGACCTCATGAGGATCTCGCAGCGCCTTGGCGACACGAACCGCGCAGGCGGCCATAAAGGCCACGAAGCCGATCGCCTCGCCCAGGAGGAACATGCGAAATGCCTCTCCGAACAACACAAACACAACCAAGGTAAAGACGAGCAGGGCGATTGCCGAGACCGCCAGACTCACCATACCCCTGAGCATGTCCGCATTCTGTTTATCGTCAAGAACCGGCTTGAGCGTAAAGACAAAGGGAAGGAAGGCAATTGCGCCCGCGATGGCGCCTGCAACGATAGCGAGCAGATCGGCTATCTGAAACACTGGCGTCCTCACTTTCCTTTTTAACGCTTCACAGAACAGTTCCCGCCAAACATTGGTGACTATTGTACGAGCCAATCGCTAAAGTACAA
Source organism: uncultured Collinsella sp. (assembly GCA_900543045.1). Classification (GTDB taxonomy): domain Bacteria; phylum Actinomycetota; class Coriobacteriia; order Coriobacteriales; family Coriobacteriaceae; genus Collinsella. The sequence goes on from UQPT01000050.1 coordinate 9,774, forward strand.
CCGAAAAAGCATCGGTTAATACGCACCTGTTCGTTTTCTTAAGACCTTCTTTATGCCGCAGGTACGGTAATACGTTTTTCTCGAACCCTGCAGGGCAAAACGTCCGTTAACAGGAGTGCGCGCGGTCGCCTTTTGTTCGTCCGCGCGCACCGTTTCTTCGTATTTGCAGCCGCGGCCGTTTAGCCCAGCGACTAGAGCGTGCCGTAGATGCGGTCGCCGGCGTCGCCGAGGCCGGGAACGATGTAGGCAGCCTCGTTGAGATGGTCGTCGATGGCGCAGGTATAGATATGCACATCTGGGTCCTTCTCGGTCAGCGACTTGAGGCCCTCGGGGGCCGCGACGATGCACAGCATGCGGATGTCCTTGACACCGCGCTCGCGCAGGTAGCTGATGGCCATCTCGGCCGAACCGCCCGTGGCAAGCATGGGGTCGACGACCAGGCAGATGCGCTGGTCGATATCCTTGGGCATCTTGCAGTAATACTCGTGCGGCTCGTGGGTGACCTCGTCGCGCTCCATGCCGATGTGACCCACGCGAGCGGAGGGCACCAGGTCGAGGATGCCGTCGACCATGCCAAGGCCCGCACGCAGGATGGGCACGATGGCGAGTTTCTTGCCGGCAAGCTGTTTGAACGTGGCGGTAGTGATGGGGGTCTCGACCTCGACGTCTTCCATAGGCAGGTCGCGCATGGCCTCGTAGCCGTCAAAAAGCGCGAGTTCGCGCACGAGCTGGCGGAACTGGTTGGTGCCGGTGTTTTTGTCGCGCAGGATCGACAGCTTGTGCTGGACGAGCGGGTGATCGACAAGCGTCACACGGGACGCATCGTAGGTGACGGTCATGGATTGATTGCCCCTTTCGTTGCGGCCGCAAAACGGCCTTGCTGACAAGGCGCGCAGCAATGTTGCCGCCGCACGCCATGCATTAGTTTAGCGGTTTGTTGTATCGAGCAGCCCATCGCAGCCCTACTGTGAGGTGCTGAGCGAGCGCCTGACTGCATCACGCCAGCCCGCAAGGTTTTGCTCGCGGCGCTCGGCGGACATGTGGGGAAGGAAGGTCCTAACGATCTGGGCATTTTGCTCCAGCTCTTCCAGGTCTTCCCAATAGCCGACGGCAAGACCCGCCAAGTACGCGGCACCGATTGCCGTGGTCTCCACCGTCTCGCATTGCAGCACGGGGATATCCAGCAGGTCGGCCTGGAATTGCATGATGAACTCGTTGCGCGAGGCACCGCCATCGACAGACAGGCGCTCAATCGAAAGCCCCACGTCCTGCTCCATGGCGCGCAGCACGTCGTAGCTCTGATATGCCATGGATTCGCAGGCGGCACGTACGATGGTCGCACGGCTCGAGGCGCCGGTCAGACCGCACACGATACCGCGAGCATGCGGGTCCCACCAGGGAGCACCCAAACCCGCAAAGGCGGGAACGAAGTAGCAGCCCTCGTTGTCGCTAATCGAAGCAGCGAGTTGTGCCGACTCGCTCACGCTCGAGATGATGCCCATGTTGTTGCGAAGCCAGTTCATGGTGGAGCCGGCAGCAAAGATGGAGCCCTCGAGTGCATAGCTGATCTTCCCGTCCGCAGCGATACCGATGGTGGAGACCAGGCCATTCTTGGATTCGACGATCTCGTCGCCGGTGTTCATGAGCATAAAGCAACCCGTGCCATAGGTGTTTTTGGTCTGGCCGGGACGGAAACAGCAGTGGCCGAACAGCGACGCCTGTTGGTCACCCGCCACGCCCATGATGGGCGGCATGTTGGTCATGATGTCGCTCGCGACGCGGCCGTAGTCGCCCGAGCTCCAGCGAACCTCGGGCATCATGGAACGTGGAACGTCAAAGAGTGCCAGCAGGTCGTCGTCCCAATCGAGCGTATGGATATTAAAGAGTGCCGTGCGGCTGGCATTGGTGTAGTCGGTGGCAAAGACCTGGCCGCCGGTGAGGTTGTAGATGAGCCAGGTGTCGATGGTGCCAAACATGAGGTCGCCCGCCGCCGCGCTTTCGCGTGCGCCGTCGACGTTGTCGAGAATCCACTGCACCTTGGAGGCCGAGAAATACGGGTCGAGCGTGAGTCCCGTGCGGGAGCGCACCAGCCCTTCTGCGCCCTGCTCGACAAGCTCGTCGATCAGAGGTGCGGTACGGCGGCACTGCCATACGATAGCGTTATAGATCGGCTGACCGCTCACGCGATCCCAGACCACCGTGGTCTCGCGCTGGTTGGAGATGCCGATGGCGGCAATGCGGTCGGAGTGGATACCGCTCTTAAACTGGACTTCCATCATGACGGCGATCTGGCTAGCAAGGACCGCCATGGGGTCTTGCTCCACCCAGCCGGGACGCGGAAAGCTGGTTTTGACGCTGCGACGTGCCTGCGCGACGATGCAGCCGTACTCGTCGACGATGGTCGCAAGTACCGAGGTGGTGCCGCAGTCGAGCGCCATGATGTAGGAACCGCCAAAGTCAAACGAGGCATCTTCCATGCCCAGGCTGCCCAGATTCAACGACATCGCTTAAACCTTTCTATTGCATCGGGTCGGACAGGACCCGTTCGATCTCTGATGCGGGAAGTGCGCCTTGGCGCAGGATCTGGAGCTCGCCGTGCTGAAACGACACGATGGTCGAGGCGTCGCGACACGGGGTCTCACCGGCGTCGACGGCAACATCGACCCCCTCCAGGATGCGACCCTCCACCGTGATAAAACTTGCCGGCGCGGGCGCGCCATGCGTGTTGGCGCTGGTGCAGGCAAGGGGGCTGCCACAGGCGCGAATGAGCGCCTGCACCACGGGCGAGGCCGAAGCGCGAAGTGCCACCGTGTCGTCGGCGGCGCGCATAAAGGTCGGCACGCAGGGGGCCGCCTTGACCACGATAGTCAGGGCGCCCGGCCAGCATCGTCGGGCAAGCACGCGGGCCTCTTCCGGGATATCCACGCCATAGCGGTCGAGTGCTTCGACGCCATCGACCAGCCAAGCGACGGTTTGCGTGAGTTCACGTTGCTTGAGAGTGAAGATACGGCGATAGCCGGTGCCGAGCGCAGGAACTGCGGCGCCATTGACGGCAGCCTGCGGATCGCGCGGCCACGATGGGAATTCGCTTGTATCTTGGGGCACGGCGTCCGAGAAGGCGTTGACTGCCACGGCGACACCGTAGACGGTCTCGGTCGGGATCAAAGCCAGGCCGCCGCGGCCGAGCACCTCGGCCGTGCGCTCGACGGCAAGCCGATGCGGCTCGCGCGTTCCCTCGTATACCCGATAGACCGTCTGCATGTGTATGCCAGCCCCTTACGCTCTGGTGCAAGTTTGTTTACTGTGGGGCATTCTCGCACGAAACGTTCAACCTATTTGCCCAGAGCGCATGTTGGTTTGGTGAGCGGCTCTAGTAGTCGGTGAAAGTGAGGGGGTTATTGGACTGCGACGAACTTCTTTGGCCTGCCGGCGTGACGTTCTTGGGCGGCGTAACGCTCGATGCTGTCTATCGTTATCATCCGACGGCCGTCGACGAGTTCAACATCGAGCTTTCCGGCTTTGACCAGCGCGGTAATCCGCGGAGCGGAGACTTTGAGGTCCAGCGCTGCGTCTTTAAATGTTCGGCACGCCGCTTCCCGAGCGTCCTCGTGGTCGATTTCGACTGAAAGGGCCACGACCTCGGCCGAGCGTTCGTACCCTGCCGGAGTCAAACCGTTGTTGAGGTCGTCGGCCAAAAACGCCATCAGTGCCTCGGTGGCATGGGCAATCGCTTCTTCGCGCGTATCGCCATCGGCAAAGGCGCCGGGAATCTGCGGGAAGCTAGCGCAGTAACCATCGTCTTCTTTTATGAGAACGCAGTCATAGGTAAATCGCTGCCTCATTTTGCCTCCAACTACCATCCAGCTTGGCGACGAATACTTGCCCACGTGCCCTTCTTTGGTCGATCACCACCAGAGCCGTTCACGGTGACAACGCGGTCACCAGAAACATACTTAGCATGACTACCGACTTGCGCGACCTTCACGAATCCATCGTGCTTGAGTAGGGCAATGATTTCCCGAAAGGTAGGAGGTTGCATGGGCCGACCTCTTTCAGCCGTCCTAATTATAAACTACTTTATAATTTTTGCTAACCAGTTAATAAATATTACTGGCGTTGCTTGGGCTCGGTGACGATGGCTCGGACGATGCGGGGGCGATCGGTGAGGTCGTGGACGATACGCACGTCCGAAAGGCCTGCCTGGCGACAGAGCTCGGCCGCGGCATCGAGGGTACCCTCGTAGAGCTCGCAGGCAAACAGGCCGCCGGCGCGCAGCATGTAAGGCGCCGCGTTGAGCAGGCGGCGGAAGATATCGAGGCCGTCGGCGCCGCCCTCGAGCGCCAGGTCGGGCTCAAAGTCCTTGACCTCGTGCGGCAGCGAGCGCATGACGTCGGTCGGGATGTAAGGTGGGTTGGAGACGAGCACATCAAAGGTGCCCCACTCTTCGCGGGGAATGGAACTCACCAGGTTGGTGAGGCTAAAGGCAACCTCATCTGCCGTGAGGCCGAGGGTGTCGCGGTTTTTGGTGGCCAGATCGATGGCGCGCGACTCGATATCGGTGGCGGTGCAGGTAACGTGGCCGCGGCGCTCCCAGGCAAGGGAGAGCGAAATGCAGCCCGTGCCGCAGCCGACCTCGAGAACGCGGGCAGTGCGGGGCTCGGCTGGGGCAGGCGCAGCGGCATCCTGAGCTAAAGCCGTCTCCTGGTCGGCACCCTCGATGGCGACGCCGTATTCGTCGAGCTCGGACTCGGCGGCTTCCGCGGCTTCGGCTTCTGCTGCCTGCGCGGCGGCTTCCTCGGCCTCGCGATCGGCCAGTTCCTCGGCATAGGCACGGCTGCCCAGTACGTCGCCGCCTAGCGCCGCCTCATCGGCAGCCGTCAGATTAGCGGCACGGCGCTCGGCAGTCGCCCGTTCGTCTGCCAGCGCGGCCTCGGCCTTGCGTGCCTCCTCGACCTCATCGTTCCAAGGCAGCTCAACACGCTGACGGGCAGCAGCCTCGGGGCTCAGCACCTCGGCATCCAGATAATTGAGGACTTCCTCGACGAGCATCTCGGTTTCGGGGCGCGGAATGAGCACACCGGGAGCGCACGCGACGTCAATCATGCGAAACTGCGTGCTGCCGGTGATGTACTGCAGCGGCTCGCCTTTGGCGCGACGAACGACGGCCGCGTGCATGGTCTCGAGCTGGGCCGCGTTAAGCGTCTCGTCCATGCGCATATACAAGTCGATGCGCGCCAGGCCCGTGGCCGCGCACAGCAGCCACTCGGCAGAAAGACGGGGATGCTCCTCGCCGCGCTCGACCAGGTACTCCTTGGTCCACTCGAGACAACGCTTGATGGTCCAGATCTCGTTTGCCATGGGGCCCTCCCCTCTTAAGCGCCGGGCGGCGCGCGAATGTCGGAGCAGATTGTAAGCGAGGCCAGCGCCTGGCAAGGGACGATTGAAGGCGATTATCGAGAATCAGCCCAGAATTTTGCACCGAGCTCGCTCAAAGTGTTCATTCGCTGACGTCTAAATTTGCATTCGTCAAGCTTTTGGCAAGGTTGCCCCAAAACTGACCAATATCTAACCAAGAACTTGCCACATCGCTTGACGCACGACCCATCAAAAATCGCTCCGCGACTTCTTGAACGATATTTTGAGCAATATTTTTGATAGCGGACTTATGCCGTCAATTACCTTAAGCAGGTAAGCAGCTCAAATGACATCACAGCCGACTGAATAAAATATCAAGGCAATGTCACCAATGACTCCCTACGAATCATTTGACAACCAAGGAAACGCCGATGTTTTGGCAATGTCAGCGAGCGACGTCCAGAGCGAACAAGTTGGCATGAAAAAGGCAAGGCATAGACCTTCTGGTCAT
>UQPT01000051.1:0-15617 GCA_900543045.1 uncultured Collinsella sp.
ACGCGCATAAAGAAAGCCTCCCATTTCTCATGTCCAAGAAATGGGAGGCAGTTCACATGAAAGTGATCGGACGGGCTTCTCTATTTAACCCGGGCCGCCACCCATAGCGGCTTTCCAAGCGTATTCTCAGTGCAAAGCAATCGTCAGTTTAATCCTATGCGCTGATACCGCATTTCATTTGTTCGGCTCGAATTCTACGGCCTGGCAACCCTCGCACTCTCCGGCAAATGGATTGAACGCGAAGGCAGAGATGATGTGTGCGTGGACATCGAGGCTGCTGTAGGCAACATACTGGGACATGGACCCCCGCTGCGCGTGGTATGCGGCCCGGCATATTCATTGCCGTCCAACCCCGTGTAGTTGCAGCAAAGGGTGGAACCTCAATGCTCAGCTCATGTTGTCCGTGGGACACGAGAATCGTAAGTACACTTTGGTGCGATTCTCACGCTGATACTGAGCCACCTGGAATAAGATACGTCGCGACAACACTTCGCTTCACCTCTGTCTCGACAAGATGACGTAGACTAAAGTTTCCTTTAGTAAGAGAACGAGAACTATATCTGAAAGCGTTGCGATGGCGTGAAGGCACCGAGTCCGAACCGCCTGAATGCTACGTGCATCTGCATCGCCTTTTTGTTATCTCTGCCAGTTGGGTAGCACTACACTTGTCATCATTTACCCTGGTACATGCTGCCTAAATCCACTACCCCTTCTACCGCGCCGACCATCTCGTCATCGTGAGAGACAACGATGATCAGCTGGCTTTGCTTGTTGCGCTTAACATAGGCCGCAAGCTCGGCGCGGCTTACAGCGTCTAACCCAGTCGTGGGCTCGTCGAGTACCAAAACTGACGACTTGCGTGAAATCGCCGACCATAAGTACACTCGGCGCAGCTCACCGCCCGAAAGCGCGGAGCAACGTTTCCCGAGCAACTCCTTCACGCTGTTTTCCAGCGAAAGTAGGCCATCTACACCCCGGTGATAGGAAGAAAAGGGCGTGTCGAAATACTCTAACAGCTCTTTCACCGTTTCGTCCGGCGCGAAGCACGACTGTGGGCAGCACGATATCTCTCTCGCACGTATGTAATCCAAGTCGCATTCTTCGATTGGCACGCCGTTGTATTTTACTTTGCCTTTCGATGAGTATAGCCCGAGCATCAAGTAAAGAAGTGACGTCTTGCCTCTTCCGTTTTCCCCAACTATGCAATATGTACCAGGACCGGAAAACTTGAAAGAAAACCCGCCGAGGACCTCTCGGACAGATCCGTCTGGAAGGGCAACCGAGAATTCCAAATCAGATACCGAAATGTCATTTATTTCATCGAGTTTAGCTAAATCGGTCCGATTCCACCCCGATCTCTCCTTTTCTCTCGTCGCGATAGCCGTCCTATCCCATGATGCTTTGGCATCTTGATAGGATTTGAACAATGACATCATACTTTTCAAAGTCTTAAAGAGAACCGCGAAGTATGTACCGATGATAGTGTACTCGCCTATTGACATAGTTCCGTTAATGATTCGTACTCCGGAAACAACAAGTATCACCGCTTGAAACAACGCTGCGAAAAGACCATCGAGCGATGTCAGAGAATATGATAGCTTTCCGGAGCGCAAAACTTTGGGAAAATAGCTCTTAAAGCCAGCGTCGAGCGCTTGTTCGCTCTTGCCGTACGAAGATGTCAGTTGAATGTTGAGAATCTGATTAAGCTGCGATGCAATTGCGGCGTAAAAGGCGCTGTCCGCCTCTTTCTTCTCATACGTGACCCTATACAAAAGTTTCCTCAACCCAGTAATTACACAGAAATACACGATGAGGAGAATGATGGAAAACACCGCGAGAGTTGAATCAATTGACCATATGATAAGCAATACGATGGGAATGGCTACAATGGACAGCGGCGCACTGATAAAATTCGCCAAAACGAAGGATGAGACCACGCTGGAGTCGGAAATAATCCGTTGCGTTGTATAGGCTGGATCGATGGTCCGACTCACCAAGTAATCGTCTCTTTCAAAACGCAAGACGGCCTCCCTGAGAAGATCAAAGGAAAGTCTCGTGGTTATGCGAATGGAAAGTGTTCCTGCAAAATAAGTAAAGAGGGTGGAGAAAACTCCTATTGACGCAACCAGGAGCGCGAAGAGTACGGCGTCTCTTTCGCTGCGGTTACCGAGAAGAAAATCTAAGAATTTCCCGTTCACGTATGGCATGGCATAGGAGAGAGCGGTTCCAATCACCGTGATAGCAATGAAGACGAAAGCCCCTTTTGCTCTGATGAACCTCGAGAGAACGCATCGAATCAAGGAAGGCCCCAATCTACCCGCCACAAAACATCAATCACTGATACCTTACACCTCAACACAACAGGAGCGAAGATTTGCCAATGAGACTGCTTTAAGATTGCCTTGGGCCAATACGATCTCAAGCTCTTCCTACAAGAGAGTCGGAATCGGACATCTCCTCCGACGAACCTGGCAATCGGGCGGTTGAAATATCTTTTTCAACCGCCCGATTGCCACAATAGATTTGAGCATCCGCCCACAAACGTCCGCGTTTTATACCCATCAAATCCTTTGCCTTTTGTCGTCTAGACTAGAAAAATCGCTCGAAATAACGCAACCGGCCTGCTCGCTTGAAGAAACCTAAGCCCGTAACGTAGATGTGCAAACTTCCGAAACGCCTTGCGCGGCATAGTGCGTATAAACTTCGTCAACCGCCTCAGAAATATCTGAGTATCGCGCCGGGTCAAAAGCATACGATGTCGCAGCTATACCCTGCACCCATTCGGAACGCGGATTAATTGAATAGCCACACAGCATCATCATACATGCATCTAGACCTGATTTCCCAAGTATCCGACGTATTGATGAGAGCATCGCGGGTCGCCCCTGCACCATCGTCGTCACCCCTATTAGCAGTATTTACCGTTTTTCTCTAAATGCGTATCGCCACCCTTAAGAATACGAAGTGTTTTATCCAGACCCGATTGTCCTCCATCTCAAACGAAGGGATAAGGAATCTCATCCGGAATCGGCAGTAACGGAGGATTCACAACGACAAGCGAAAAACATGAGTCATCTCTCAGAGGGGAGTAAAGGCTCCCCTCAAGCACCCTAGTTTCGTCATCCAAAGAGTTGATGGCAGTGTTTTTCTTACAAAGGTCGACAACAAAAGGGTTGATTTCTACAGATGTTACATCCATGCCACAGTTGGTAAGTATCAGGCCCTGTATTCTGGGGCCAGAACACAAATCGAGAGCCTTCCGTGCGCTCTGCGGTGTAAGGCGCCAATCTCAGCAAATCTGTCCCACAATACTGCGCTGAAGAACAAGACGGAACCCCTGAGCCAAACTCCCCTATACCTTATTAAGGCTAAGACAGGCAAGTTCACGCACCCGGCATATTCCAGAATAACATCCTATTGTTTTAGATGCTCTACAAGCATGAACAGCCGCGAATCGGAAAGATCTTCTAGTTTCGCCCCGACTGACCGCCAAGGGCCAAAATGGCCCCTCCATCCCCGGGCGACTGGCTCTGGCGCGCCGAGGAGTGTCCCCAAGTGCCGGCAGAAAAGAAACGTCCCTATCTGCCGGCTAGAGGGCACCGAAGAGGATGGCGTAGGTAGTGGATTCGCCGAGCTTGAGCTCGTCGCCGGGATTGAGTTGGGCGGAACGGCCGGGCTCGACCTGAATGCAGACGCGCGTGGCCCCGTTTACCACCACGGTTCCGTTGGTGGACGACAAGTCCTCGACGTGCCAGATATTTTGAGCATCGCACCAGATATGGGCATGGCGGGCCGAGACATCGTCGCCGACGTCGGTAATATCGCCCTCACCAGTGGCCAGCGCACCAATCTCAACACCCTGCTCACTCGGCTGAATCCAGCGCGGGGCGCTCACGACAAAACTGTTTTGTACGCGCAGCAAGCCCAAGGGGTGCGCCGGAGCGGGTTCGCGTTCGCCCGCGGTCATCGACATGCCAAGCGAACGCGGCGTGGAGGTGCCTCCGCCACAGGTCGCGTGCGCGTAGTCGATGGCATAGTTCACCGAGGACCGCACATCCGCCGAACAACCGACGGCGACAAACAGCACCAGCACGGCCTCGGCGCGCTCGGCGGGCATGAGTTCCGCCGCCTGGGACAGGCGATCGAGCGCGTTGCGATAGAGATTCGTGTCCTGGTGGCACTCTTCGAGCGCGCGTACCATCGGTTCACCTGCAGGGCCGCACACCATATTGATCACAGCCGTGGAGTCCATGGGATTGCGCTGGCGCAGGGCCAGTTGCGACATAATACGCGCAGCCGAGGTACCGTATTCGGCAAAGTAGCGCTGCTGAAGCGTGCCGACCGGCGCGCGAACGATAAAGCGGGAAACCCAAGAGCGATCGGCGGCTCGGCTCTGCGGGCTGCGGCCGTCGGCGAGCGGACGGGACGAAAGCACCAAGCCGCACAGCTCGATATGGCTCAGATGCGCCGCGCGCTTAAAGATGTCAAACATGGCCCCGCATGGGGTGAGCTCAACTTGAGATGCCATGACCTAGGCCTCCTTGGTCGTAGAAATAGAATCGGACGATACTTCGACAGGTCCGCCAAAAGTACGGGCAGCTGCGGCTCCACCGGCAAGCGGAGTCGCCATCTGGGCTTTTGTGCGTCGCGGTGCCGAAACGGGAAGTTCAAAGGCAAAGCCCATCGCAAGCAAAAACCACGTAAGCGTATAGGTTGCAACCAGAGCGGCAACAAGGCCGCCCATCACGGCGCGTTGGGAAAATACGCTACATGCAGCCACAACCAGCACCGGAACCTCGCAGGCAGAAAGCGCAAGCACACCCTGCAGGAAGCCCGAACGCCGATCGCGCGCAAGTGTCCCCGCGGCAACGCCGGCTATACCTGGCAGCGCCAACGCCAGTGCGGCAATAATACCCGGTAGCGACCCAGACCACACGAGCGATCCCAAAGTCGCCGTCACGCGAGCGCCCGACGCCAGCAGCGCGGCCGAAACCACGACCACAGCCCAAACCACGCCACAGACGACCGTCGCGCCGACCATCAGCGCGCGACGAACCGCGCGGCCGGACGCATCCATGGGGCACGGCGTGAGCGGCTCGCCGCGGAGCGAACGACCGACATTTTGCGTATAGTGGTCACAAAACGCCGAGAGCGCCGCCTCGACCGCCGCCGGCTCGGGACGATCTTTTTGATGGCTGGACAGACAGGCCATCACCACGTCGAACAGCTGGGCATCGACAAACGCCAGCGCATCGCGTAGCTCTTCGGAATCCGGCTCAAGCCCTAGCTGCTGGGCCTGCTCGGCCGCGGCGAGCGCCACATCGGGCTCACGACGAAGCAGCTGAGTCAAATCGCAACCGGGCGCATGGGCACCAATGGGATAGTCGGGCCGCGTGTCCATCTTGAGACGGTAGGGGCTCGCGATGTCGCGCGTCTTTTTGCGCGAACCCGAGGTGCCCGAAGTGCTCGGCGCGGCTTCGTATGGTGCGACGCCGGCAATGAGCTCGTAAACCGTGCTTGCCGCGGCATAGACGTCAATCGCCGGCGACATACGCAAAGCGCGCAGGTCGGGAATATCGTCGGTGAGCATCTCGGGCGGGGCATAGGCAACCGTCGCGCGACGCAGCGTGGCATAACGCTCCGTAAACGACGCCTTGCCGCCGGTACCGGCCACGACCGACGCAGGCTCGAGCGCCAGCGACGAGCCAAAGTCGATCAGGCACAGGTCAAAGGCGCCCTCGGCAAGCTGCCGGTCAAGCGGTAGACGCGCCGTGCGCACCATAATATTAGCGGGCGAGATATCGCGATGGACAAAGCCCTCCCCCACCAGGCTCATGCGGCAGAGCAGATCGAACAGGTCGCGACCCAGACGCGCCGCCACAAGCGGCGACAGGCGTCCGGCATCGTCCACGGCAAGTCGCGAACGCAAGCGGGCAAGCGTCTCGCCCTCGACCCATTCCATGACAATTGCAGGCACACCGTCGACCTCGCCCCAGCCATAGAGGCGGGGAAAGCCCTTAAGGCCCGAAAGGGCGCGATGGCATTCATATTCCTCGCGAAACGCCGCCTTGAACTTGGCGACCAGCGCCTCGTGAGTTGCATCGTCGTCAAACTCATCGCGCGTCGGCAAGATGAGCTGCTTGAGCGCCACGGCCTCGCCTTGGGCGTTGACGGCACGCGTCACGCGGCCGATACCGCCACGGCGCATGGTGGCATCGTCGGCAAACAGCATCGTAAAACGACGCAGATAGGCAGGCAGTTCGTCCTGACCGAGCGCAATGGCCGGCTCAAACCCGTCGACACGCGCCAGGCGCAGGCCGACCATGGGATCGCGACCGAGCGATTGTGGTGTGGTGGATGCAAGATCGGTCATCATAGGGCAAGCGCCGCCATGTTATTGTTGAAGTTACCGAGCGCAACGTCATCATCGCCGTAATGGCCGACCCATTGACATAGGTTGGTGTAACAGCCCCACAGATTGGCATACTGCTGATACCACTTTGACCGGGGCGAGAATGTCTGACGACCGAACTCGGCTCGAATGACAAACATCTCCCCGACCAGGCTGTCGCACGGCCTGGGATCTCCCGTAGAGTTATAGGTCGAAACCACGTCATTGGCACGAGAAACATAGCCGTCGAGCATGTTGTACTTGGTCACAAGCCAACTGTGAATGCTCTCTTCCTCAGCAGCGGAAAGGCCACCGGAGTTCGCATCGTTGTCAGTGTTGCCGCCCGTCGAGCCGCCGTTTCCAGACCCTCCGGCAGAGGAACCCGATCCAGAACCGCCGCCCGAACTCGACGAATCCGAGCCGGAGCCAGAAGTATCCGAGTTACCGGGCTTTCCGGACTGCTGGGCGTCCTGTTCCTTCTGCTGCTCGACCTTATTCACCGTTGCCGCCACGCTATTGTTGGACAACCGATCGATGATCTTGGTGTTGGTGAGCACGATGGTTTTGCCATTGGCAAGCGTGACTTCGTTGTCCGGGGCCTCGGCGCCGTCCGCGTCGTCGGTGCCAAACACAATATGCGCGACCACACTTGCCCAAGCATATCCAGTCGTGGTGCCCAGATCACTTTTGACCTCATGCCCCACGCGCGGTTCGCGTGCGGCATGTGCCTGCATCATGGACGGCACGGTCATGCCATAGGCAGAAACGCCAGCTATGACCAGCACCAGCGAGCAAGACAGCAGTGCGTACGCCCGCGGCGCCAAGCCCAGTCGGCGTCGCATGCGCACCGCGGCGCCGCGCTTTGTCTGAGTGCCACCGGGCCGCATGCGTTCTCCTCCAACAAAAACACGCCGCTCGGGAGCGGCGCATTCATTCGAATCCATATTTGAGTGTATCAGCGAACCCAAAAGGTTGCGCAACGAATGAGCAAATTAAGGATGCGAGTGGAAGCATCCATGCGATAAGCGGATACAAAGTATCTTTGTTGCACAACAAACTTATAGTCGCACGGGGAAATTATGACTGCCCCGTGCGTCGCCAGGAAAACATACGGCAGGAGCAGGCTCGCCACCTAAATCGTGCGACGGGCCTCAATGGCGCGCCCAAGCGTAAGCTCGTCGGCATACTCCAGGTCGCCGCCCACGGGCAGGCCGCTCGCCAGACGCGACACCTCGACGCCCAGCGGCTTGATAGTGCGGGCCAGGTAGCTCGCCGTGGTCTCGCCCTCAATATTGGGGTTGGTGGCGATGATGACCTCATGGATATCCTCGTGGCCCAAACGCGCCAGCAGCTCGCGGATGTGCAGCTGCTCGGGACCAATCTTGTCCATGGGGCTGATCACGCCGCCCAGAACATGGTACAGGCCATGGTAGCTGCCCGTGCGCTCGATCGCCTGGACGTCGCGCGGCTCGCCCACCACGCAAATGCGAGTGGTGTCGCGCATCGAATCCTGGCAGATGGAGCACTCATCGGCCGTGGCGTAGTTAAAGCAGCGGCTGCAAAAGTGAACCTCCTGCTTAACCTCCAGGATGGCCTCGGCCAGGCGGCGCGCCTCCTCGGCGTCAGCCTCCAACAGGTAATAGGCGATGCGCTGAGCTGACTTGGGACCAATGCCCGGCAGGCGGCCCAGCTCATCGAGCAGTTTTTGCAGACTGTGATTCGCACTCATATATATGCGTGTCTTAGAACGGCATGCCCGGGATGTTGAGGCCGCCGGTGATGGCGCCCATCTGCTTGTTGGCGAGCTCGTTGACGCCGCGGACGGCCTCGTTGACGGCAGCCATGATCATGTCCTGCAGCATATCGACGTCCTCGGGATCGAGCGCATCGGGATCGATGGTGAGGTTGACGAGCTCCATCTCGCCGTTAACGGTCACCTTGACCATACCGCCGCCGGCAGAGGCGTCGACGGTCTGGGACTTGAGGTTCTCCTGCGCGGCGGCAAGCTGCTCCTGCATCTTGCGGGCCTGCTTCATCATCTGCTGCATGTTCATACCGGCCATGATGGCTCCTTTACGTGCGGCCGCGCGCCGAGCTGCAAGGGCAGCCGGAGCACGGCGGGACTTTCAAACTCAAAAATCGTACCACGGCGCGGGGCAAGCAAGCGGGGCGGACACGCTACCTCAGTCGATATACATGTCCTGGAGTGCAAACCGCACCCAAAGATTATGCGAAGTTGAATAATTCGCATCTGCATAATATTGAAAGCTAAATCTTGTAGAGCCGGAATCCGACATTTTCTGCATCCAGCTAGATAACAAAATGCCGAACCGCTGCTCGAGGCGGCGCTCATGATGGCAGGGTATAATTTGATTGTCACAGACAGCAATTTGGAGGTGCCCCCATGAATGCCCCCGACGCGCTCCAAAACATCCGCTCAAAACACCCCGTTGCATATGTGGTTCTCTATCTCTTTGTCGGCTGGGCATTACTGGTTGTCATCACCCATGCTATAGCCTTTGGAGCAGAACTGCTGATAACCAGCTCGGACCAGCCCACCGTCAAATGGGAAGCGACCGATGAGTGCACCGATGGAACCCGAACCATTTACTACAACAGCCCGTCCCTCTACCAAGAGTTCAAGGTCAAGATAAAGGACTCCAAGATTGTCGGTGCCGAACCAGGCGCTTTCTTGACAATCGGAGCAACCCTCGACGCCGAGCAAGTCGAGTACACGGACAGCCGCGCGACGTATCGTGTCGACCTCAGCACCCTAGGCCGACCGTCACGCATCTGCCTGCTCGAATGCGAGACACGCGGCACCACGCTACACATGTCCGAAATTCAAATGCGCCCGGATAAAGAGCCCCTAAAGGGCTAGGGGTCCTAAGCCCAGCAAGCGATTCTCAACAGTAAAACGACAGCCCACCGGTTGTTTCTTTCCAGCGTTTGCAAATCAGCGCATGGTTAGATGAAACAAACTGCATGATATCGCGTAAATCCCGAGCAGGAATATCGCCCTTGTTATGGGCCAGCTTGCATCCGCCGGAGCGGGTAAGCCATATCTTGGTCGCCTCGGCGGTGGGGCGCTTGACCGCGATATGAACATGGACGGGCTCGCCGTTCTCCCCTGTCCAGAAAAAGATGATGTACGGCCCGAGTCGGAAAAGACTAGGCATAGACCCGTCCGCCTTCGTAAGCAAAACGCAGGATGAGCGGGGCATTGTTGCGTACAAAATCATCGAGTTCTTTGAGGTCTGCTTCGCTAAAGCCCTCGTGCGACACCCAATTGAATGCCGGCAAGATACACTCCGCCGTGTCAAAACCCCAATCGCGTGGGCGCTCCACAACGACCTTCACCGTATTGTCCTCACGGACTTCGGAATACGAAACCTGCGTATCGTCCTCAAGGCGGACATATTCCCACATCATAAGCTCGCTCCGTTCAAAGACGTCTCTTCTTGAGCAGTATACCCGCCTGTACAGCTACTCCACCGGTTTGAAGATGGTGGACTGACCGAAGACGCTGCGGATGAGGGCTTTGGCCTCGTCCTCGGTCTGCGGGATGCATGGGGCTGCGCCCTGATGGCCGAAGGGACTGCCCGCGCCGGGGTTGGACTCCCAGGGAGCTGCAGGAGCGTCCTCCTCTTTGGGGGCAGTTGCAGCGGGCTTGGGCGCGGGCGTCGCACCCGGCACGTCGAACGGAGGCAGATCGTCCCCGCTCGCATCGCCTGCAAAGCCGCCGACCATGGCGTCATCGTAGGGCACCTGCTCGGATTCCCACGGTGCAGACTGCGCAGACGGCTGAGCCTTGGGAGCGGACGTGCGCTCGGGCGCTCGGGGTGCGGGCTCGGTCGGGAGCTTGCCCGTGGCAGGAGCGCCAGCGGGGTTGTCGGAGCGCAGCCAGGGGGCTTTGCCCAGGTCGGATGACTTGGGCGCAGGCGCGGCGGCGGGCTTGGGCGCGGGGACCGGAGCAGCCTGTTTGGGCGCAGCGGGTTCAGGCGCCGACGGGGTCGGTGCCGCTACCGGTGCCGCTTTTGGCTGCGTCGCGCTGACGTTCGAGGATGCAGGGGCCGCCGAGGACACGGGTTGCGGGTCCGCAGATGCCGCAGCCCGTGCAGATGGAGAATGCTCCTCATGTTGAGGAGCCGGCGTGCCACCTCCATCCAGGACGTAGTCGACGGTGCGACGACCGAAGACCGCACTGACTGTCGGCAGGACCACCGACTGCGTGTCGGCGCGTCCGAGCATCTTGATGGCAAAGGTCGAGCCCGCGGGGAACGAGACCGTGAGCTTGGAGCCGTCGTCTGCTGTGGCGCGGGCATTGAGCAAAAGCCCTGCGTAGGAGGCCTGACGAGCCTTGACGCGTTCGACGACCTCGGCCCATTTGCGCTGGAGCTCACCGGCATCCTCGACCGCGGGGGTCTCGGCGGCACCAGCGGCAGCAACCTGGGCGGCGGTGTTGGGCTGGGGCTTAGGTGCCGGAGCGGTGGCAGGCGCGGGGGCTGCAACGGGCTGAGGCGTCGGAGCCGGCGCAGACTGAGGTGCAGACGCTGCAGGCTTGGAAGCCGACACGGACGCAGAACGGGGCGCAGGCTGAGCCGCCGGAGCGGCAGCACCACGGTCCCAAGGCATACCGCCCTGGCGCGCGGACGTATCAGCGGTGGTAGCAGATGCCGCCGGAATAGCGGCTCGGGCACCCGAGATCAGCGTCGGCTGCTGGGCAGCAGCGGGTACGGATGCTGCAGGCGCGGTGGCCTGAGCAGCAGCCACGCTCGCCGGCACGGCGCCGTTGGCAACCATGGCCTCCAGACGCGCCACGCGCTCGGCCAATGCCTCAATCGTTAAATCAGCCTCGGGACGTGCCAGACGCGTACAGGCAATCTCGAGCACCAGGCGCACGTCGCTCGCGCCCCTCATCTCCAGTGCGGCATCGTCGAGCACCGTCAGCACGCGGGCCAGGCGGTCGGCAGGATGCTCGCCAAAGGCAGCGGCCTCGGCAGCAAGCGTCTCGGCCTGCTCGGAGCCGCCCTCAAACAGCTCGGCACGGGCACCGGCAACGCAGGCAACGTACACGTCACGCACATGCGCCACCAGGTCGCGCGTCAGCTCCAGCAGGTCGTTTCCTTCCTCGACCTGCGCACGGATCAGTCCATAGAGCTCGGCAACATCGCGATCGGCAATGGCGCGGGAAAACTCGCCCAGAATCTGGTCCGAAACCTCGCCTAAAAGCGAGCGGGCGTCGTCCGCATGCACAGAACCGTTGCCAAAGACGCTCAGCTGCTCCAGTGTGGAGAGCGCGTCGCGCATGCCGCCCTTGGCATGGCGCGCCACGATGGCGAGCGCCTCGTCGTCGTAATCGAAGCCCTCCTGCTCGCATACGTATGCCAGGCGATGCTCAATATCCTCGTTGCCGATGCGATGGAAATCGAAACGCTGGCAGCGCGAGAGGATGGTCTCCAGAATCTTTTGCGGGTCGGTGGTGCACAGCACAAAGATCACGTGTGCCGGCGGCTCCTCGAGCGTCTTGAGCAGCGCGTTGAACGCCGCCGTCGTGAGCATGTGGACCTCGTCGATGATATAGATCTTGTACTTGCCGCGCACCGGGGCAAAGTTGACGGAGTTGATGATCTCCTCGCGCACGTTGTCCACGCCGGTACGGCTTGCGGCATCGAGCTCGTAGACATCGGGGTGGTTGCCCTCGGCAATGAGCTCGCACTCCTCGCAAGTACCGTCGGGCATGCAGCCGCTTGCACCCTCGGCGCGCGCCGCCTCGGCATTGCGGCACAGCAGCGCCTTGGCAAGGATGCGCGCCATGGTGGTCTTGCCCGTGCCGCGCGGTCCGCAGAACAGGTAGGCGTGGGACAGGCGTCCCTCGGTGATAGCGTGCTCGAGCGTCGAGACGATATGCTGCTGGCCCACCACGGAGTCGAAGGTGAGCGGGCGATACTTTCGGTACAACGATTCCATGGGTGCTCCCCCGGGTATACTGAGACTTGTTGCCGCGACGGCCATGCGGTCGCACGGCATACTGCATTCATAATAACCCGTACGGCGAGCCCGCCGCGATAGGAGTCCAAAGAGCATGGCAGACGCAGAGAGTAACCTCGTTCCCTCCGAAGCAGCCGACCAGGTCGAGGTCGCGCTCGAGGAGCAGGCCGCAGCCGATGACGGCATCCTGTACCTCAACGAGTACCAGTACGAAAACGACCTCGTCACCGACTTTGCGCGCCTGGTCGCCTCGCCCAGGCGCCGTGGCTCCCTGTACGTCGCCGCCGCGATTGCCGCGCTCATCGGCATCGGCATGCTGGTGGCCGGCGGCAGCTGGATCAAGTTCGGCGTCGTGCTGATCGTGTTCGGCGCCTTTTTGGCCTGGTGGAGCAAGAACCTGCACCACACGCTCGCCCGCGACTTTATCGACGCCGTCGAGGCCGACGAGTCCATGGGTGGCCGCTATCGCCGCGTCGCCGCCAACGAGGACGGCCTGATGGTTTGGGGCAAGAGCGGCAAGTCGCAGTTCTTCCCGTTTGACAAGCTCGACCACGTACTCGACGGCGAGCGCATCTTTGTGGCCATGTTCGCCGACCAGGGCGTGACGATCCCCAAGGACACCTTCGTCCGTGGCGATGCCGAGCAGTTCGGTCCCTTCCTCAAGGCCCGCATCAACAAAAAACTCCGCATCGAGACCAAGAAGAAGAAAATGAAGGCCGAGAAGGCCGCCGCCGAGGCCAAGCAGGGCGACAAGCCCCAGGAGACCAAGGGCAAGCAGCGCAAGCAGAAGAAGAACAAGAAGAAGCACTAAGGCCAAGCCAGACAGGCAGCCTCACATCCCGTTATCCTCGCCATCCGCCCGAGCGTGCTACACTAGCAGCATCTATGCCACCGCGAACGGCTCGGCTCCGCGCCCGCCACTCGCAAACGAACTTTAAACGCACGAGGGTTGGCCATGCCGCTTTTCTCGCAACATACCGCCCGGTTCTCGCCGGACGTTCCTTTGGAGGGCACCAGCTCTCGCGAGCTGCTTAAGCGGTACCAGCCGCTCGAGACACTTGCGACCGGCGGTTTTGGCTCCATCGAGATTTGCCGCGACACGCACCTGCGCCGCCGCGTCGCCATTAAGCGCATCCCCCTTATCAACGGCGCCGGCATGCCCGCCAGCGACATCATGGATGTCCTGCGCGAGGCGCACACTGCCGCCATGCTTCAACATCCCAATATCGTGCAGGTCATCGACTTTACGCATGACACCGCCTATGCCTACCTGGTCATGGAGTATGTCGACGGTATGTCGCTGGCCGAGTTTTTGCATCGCGTGGACGGCCACTCGCTCACCTTTGACGAGGCCGCGGCCATTGCCGATGCCCTGGGCCAGGCGCTCACCTTCGCCCATAGCAATGGCGTACTCCACCTGGACATTAAGCCCGCCAACGTGCTCATCGACCACTCGGGCAATGTAAAGCTCACCGACTTTGGCATGGCGCGACTGTCGTCCGCCGGTGGCTTTGGCGGCTCGCGCGGCGGCACCATCGGCTACATGCCGCCCGAGCAGCTCGATATCGAGACCGGCACGGTCGACGAACGCGCCGATGTCTTTGCCCTTGCCTGCGTTATCTATGAGGGCTTGTGCGGCAGCGCTCCCTTTATGGCGGCCACGCCCGCCGACTCGCTCGACCGCATCATCGGCGGCGCCACCTATCCCAGCGAGCTGATACCACACTTTCCCCCGGGAGCCGAGAGCGCGCTCATGAGCGCGCTCTCCCCCATGCCGCAGGACCGCCCCAACAGCATCGAGGCATTTTGCGACCAACTCCTTGCCGGTCTGGGCAGCGTGCGCGAGGGCCGTCGCAGTCTGGAGCAAATGGTTGGCGAGCTTTCGGATGACGAGCAGGAGCTCGACGATATCGAGCCGTCGTACTACGAGGACGACGCCATCGAGGTCGACCCCGCGCTCGGCTGGGCGGGCACGCGCTGGAGCCATGCGCGCGACTACACCATGCACGCTATCTCGGCGCTAACGTGCGGCACCTTTAGCTTTTTGCTGATGCAAACGGCCGGGGTCGCGGCGCTTCCCGGCCTGGTCATTGCGGCCATCGCGATCGGAGCGGCGGCTGGCCTGGCCCCCCAAATTGGCTCGGCCATCTCGGCTGTGGGCTTTTTGGTGCTCATGGCCAACGCCACCATGCAGGCGCAGGGCATCCTGTCGATGTTGCCCGTCGCGGTGATCTTTGCCGCTGCCATGTCCGGTTGGTGGATCGCCTGGGGTCGCACCGAGGCTGCCGCGAGCGCCGCACTCACCTGCGCGCTTGCGCTTGGCTGTCTGACCGGCAATACCTTCCTGGCAGCTGGGGTCGCCGCCGGCGTCGCGTCATTTTGGCTCGGCCCGGCAAGCGCCGCCGCGGCAACGGGCATGGGCGCGCTTTTTGCCCGTCTGGCCACGGTCGCGCTTTCAGCCGGAGGCGTGCTGGGGCTCGGCAACGTTGCCGCAGCGCTGGAAGACCCGCTCCTTTGGGCTGCCTTTGCGCTGGTCGCGACAACTGCCGCGGCGTCATCTGCGCTGCTCAATGCCCATGCCAAGCGTGCCGATCAGGGCTCAAACCTTGCCGCCATCGCCGCCATCGCTGTCACCGGCATCGGCTGCGCAGCGGCATCCTGTCTTGCACACCATATGGAAATTGCCAGCCTTGCAGCCGCGGTCGCCGCCAAGGCGGCAGTTGCGGGAACCCTATCCTCTATAATCGTTGGGATATGCCTATATTTGCTCGGATACCAAAGAACCTATACGGAGAGTGATCTTTCGTGAACTTCCTGAACATCTTCGAGGACCACGTGGCCGGCATCTTCGGTGCCACCCGTGCCCCGTTCTCCTTTAAGAAGCTTGCCAAGCAGGCCGCTCGCGACATGGAGGATCAGACTCTGGTGATCAATGGCGTCAACACGGCGCCGGCACTCTATACCATCCTGATCGCCGCCGACGACGATCCCATGCTCGCCCCGTTCTACCCCGAGCTTTCGCGCGAGGTCCGCGAGTTTGTGAAGGCGCAGGCCGAAAAGCGCCGTTATGTCTTTGTCGGCGAGCCCCTCGTGCGCTTTATGATCGATCCGCAGCTGCGCGCCGGCAAGTTCTCGGTCTTTGCCGAGAACGTCGATGCCCCCACGCTCGGCCGCCTGTACGAAGAAGAGCGCGCCTATCAAAACGGTCTGGGCCAAAACAACTCGGCGGAAAGCC
>UQPT01000052.1:0-15500 GCA_900543045.1 uncultured Collinsella sp.
ATCAGATGAAGTTCTGGGATCATCTCGGAGTGGTGGGCTCATGACCGCTGGAGGCCGTGCGGCTGTTCGTGCGCCGCGTGGTGGTGGACCGCGCCGCCGGCACGCTCACGGCCGAGTTCACGTTCGATAAGAAGGAACCCCCGCCGGACGGTCCCGGCAGGGGTTCGCGTAAGTATCTGGGGGCTGGGACGGAGGGATTCGAACCCCCAACAGCCGGCACCAAAAACCGGAGTTCTACCGTTGAACTACGTCCCAATGTGTGGTGTTGCCCAAAAGCAACTCGTCTAGTTTACCTAATCTGCGAGGGCATCGCAAACGCCGTCGAGTAGGCGTACGGCGAGCGTCTGCGCGTCGCTGGCCGTGAAGGTGCCGTTGTAGCGCGTCATGCCCGTGAGCTCAATGCGAATGCGAGCCGGCTTCTGCTGCGCGGCGACATTGGCGGTGCGGATGCGCTGGGCCAGGTTGTGGCACTCGGCGAGGGCAATCGTGGCGCGTGGCGCGGCGTCGGCGGGCAGCTCGTCGCTTGCGATCTCGAGCACCAGGTCAACGTCGGTTGGGACCTCGGAGTCGCAGAGCATCATGCCGCTGTTGTCGGTCGTTGCCGTGGCGATGTTCCACATGCGCGAAGCAACGCTGCGTGCGATGGGGTCCTCACCGATAACGGCGATCTGGAAGCGCTCGAGCACGTTGGCGGCGCGAGCAAAACCGATGCGGGACTCGGCTTCGGTGACCGAGGGCTTGCCCTCCCACACATGATGCAGGCGGTTGATGTAGGCGTAGGTGTCCTGGAAGGCCATGCCGTCGGCAAACAGGCCGACATTTTCCTGGAACTGCTGCAGGGCGGCCTCGGTATGCGGACCAAAGTAGCCGTCGTCTTCGCCACAGGCAAAGCCCAAAACGTTGAGAGCGCGCTGCAGGGCCTGCACATCGGCGCCATGGAAATTGGGCATGCGCAGATACAGGGTGCGGTCGCCCAGCTTATACGAGGCGTCGACCAGGGCGCTCCAACAGGGGATATCGACGGCATGACCGGCAGCAAGGCCACTGTCGAGCCTGAAGGTGCTGACGGCCCGCTCGGTGGTGGTGCCAAAGCGCTTGTCGGCGACCTCGTCGGCATCGATGGTGTAACCGAGCTGCAGAAGGCGGGACTGAACATCCTCGACGGCTGCTCCCTGCATGCCCGTGGTAATAGGTTCCATGAACGAACCCCTTTCGGCGTACGATTCGTACTATTTTGAGCGCGTGTCGGATAGACAACGCGAGACAATGCATAAACATGCACTCAACAGTGTAGCAACTTGTACCCAAACTCGCTGCCCACAGGTTTTATGACCCCCGCTAGTTAAGACGCTCCACAAAGAAATCTGCCATTGAGAGGAAGAGCTCGCGCGCATGCGGGTCGAGCTCGACGCCTTCGATAGCGGCCTTGGCCTTAGCGGTCAGGTCGAGCGCATAGGTGTGGGCGTAATCGATGGCGCCGGTCTCCTGGAAGATCTCCACGGCGCGTGCGAGCTGCGCAGGGTCCTCGGTGCCCGAGGAAAGGATTGCCTCGATCTCGTCGTGATAGCGCTCGTCTGACAGGGCATGCACGGCAACGAGGGTGCGCTTGCCCTCGGTGATATCGGTGCGGAAGTCCTTGTTGGCGGCCTCCTTGGTGCCGATCAAGTTGAGCAGGTCGTCTTGAATCTGGAAGGCAAGGCCCGTGTGCAGCCCAAAGGCGCGCAGTGCCTCAATCTGCTCTTCGCTGCCGCCGCCGATAATGGCTCCGGCGGCAAGCGGCGTCGCTCCGCTGTAGTACGCGGTCTTGTGCGTCGCCATGTCCAGATAATCGTCGACCGAAATGTCAAAGCGCCCGTCGCGGACCCAGCCCAGGTCGAGCGCCTGGCCCTCGATGGTACGGACGATCATTTCGGTAAGCTCGTGGAGCACGCGAAGCTTCACGTCTGCGTTGAGTGTGGGGTCGTCGAGAACCGTCTTGGTGACCATGGTGAGCGCCAGGTCACCGCAGTTGATGGCAAGACCGGTGCCCTCGGTAAGGTGTATGCAGGGCTTGCCGCGACGAATCTGCCCGTTGTCGGCGATGTCGTCGTGGATGAGTGCGCCCGACTGAAAGTGCTCGATGGCCGCCGCTGCGCTGCGGGCGCTCTCAAAGCTGCCGCCTACCGCAGTGGCGGCGAGCATGCAGATGAGCGGGCGGTGGCGCTTGCCAGCGTTTGCCGTAAATGCCGAGAGCGGGGTATACAGGTAGCGCTCGATATCGGCGGAAGTCGCCTGTCCGTCAAAGAACGTGGCCAGATAGTCGTTAATCTGGTCAAAGTGCTGGGCTAAAAAGCTGGTAAACGGACTGGACACGGGTTCTCGCATTCTTTGATAGGTTGCATCGTTGCATTATGCAGACAACATATTGCCACATTAGGGCGTCGAGCGCGGCGGTTGAAGACGATTGGTCCATGCGGCCGCAAGTGCGGTAGGGGCTTGGCTAGATAAGCCCAAAGTGTTCGAGCGCGGTGACGACGCCGTCGTGGTCGATGCTGTCGGTGACATAGTCGGCCTTTTCCTTGAGGAAGTCCGGCGCATTGCCCATGGCGATGCCGACGTCGACGGCGTTCATCAGCGAGATGTCATTGCTGGCATCACCGATGCCATACACCGTTCCATGGTTGGGGTCGAGAGCGTCGAGTACGGACTGGATACCCTCGCGCTTGGTACATTCGCGAGGCGAAATCTCGGTCACTTCGAGCTCAAGCTCGTTAAAGCAGAGCAGAGGCTCAAACGCTTGATCCTGAGCGATGCAGTTGGCAAGCGACGTGGACATTAAGATCTTGTAGGCGCTGTAATGTTGCAGTTGCGTAATTGCATCGCCCACGGTGCGGGCGTATCCGGGGGCGTCGGGTGCATCGGCACTCATGCGAACGACGCCATTGAGTCCCTCAAAACGAATCACTTCGTCCGATTGCTCAAGAATGGGAGCAAGGCGCTGCAGCATGCCGGGTGTCATCGCCAAATCGCGAATCACGTGTCCCTCAAGCTCGACATAGCCACCCGCGAGGCAGACGATGCCGGTCCAGGGCAGCTTGAGCAGCTTTGGATGGATGCAGCTCAGCGTGCGACCTGTGCAGATAAACGCCATATTGCCCTTGGCAACAAAATCACGGATGGCTTGCGAGACCGCTTCATTGGGATAAGGGGAGAGGTCTCGCTCATCCTCGGGGAGCTCTTGGGCGAGTTTGGGATCTTGCCAGGCGAGCGTGCCGTCGATGTCGAAGAAGCAGATGTCGCCGTTCTTTTTTGCGATTCCAGCGGTGGGGGAGGGTGGGGTGGTGGGGACAAAGCCCGGTTCGAGCCCCATGATTCGATCAAAGTGTTCTTTGATACGGGGAACGGAGACGCCAATGATTACCTGAGCCGTTTTGCCGGTGACGATGAGGCCCCTGGCGCCCGCCGCGACGAAGGCTGTGTTGTCTGCGACAACGGAAGGGTCTGCGACCTCAACGCGCAGACGCGTGGCGCAATTGGTCGCTCCTACAATATTGCTAACGCCACCCAAGAGCGTAACGACTTGCTCAGCAAGCAGATGATCTTGGGATGATTGGTTGTCGGCGCCGTTTTGGGCTGCGCCTTCTTTGGCAGAGCTTTTTCCCGTCAGACGTGCGAGCGCCGCATCGCTGGCGATATGATCTTCGCGGCCTGGGGTTTTTAGGTCGAAAGCCAGAATGAGGCCCCGGAAGACCAGAAAAAAGACAGCGCTAAACATCAGACCGATACCGAGCGCC
This sequence comes from uncultured Collinsella sp., assembly GCA_900543045.1. Taxonomy (GTDB): domain Bacteria; phylum Actinomycetota; class Coriobacteriia; order Coriobacteriales; family Coriobacteriaceae; genus Collinsella. Next base: position 3,774 of record UQPT01000052.1, read on the forward strand.
AAAAGGTAGGAGCCGGCATGCATTCGCATGAGTGGGATGAAGTTGAAGGCCGTCATTTCCATGAGACCGCCTGAGAAGATGCCGACGATGCCAAAGAAGTTCATAGTCATGGCAAGGCAGGAGGATAGGACGGCGTAGAGCAAAAAGAGTCCGGGATAGGTGAACATAAAGAGAAACTCGAGCGGTTCGGTGACGCCGCAGATCACCGAGGCGACGATGGCGGGCAAAAGGATGACCTTAAGGTCGGCGCGGCGTTCGGGTTTGGCGGTGAAATAGAATGCTGCCGCGATGGCGGGAAGGCCAAAGAGCTTGCCCCAGCCGGTGGCGGTAAAACCTGCCCAGGGCGCAAGTTCATTTAAAGGGCGCGTGCTATGGGAGAGAATGGGGAGCAGGTTGGTCCACGTGGCGTAAATACCGTCGTGAATGACCAGATTGTCGTAATAGATGGGCATATAGAGCAGGTGGTGCAGCCCCATGGGCTCGAGTGCTCGCTCCAAAAACACAAAGATGCCCACGCCGAAGGGGCCGACGCCCGCAAGTGCGTGGCGCAGCGTTTCGGTCACAGCGTATGCGAAAGGCACGAGGGCGGCCGAGATGGCGGCAAGGGCAAACACGGCAAAAAAGCTGATGAGGTAGATCAGCGAGGAACCCGAGAAGGTGCCGAGCCAATCGGGAACCTTGGCATCGTAGAAGCGGTCATGGATCGCGACGACGGTTGCCGACACCGCCAGCGGGCCGATAATGCCGGTGTCGAGCGTCTTGATGCCGTCGATGACGGTGATGCCGCTAGCGGAGGTCAAAAACGACGGGTACTTAAGCCCAAGGTTGTCTCCGCTCAGCTTAATGATCTCGCTCAAAAAGAAGCAATAGGCAAAATAGGCCACGAGTGCCTCGAGGCAGCAGCGTGCCGGTTGTTTTTGGGCAAGACCGATAGGCAGCGCTACGGCAAAAAGGAGCGGGAGACGTTTAAAGACCGTCCACGAGCCGCGCTGGATGATGGTCCAGAAAACGTACCAAGGGGTTCCGTATACGGCGAGGTCACCGACGATGTCTACGGTCGTGGCGAGGGCGGAGATGCCGACCATGAGGCCTGATATAGAAAACAGCATGGCGGGCGCGAACATGGCTCCGCCAAAACGTTGGATTTTCTGCAGCATAATATGCCTTCCGGATGCAACATGCTGTGCGAGCAAGAACGTTTAAACAATGAACTCATTGTAGAGGACTGGCTGCTTGCCGCATTGACGGTTTTGATTCGAATCGATTGGAGCATCACGGGCGCCGTTGACAGTTAATAATCGGTGCTTTGCCGATAGACGGTTTAAACAACCCAAAGAAATGCTATCGTGCCTAGCCATACATATTCATTAGAGGTGAAGTCATGCCAAAAGCGATATACGAAGGAATCTACCGAGAAATACGCTCGCGCATCATTAATGGGACCTATGCGTTTCAGGAGATGCTGCCAGCCGAAGCTGAGTTGACCGCGGAGTTCGGATGTACTCGCAATACCGTCCGTCGTGCCTTGGGTATGCTGGCCGACGGGATGTTTGTGCAGCCCATACACGGCAAGGGCGTGCGCGTTATTTGGCTCAAGGGCGAAACCGACATGTTGGGCGCACTTGAAGAGGTTGAGTCGTTTGGCGAGTTCGCAAAACGCAACAATGCCGTCGCATCGACCGAGGTCAAGTCTTTTGAACATTTGATTTGTACTGAGCAACTTTCTCGTCGCCTGGGCTTTAAGGTGGGCGAGGAGCTGATTCGCGTGGTGCGTGTCCGAAGCCTCAACGGCAGTGCGCGCCAGGTGGACCACGGCTACTTTTTGGAGTCGATCGCCAAGGGCCTGACGCCCGAGGTCGCCGAGAAGTCTATCTACGACTATCTGGAGCACAAGCGCGGCGTTAAAGTGATGGCGAGTCGCCGTACGGTGAGTGTCGAGCTCGCCAACGATGAGGACTGCAGCTATCTTGACCTCGGCAAATATAACTGTGTCGCCGTCATGGAGAGCCAGTCGTACACCTCGGACGGCATCTTGTTCGAGGTCACGCATGCCCGCACGCATCCCGAGATCTTCCACTACCGCGTCAACTCCAAGCGATAGGGAGCAGGACGGGTCTTTCGACCAATGCAAAAGCGCCTGTCAAAACCGATACTCCGTCGGTTTTGACAGGCGCTTATCCTGTTAAAAGTACAGTAATATTGTTTAGACAATAGTTGTCAATAGACAAGTGAAAATTACCGTTCACCGAAGTTTTTCTACCGCTCTAGTAATACTTGTTCAAACAACTTTCCAAATAGCGTATCGTACAAAACAGCAAAAGGGGCAAAGTCCCCGAGCCAATCTCCGAAGGCGGCGGCAAAGGGTGCCGCCACGGTGTGAAAGGGTGGATTGTAATGAAGAACGAAATGAGCAGAAGGCAGTTCCTGGGCTTTGCTGGTTCCGCGGCTGCGGTTCTTGGTCTGGGCCTCGTGGGCTGCGGTGGCTCCGCCGGCTCCGGCTCCTCCGCTTCTGGTGACGCTGCCGAGGTCTACTTCCTCCAGTTCAAGCCCGAGGTCGACAAGGAGTGGAAGGAGATCGCCAAGGCGTACAAGAAGGAGAAGGGCGTCGAGGTCAAGATCGTGACCGCCGCCTCCAACACCTACGAGGAGAAGCTCAAGTCCGAGATGTCCAAGAGCTCCGCTCCGACGCTGTTCCAGGTCAACGGTCCCACCGGCCTTAAGAACTGGAAGGACTACTGCGCCGACCTGTCCGATACCAAGCTCCGCGGTGAGCTCATCGATGACTCCCTGGCGCTGCAGTCCGACGGTAAGGATCTGGGTATCGACTGGGTTCAGGAGAGCTACGGCATCATCTACAACAAGGAGCTCCTCGAGAAGGCCGGCTACAAGGCCGAGGACATCAACTCCTTCGACAAGCTGAAGGCTTGCGCCGATGACATCCAGGCCCGCAAGGACGAGCTCGGCGTTGACGGTGCCTTCACTTCCGCCGGTATGGATGACTCTTCCAGCTGGCGCTACACCACCCACCTCGCCAACCTCCCGCTCTACTACGAGTTCGAGAAGGAGCACAACCAGGAGGACGACGAGATCAAGGGCGAGTATCTCGACAACTTTAAGCAGATCTTCGACCTGTACATCACCGACTCCACCTGCGATCCTTCGCAGCTCGCCTCTAAGACCGGCGACGACGCCACCAACGAGTTCGCAACCGGTAAGGCCGTCTTCTATCAGAACGGCTCTTGGGCCTATGCCGACCTCACCAAGGCCGGTATGACCGATGACCAGCTCGGCATGCTGCCGATCTACATCGGCGTCGACGGCGAGGAGAACCAGGGCCTGTGCTCCGGCGGCGAGAACTACTGGTGCGTCAGCTCCCAGGCTTCCGAGGATGCCCAGAAGGCCACCGAGGACTTCATGTATTGGTGCGTCACTTCTGACACCGCCACCAGCATCATCGCTGACAAGATGGGTCTGACCGCTCCGTTCAAGAGCGCTAAGGAGACCACCAACGTCTTCTCGCAGCAGGCCGTTGCTATGGCCAAAGACGGCAAGAAGACCGTTGCTTGGGACTTCGTCTACATCCCCTCTGAGGAGTGGAAGAAGAACCTCAAGCAGGCTCTGATCGCCTATGCTGCCGACAACAGCAAGTGGGACGGCGTCAAGAACGCCTTCGTCGATGGCTGGAAGACCGAGAAGGCTGCTTCCGAGTAAGTAGTTGCTGCCCAAGCTATCTGATTAGCGACAGGGGGCGGGCAGACGTTGGTTTGCCCGCCCCCTGCATATTGAAAGGACCCTTTTATGGGCAAAGCACTCAAGCGCTGGTGGCCGCTCTTTATGCTGCCCACGTGCCTGGCGTTTATGATCGGGTTCGTGATCCCCTTTATCCAGGGCTTCTATCTCTCGTTCTGCCAGTTTATTACCATTAACAACGCGCATTTTGTCGGTATCGAGAACTACGTGCGCGCGCTGTCCGATCCGCAGTTTGCTACGTCGTTCTTCTTTACGGTGGCGTTTGCCTTCCTGTCGACGGTGCTCATCAACGTGATTGCCCTCGCCATCGCGCAGGCGCTCACCCGCAAGGCGCTCAAGGGCACCAACATCTTCCGTACGATCTTCTTTATGCCTAACCTGATCGGCGGCATCGTGCTGGGCTACATTTGGCAGATTCTGATCAACTGCCTGCTCTCCAACGTGGGCGCCCAGCTCATTGCCCTTAACTCTGCTGCTGGCTTCTGGGGCCTTATCATCCTGACCCTGTGGCAGCAGGTCGGCTACATGATGATCATCTACATCGCCGGTCTGCAGTCCATCCCGTCCGATTACATCGAGGCCGCCAAGGTTGACGGTGCCACGGCATGGCAGACGTTCTGGAAGGTTAAGATCCCCAATCTGATGCCGACCATCACCATCTGCCTGTTCCTGTCCATCACCAACGGCTTTAAGCTGTTCGATCAGAACCTCGCCCTTACCGGTGGCGCTCCGGCGCACTCCACCGAGATGCTCGCCCTGAACATCTACAACACGTTCTACTCGCGTGCCGGCATCGCATGGCAGGGCATCGGTCAGGCCAAGGCAGTTATCTTCTGCATCCTGGTCGTCGCCATATCTATGATTCAGCTTAAGGCCACGAGGTCCAAGGAGGTGCAGCAGTAATGAAACGCGATAAGGCTATCAACCGCGCGCTCTCGATTTTCTTTACGATCCTGTCGCTCGCATGGATCTACCCCGTGTTCATGATTGCGCTCAATTCCTTTAAGAAAGCGACCGCAATCAGCACCACCACGGCGTTCGACCTGCTCACGCCCGAGACGTTCAACGGCCTTGCAAACTACGTGCACGCTCTTAACGAGCAGGGTTTTGCCTCGGCATTTATGTACTCGCTCATTATCACGGTCACGTCGGTCGTGCTGATCTTGGTGTGCTGCTCCATGTGCGCTTGGTACGTGGTTCGCGTCAACAGCAAGATCTCGAACTTCTTCTATTACCTGTTCGTGTTCTCGATGGTCGTACCGTTCCAGATGCTGATGTTCACGCTGTCCAATTTGGCGGACCGCATCGGCTTCAACACGCCGTTCAACATCTGCTTTATCTATCTGGGCTTTGGCGCGGGCCTGGCGGTCTTTATGTTCGCCGGCTTTGTAAAGAACATCCCGCTCGAGATCGAGGAGGCGGCCATGATTGACGGCTGCAATCCGGTTCAGGTGTTCTTTAAGATCGTCCTTCCCATCATGAAGCCCACCTATCTTTCGGTCGGCATCCTCGAGACCATGTGGGTCTGGAACGACTACCTGCTGCCCTACCTTACGCTCGACTCCACCAAGTACAAGACCATTCCTATTTTGATTCAGTACTTCCGCGGCGGCTATGGCCACGTCGAGCTCGGCCCCATGATGGCCTGCATCATGATGGTCGTTGTCCCCATCGTCATCATGTACATCTTCTGCCAGAAGTACATCATCGACGGTGTGGTGGCAGGTGCCGTCAAGGGCTGATGTCGTAACTGTTTTGCAAGTTTCTGCGGCGCCCCTCAGCGTGGCGCCGCGTATCGAAAGGTAGAGACATGGCCGAGATCGTTCTCAAACATGTTCAGAAGGTGTATCCCAACAACGAGTCCAAAAAGAAGGGCTTCTTTGGCAAAAAGAAGAAGACCGAGGAGAAGAAGCATAACCTCAAGGTTACCGAGGACGGTGTGCTCGCTGTAGAGGACTTCAACCTCACCGTTCACGACCAGGAGTTCATCGTCCTCGTTGGCCCCTCTGGCTGCGGTAAGTCCACGACGATGCGCATGGTCGCTGGCCTGGAGGACATCACTTCGGGCGACGTGCTCATCGACGGCAAGCGCGTCAACGACGTGGCGCCCAAGGACCGCGATATCGCCATGGTGTTCCAGAGCTATGCTCTGTACCCCAATATGACGGTGTACGAGAACATGGCGTTTACGCTTGAGCTCAAGAAGGTCCCCAAGGACGAGATCGACCGCAAGGTTCGCTCCGCTGCCGAGATCTTGGGTATCACCGAGTACCTCGACCGTAAGCCCAAGGCGCTTTCGGGCGGCCAGCGTCAGCGCGTTGCTATCGGCCGCGCCATCGTGCGCGATCCTAAGGTCTTCCTGATGGACGAGCCGCTGTCCAACCTGGACGCCAAGCTGCGTAACCAGATGCGTGCCGAGCTCATCAAGCTGCGCCACGAGATCAAGGGCACGTTCATCTACGTCACCCACGACCAGACCGAGGCCATGACCCTCGGCGACCGCATCGTGGTCATGAAGGACGGCGTCGTCCAGCAGATCGCCACCCCGCAGGAGGTCTTCAACCATCCCGCGAACATCTTTGTCGCAGGCTTTATCGGCGTGCCGCAGATGAACTTCTTCGATGCCCAGCTGGTGCGCTCGGGCAACGGCTTTACCGTCAAGACCGAGGATATGAACGTGGCGCTCGCCCCCGAGACCTGCGCTCAGCTTGCTCTCAACTGGGATGGCGGCGACGTGAAGGAGATCACGGCCGGCGTGCGCCCCGAGCAGATCCTGCTTGCCGACAAGGACGAGGAGGGTGCGCTCCAGGGTACCGTCGAGGTGACCGAGCTCATGGGTTCGACCGAGCATGTCCACGTGACTGCTCCCGATGGCCAGTTCGTCCTGATCATTCCCGTTGTCGACCTTGAGGCCAAGGGTGCGCTCAAGGCGGGCGACCCCATCTGGTTCAAGTTCGAGAAGAATGCGACCCATCTCTTCGATAAGGTGTCTGGCAAGAACCTTATCTAGGCCCGGTGCATCCAGGCCCTCCCTTTGGGCGACTGCGGCTTTGCCATCCTTTTGCCGCGGTCACATATAAGGCTCCCCTCCCGTCCACTGGGCGAGAGGGGAGCCTTTCTTTGTGTTGGGACTGTCTGACCGGTCGTTTGTCTCGATCTGTAACGGATAGGGCCGATTTCGGACGTTAGATGTTACAGATCGAGGCGGTTCCGCTGAGCTAACCATTTCATCTAAATCTGTAACACCAAAGGCGAATTTCACCTGCTAGATGTTACAGATTGAGATAAACCCAAGGGGAGGGGCCGGTATGTCTCAATCTGTAACAGCTGGGACCGTTTTGGTTGAGTAGTTGTTATGGATCGAGATTGTTTGGCCGAGTCGGATCACAGGGTAACGTGCGGGCACAAAAAACGGAGCCGCGTTGCCGTGGCTCCGTTTTCAAGAGGATGGGCGATGAAACCGAATTAGCTCAGGTGCCAGATCTCGTCGTTGTACTGGGAGATCGTACGGTCGGACGAGAAGGTGCCGGCGTTGGCGATATTGATGAGCGCCTTGCGCATCCAGGCGTCCTGGTCCTCGTAGTCGGCCAGCACGCGCTCCTTGGTCTGGATGTACTCCTCAATGTCGAGCAGGGCCATAAACCAGTCCTTGCCCTTAATGTCGTCGTGCAGGCGCTGCAGGCGCTCGGCGTTGCCGGTTGCCATAAAGGCCGGGTTGGTGATGAAGTCCACCAGCAGTTTAATGCCGGGCTTGCGGTAGAGCGCACCGGCGTTGTAGGTGCCGTCGGCGTAGAGCTGCTCGACCTGTTTGGACGAGGCACCAAAGGTATAGATGTTCTCGTCGCCCACGAGCTCGGCAATCTCCACGTTGGCACCGTCGAGCGTGCACAGGGTTAGGGCGCCGTTGAGCATGAACTTCATGTTGGAGGTGCCGCTCGCCTCCTTGGAGGCCAGGCTGATCTGCTCGGAGATGTCAGCGGCGGGGATCACGCGCTCGGCGGCGGTGACGTTGTAGTTCTCGATCATGACAACCTGCAGGTAGGGAGCCACGTCGGGGTCGTTTGCAATCCACTGCGACAGCGTCAGGATCAGATGGATGATGTCCTGCGCGATAGTGTAGGCAGGCGCCGCCTTGCCGCCAAAGATGATGGTGACAGGGTGCTTAGGCCTGTTGCCGTTCTTGATATCGAAGTACTTCCAGATGATGTAGAGCGCGAGCATCTGCTGACGCTTGTACTCGTGGATGCGCTTGACCTGGACGTCGATGATGGCGTTGGAGGGAATGGTCACGCCCTGCTCGAGCGCCATGAACTGGCGCATGATGGCCTTGGCCTCGACCTTGGTGGCGGCCAGGCGCTCAAGAACGTCCTTGTCGTCGGCGAACTTGGCGAGTTTGTTCAGATCGCCGGTGCTGCGCCAGTCGGTGCCGATTACATCGTCGAGCAGGCTGGCGAGCGCGGGGTTGGCTCCATGGATCCAGCGGCGGAAGGTGATGCCGTTGGTCTTGTTGGAGAACTTCTCGGGATAGATCTCGTAGAACGGATGAAGCTCGGTGTCCTCCAGGATCTTGGTGTGGAGGGCGGCTACGCCGTTGATGGAGAAGCCAAAGTGGATGTCCATGTGGGCCATGTGGACGGTGTCGTGCTCGTCGATGATGGCGACGCGCGGGTCATCGTGCTCGGCTTTCGCGATCTCATCGAGCTTGACGATAATGTCGGCGATGGCAGGGGAGACCTTCTGCAGGCTGGCGAGCGGCCACTTCTCGAGCGCCTCGGCAAGGATCGTGTGGTTAGTGTAGGCGACCATGGAGCGTACGATGGTCACGGCCTCGTCAAACTCGATGCCATGCTCGGTGGTGAGCAAGCGAATGAGCTCGGGGATGACCATGGTGGGGTGCGTGTCGTTAATTTGGACCACGGCGTAGTCGGCCAGATCGTGCAGGTTGCTGCCGCGCTCGACGGCCTCGTCGATCAGGAGCTGGGCGGCGTTGCTCACCATGAAGTACTCCTGATAGATGCGAAGCAGGCGGCCCTGCTCGTCGGAATCGTCGGGGTAGAGGAACAAGGTGAGGTTCTTGGCGATCTCGGTCTTGTCGAAGTCGATGGAGCTGCCGGGGACCAGGCCGTCGTCGACGCTCGCCAGGTCGAACAGGCGCAGACGGTTCTTGGTGGGCTGGCCGTAACCGGGCACGTCGATGTTGACGAGCTTGGAGGTAACGGCAAAATCGCCGAACTCGACGGTGTAGGAGCGGCCGTCGTCGACTAGGATGTCCTGCTCACCGAGCCACTCGTCGGGGACGGCCTTCTGCTGGTTGTCGACAAAGCGCTGACGGAACAGGCCGTAGTGATAGTTGAGGCCCACGCCATCGCCGGTCAAGCCCAGCGTGGCGATGGAATCCAGGAAGCATGCGGCCAGGCGGCCCAGGCCGCCGTTGCCGAGCGACGGCTCGACCTCGAACTCCTCGATCTTGTTGAGGTCGTGGCCTGCGGCGGTGAGCTGGTCCTTAACCTCATCGTAGATGCCGAGGTCGATCATGTTGTTGATGAGCAGCTTGCCGATCAAAAATTCGGCGGAAATGTAATAGAGCTTTTTCTTGCCGTTGTTGAGCGGGCAGGCGGCGGAGCGCTCCTGCACGAGTTTGACCAGCAGCTTGTAAATGCGACGGTCGTCGAGCTGCTCGAGCGAGGTGCCAAAAGACTGCTCGGCGAGTTCCATGAGGTTAATTTGGGGCATGTTTTCTCCTGTGATGGGTTGTTTCATGTCTGCAATTCATAAGAAGCCCGCGCGAGGGGATTGGGGTGGCCTCGCGCGGGAAAAAGCAAGCGCGTCCGCACGGTGGGGAGGGGTCGGGCGCGGTAGCTCCTATTGAGGAAGCTCGATTTCGGCTTCCGACGGGATGCGGAAGTAGGTCTCGGTCCAGTCGGTGAGTTTGTGCTCGAGCTCGCGGGTGATGGCGCCGTCGAGCATGCGCCAGGTCCAGTTGCCGCCCAACGTGGCAGGGGTGTTGATGCGCGCCTCGTTGCCCAAGTTGAGCAGGTCCTGCATGGTGTAGATGCACGTGTCGCTCACGCTGGCGGCGATGGTGCGATTGAGTGCATCTGCCATGGGTTCGCCGGCCTGCTGATGGGTGTACAGGGCTGCCTGCTCGCGCTGACGCGGGGTGGCCGTTCCCTCAAACCAACCGCGCGCCGTCTCGTTATCGTGGGTGCCCACATAGGCGACGGTGTTGGCGATGTAGTTATGCGGCAGGTAGTACGAGTTGGTGCCCTCAAAGGCAAACTGCAGGATCTTCATGCCGGGGAAGCCCGAGTTGTCGCGCATGTCGATGACGCCGGGGGTGAGGAAGCCCAGGTCCTCGGCGATGATGGGCAGCGTGCCGAGCTTTTCCTCGAGCGTCTTGAAGAACTTGAGGCCGGGACCCTGCGTCCACGAACCGTAGGACGAATCGGGCGAGGAGAACGGCACCTCCCAATAGGCCTCGAAGCCGCGGAAGTGATCCAGGCGGATGACGTCGTACATGTCGAGGGCGGCGCGAATGCGGCCCTCCCACCAGGAGAAGCCGTCGGACTCCATGGCGTCCCAGTCGTAGATGGGGTTGCCCCAGTACTGGCCGGTGGCCGAGAACTGGTCGGGCGGCGTGCCGGCGACGCTCACGGGATTGCCGGCGGTGTCGATCTTAAAGAGCTCAGGCGTCGCCCACATCTCGACGGAGTCACGCGAGACATAGATGGGCAGGTCGCCGATGATGAGAATGTCGCGCTCGTTGGCATAGGCCTTGAGGCGGCTCCACTGGCGATCGAAGAAGTACTGCGTCATCTGGTGGTAGAGCATACGCGCCGGATGGTCGGCGCAGACCTTGGCGGAAGCCTCGCCGCGGGTGCGGAGCTCCGCGGGCCACTCCCAAAACGCCTTGAGACCGCACTCCTCTTTGACGGTCATGAACTCACAGTAGGGGATGAGCCAGTCCTCGTTGGCCTGGATAAAGTCATCGAAATCGGCCGGCTTGTCGGCAGCAAAGCGCTCGGCGGCGCGGTCGAGAATCTGACGGCGGCCACCAAAGATGGCACCGTAGTCGACATTGCTGGGGTCGGATCCCAGATACACGCCATCGATATCGCGCTGCTCCAGATACCCTGCCTCGATAAGCTCGGCAAAGTCGATAAAGTTGGAGTTGCCTGCGCGGGCCGAGAACGACTGATAGGGCGAATCGCCATAGCTGGTCGTCGTAAGGGGCAGAATCTGCCAGTAATGTTGTTTGCACGAGGCGAGAAAATCGACGAAGTCGTAGGCATTCCAGCCAAAGCCGCCGATTCCGTATGGTCCGGGCAGAGATGAGACGGGCATGAGGACGCCGCTTGCACGCTCCATGGATGCGCTCACCAACCTTCTTGTTGTGGGACCGGCCTGCAGATGGGTGAACAGTCCGCCCCCGGTGCTCTGATTCAATACGCCTATTGTAGAACATGTTGTTTAAACATGTACAGGCAAGATAAAAAAGTTGGTCGATTTTCGGCGAATGGTTACATGCCATGAAAAAGCCCCGACCTCACAACGTGAGATCGGGGCAAGAGCGGTATGTAGGTTTTTGCTACTCGGCGTCGGCGAAGCCGTTGGGGTTGTGGCTCTGCCAATTCCAGCTGTCACGGCACATATCCGCGATGTCGTACTGGGCCTTCCAACCCATCATACGTTCGGCCTTGGAGGCATCGCACCAGTTGGCGGCGATGTCACCGGCACGGCGCTCGCGAACCACGTAGGGCAGCTCCTTGCCGCAGGCCTTGGAGAAGGCGGCGATGACCTCGAGTACCGAGGTGCCGGTGCCGGTGCCCAGGTTAAAGATCTCGACGCCGGTCTTGCCGTTCATCCAGTTGAGGGCGGCCACGTGACCAGATGCCAGGTCGCACACGTGGATGTAGTCGCGAACACCGGTGCCGTCGGGGGTGGGGTAGTCGTTGCCGAAGACGTGGACTTTTTCCA
>UQPT01000053.1:0-15298 GCA_900543045.1 uncultured Collinsella sp.
GGCCGCACGTTCCCGCCGCTCGAAGAGCCCGTCGTGAAGCGCGTCATCCACACCACTGCCGACTTCTCGTACGCCGATTCCCTCGTGTTCACCCATGACGCCGCGCACTGTGCGCTCGACGCACTGCGCGCAGGAGCCACGGTGCTCACCGACACGAACATGGCGCTCGCAGGCATAAGCAAGCCCGCGCTCGCGAAGCTCGGCTGCAAGGCCGTGTGCTTCATGGCCGACCCTGATGTCGCCGCGGTTGCGCGCGCCGCGGGCACGACTCGCGCCGTTGCGAGCATGGACAAAGCTTGCGGCATCGAGGGTCCGCTCATCGTGGCCGTTGGCAACGCTCCCACAGCACTTCTGCGCCTCGCCGAGCTCATGGACGCGGGGAAGATCGCGCCCGCTCTCGTCGTTGGGGTGCCGGTCGGGTTTGTGAACGTGGTCGAGGCGAAAGAGGAACTACTCGCGCGACGCGTGCCGGCCATCGTCGCGAGGGGTCGCAAGGGCGGCTCGACCGTGGCGGCCGCCATTATGAACGCGCTACTCTACCAGATCACGCGCACAGGCGGCCCGAAGTGACGGCTCCCGCATCCGCGCCGGCGCTGCGCATCTTCGCCGGCACCACCGAGGGCCGCCTTCTTTGCGAATGGGCGAGCGGGGCGGGCATCCCCGCCCGTGCCTACGCGGCAACCGAGTACGGAGGTGAGCTTTTGGGCGAGCTTCCGGGCATCGAGGTGCATGCGAGCAGGCTCGACGAGGCCGACATGGAGCGCGAGCTTTCCGGCGCGCGCATCGTCGTCGACGCCACGCACCCCTTCGCTACGCTCGCAAGCGGCAACATCCGGGCCGCTTCGCTCGCCGTGGGTGCACGATGCCTGCGCCTTGCGCGCCCGGCCGAGGCGCTGCCCAAAGGCGTCGTGTCGGTCGCGTCGATCGCCTGCGCGGCGCGCTTTCTCTCCGAGAACCCGGGTCGCGCGCTTCTCACGACGGGGAGCAAGGAGCTTGCTCCCTACACGCGCGTCGCCGATTTCGCGGAGCGCTTCTTCGTGCGTGTGCTCCCGCTGCCCGGTGCTATAACGAAGTGCATCGACGCGGGGTTTTCGCCGTCGCACGTCATCGGCATGCAGGGGCCCTTCACCCGCGAGCTCAACGAGGCGATGCTTCGGCAGGTGGGCGCCCAGTGGCTTGTGACCAAGGACTCGGGAACCGTAGGCGGCACGGCCGAGAAGCTCGCCGCCGCGCGCGACGTGGGAGCGCGCTGCATCGTGGTCACCCGTCCCGCCGAGGGAAGCGGGGCCCTTTCGCTTCGGGAAGTGGAAGACGCGCTCTTACGGGAGTTCGCGCGCTAGGCGCTCGCCGCGCCTGCGCGCCCTCCCGCCCGCGAGGAGGATCGCCTCGAGCAAGCTCGACCCGTACAAGCCCGTCATCCGCCAATAGCTCGAGGACGACGCCCGGAACTGGCGCAAACAGCCCTTCAATAAGTTGCGGTGAAATAGTGTCTGTTTTTGCTGCTAGATAGCATATTCAGTCCCTAATTCACCGCAACTTGTTGGTGGTGGCTTACTGGTAGCGTAGGCACTCCACCGGGTCGAGCTTTGCCGCGCGTCGAGCGGGGTAGAAGCCAAAGATTACGCCGATGCCGACGGAGACGGCGAAGGCCAGCAGCACCGTGGCGATTGAAAAACTCGGTGTGATTTGCCCGCTGGCACCGAGCTCGCCAAGAATCCCAGATCCGGTGGCAAATATCGCGAGGCCCCAGGCCAGCAGATAGCCTATCAGGACACCCAGCAGGCCACCGGTGACGCACAGCGCCGAGGACTCGGCCAAAAACTGCGCGGTGATATCGCGACGACTGGCGCCCAGAGCGCGACGGATGCCGATCTCGCGGATGCGCTCAGTCACGTTGGTGAGCATCATGTTCATAATGCCGATACCGCCGACAAGCAGCGAGATACTGGCGACAGCACCCATGATGAGCGAGAAGGCGCCCATAAAGGAATTGAGGGAGTCGATAGCGCTTTTCATGGAGGTCGCCGATACACTGTCGTACTCATCATCCTCCGTGATGCCCTTCATCGCGCGCACCTTAGACTCGATGGTCTTGCAGAGCTCGTCCATGTCTGTGCCCTCGGCGGCAAGTGCCGTCACGCTGGGAAATGAAGGATTCTCGTCGCCAAACAGGCCGGAGATGGTTTCGCGTGGCATATACAGCGTGAGCGAGCCCATGGAGTCGCTGCCGCCATCAATCACGCCTACAATCTGCACCTCGCCGTTGGACACCTTGATGGTTTTCCCCAGTGCGTCCTGTTCGTTGCCGTAAAGCTGATCGGCGCCGCCGCGGCTGATGAGCGCCACGCGCGAGCCTGATTGAGACTCTGCCTGTGAATAGACACGTCCCGCAACGAGCTTGCTGGCGCCCACGGCATCGAGCATGTCGCTATCGACGCCGTGTGCCATGACGGTATAGCTTTTATCCCCGACCTTGTACTCGGAATAGGCGCTATCGACGATGCCGATCTGCTCAATCTGCGGCACCAGTTTTTTAAGCTTCTGGACGTCAGAATCAGAGAGTTCTTGGGACGAATAGATCTGAACCATGCGAGCTGCGTTGAGGCCCAGGCTGTTGACCAAGCTGTTTTGGATGCCGCCGATGAGCGAAGTCATGGCAATGACCGAGGCGATGCCGATGACGATGCCCAGGATGGTGAGCAGGCTGCGCCCCTTGTTGGCCTCGAGCGAGTGAAGGGCTTCCTGGATAAGATCGCGGGCGCTCATGCCATCACTCCTTTCGGCGGGTTGGCGGAGGCGGAAATCATGGGCAGGTTATCTACGGCGCTGCGTAGGGTCCGCGGTGCATGCGGAATATACGCGCCGTCGTGAATGCGACCGTCGCGGATGGTCACGGCACGGTCGGCCTCGGCGGCGATGCCGGGGTCGTGTGTGATAAGCACGATGGTTTTGCCGCGCTCCTGGAGCTTGTGGAAGGTTTCCATGACGAGCGCTCCCGTGGCGGAGTCCAGGTTGCCCGTCGGCTCGTCGGCCAAAATGATGGGTGGATCGTTGACAAGGGCGCGCGCGATGGCGACGCGCTGCATCTGGCCGCCCGAGAGCTCGGATATGCGGTGGTCCCAGTGGTCGACGGGCAGCGTGACGGCCTGCAGCGCGTGTACGGCGCGCATCTCGCGCTGGCTGCGCGGCACATTGGTGTAGGACAGCGGCAGCATGACGTTTTCGATCACCGTCAGGCGCGGCAGCAGATTAAAGCTCTGAAAGACAAAGCCGATGCTCAGCGCTCGCACCTCGGTGAGCTCATCATCGTCGAGCTCGGCGACGTTGAGCCCTTGCAGGAAATAATCACCCGCCGTCGGCTTGTCCAGGCAGCCCAGGATGTTCATGAGCGTCGACTTGCCCGAGCCCGAGGGGCCGGTGATGGCGACGAACTCACCGGGGTTCACCGCCAGGCTCACGTTGTGCAGGATGTGGGCGCAACCGGCCTCGCTCTCAAAGATGCGGTGCACGTTGCGGATGTCGATGACGGGACGCATTACTTGCCCTCGTCGGCAGACATACTGTCGCCGCCGTCTGCCGTCATGCCTGTGCCGGTATCCGTCACGATGGTGTCGCCGTCGCGTAACTTGGTAACCGGGACGTCTGGGTTGATCTCGTTGCCCTGGTCGTCGCGCTTGACCTGCGTCTTACCGACTACAGCCTCGTTGTCGTTTTGCGTCACGACGGTCACCTTCACGCGGCGCGTCTTCTTGCCTTCCGAATCGGTGGCCAGATTGACGTAATAGTGCTCGCCATCTTCGGTCATCAGCGCCATGGTCGGCACCATAACCACGTCGTCGAGCTTCTCGGTCACTACCGAGACCTCGGCAGTCATACCCGGCTTAAGGCGACTGTCGGGTGCTTCGATGAGGATGTCGACGTTAAAGGTCACGCTGCCGCCGCTACCGGAGCCGGAGTCAGAGTTTGCCACCGAGGCGATAGCCGTGACGGTGCCCTGGCTCACGATATCGGGAAACGCGGGATAGGTCACGTTGGCGCTTTGGCCCACGGCAATTTTGGCGATATCCTTTTCGCCCACCTGAACCGTCACCTTCATCTTGGACAGGTCGGCGATTTGCATGCACTGCTTGCCGCCGCTCGTGTCGCTTTCACCCATGATCATGCCGCCTGTTACCGTAGCGCCCACCTTGGCGTTGAGCTCCACGATGCTGCCCGAGCTGGGGGCCTTTACGGTGCGCTCGGCCGCCTTTGCAGTTGCCTGTTCCAGCGCTGCCTGGGCCGAGGCGAGGTTGCGCTGGGCGGTCGAGACGGCATTTGCGTTGGCGTTTGCGTCCGATGGACCGGTCGATCCGTCACTGTCCGTTGTCGGTGCGGCCTGTGCGGCCGCGAGTGCCACCTTTGCATTGTTCAGGTCTTCCTGGGCGGCCGCGACCGCGCGCTGCGCCTCGGAAACAGCGCTATCGAGCGCGTCGTTCTTAATGGTCATGAGTACGTCGCCCTCGTTGACGCTCTGTCCGGCCTGCACGTTGATCTTTTCAACCGTACCGTCGACAGAAGGGGAGACGACCGATGCCGAGATGGGCTTAAGCTGCCCCTTGGCTTCGACTGTGGTGGTAAACGTGCCTTCGGTGACCATGTCGGTCACCGGTCCGTTGGTGCCTGCGGGTTGCGCGTTGATGACCAGCGTTGCGATGATGGCAATGAGCGCGATGGCAACAACGACACCGACGGCGATACCGCGTCGGATGAGCTTTTTGCGCCGACGCTCGGCACGCTTTGCCTTGAGCTTTGCATAGGCTTCTTCATCGGAGATATCGGTCGAATCGTCGAGACTCGTTTGGGGCTGCTTGGTGTCTGCAGCGCTGATAATCGGCAGGGTCTCGGTGGCATCTTGGGGCATGCGATCGGAATCGTCAGGACCCGGATTGATCGTGGGGACCTTGGACATAGCGTCTCCTTTATCGATATGGCTTCGATAAGTATATACGCCCGTCGCGATAGGCGGGCGTATAGAAGTTGCGGATGACGGTACTGTAAGTTTTGTCGCCGTGCTGTTTACTTGTTGTAGACGTTAGCTGCGTTACGAGTGCACGACCACGCAGAGGCCGACTTTGATGCGCTCGTGGAGCGACTTGGCATCGGCCAGACGCAGGTTGATACAACCGTGGCTACCGCACCACTTGTACGATTCGGCGTTATCGAAACTCGAATCGTTTTGCCAGGTGGCGTCGTGGAATCCGACCATATTGCCCTCGAACGGCATCCAGTAGCTTACCGGGCTCTCGTATTTGGGCTTGCCGGTCTCGGGGTCCTTGGCACCGATGAGTTTGCTGGCGCCATCGTTGCTGTTGATCTGCCATACGCCCTCGGGGGTGGCGTCTTCGCCCGGTTTGCCAGAAATAAAGTTGGCCTCCCACACGATGTTGCCGCTCTCGTCGTAGTAGCGCGCATGCTGCTCGGACAGGTCGACGTCGATATAGGCCTTCCAGTCGGGCTCGCCCTTGGCGGTAAATGTGTCGGCCTTCTGGGAGTACTTGATCTCGATTTCGCCGGTCTGCTTGTTGTTGATGGCGTCCTCGACCTGCTTGGCGAGCGAGCTGCTGTCGATGGACCAACCAAAGTCGCCGCCTTCGACGGCGCACTGCTTGCCATCGGCGCGCGTCCACCAGCGAGTGGAGCCCACGGTATTAAAGCCGTTGGCGAGCTCGGCTGCCCAGCTGCTGATCTGCGACGTATCGAGCGTGGGGTTGGCCGGATCGGCAAAGCTGATCCACTGCAACACGGAGCTGCCATCAACCTTGCCGGCATCCTCGCCGTTGAGCTTGAGGGTCACGTTGACGCCCAAGAAGTTGTTGGCGGCATCGCATGCAGACTGAATCTGATCATCGGTCAGCGTTCCATTGAGCGGCTCATAGGCATCGTTGCCGAGCTTGGAAAGATCTACGGTCTCGGCCAGCGAGGCAAGCTCGAGCTCGGCATACTTAATGACATGCTCGCGGTTGAGTTTTTCGTTGGAGCGCGCCTTCTCGACGGTAAACTTGCCGGCCTGCTCGTCATAGGAGCTATTGGCCTCGAACGCGCCCGAACGCCCCTCGTTAAACTCGTCGATGGCGGCGCCCAGATCCTTCTCAAACTGCTTTTGGTCAAAGGTGTCGGAGAGCATGGACAGGTCGACGTCTTGATCAAGATCGACTTCGTTGGAGCTAGCGGTTGTTTTGGTCTTGCCGCTTAAGGATTCTACAAGGCGAACCGGCCATACAATGGCTTCGTTGCGGCTGATAATCTCTTTTGCGGCAGCTTCGCCGTCGACAATGGGCTCATCGGACTCGGGCTGATAGGTCCAGCTAAAGTCATCGCCTGTCACGGTGAGCTTATAGTGCTTCCAAGCCGAGTTGACCTTGGTGGCGGCAGACGAAGCGTTGGAGAACGAGACATCGACGCCGGCGATAGTGGTGTTGGGGTAGGCTACCTGCGAAAACGCTACGACGCCTACGATATAGACAATGACGATAAGACCCAGAACGACAAAGAGCGTCGTCTTTTTGCCCGACTTATTGTTCTCGGCGGGTTTGCGTGCGGGGCCGCGATCGCCTCGAGCGTGCGTGGGGGGCTGCTTGGGCGCATTGCCATTTGTCTGGCGCTGCTGATGCTGCTTGTTCGGACGTTGGGAAACGTTTGCCGCACCTCGCTGCTGACCGCGGCTCGGCGCGATAGGACGCGGCGATTGAACGCCGCCGGTGTGCCTGCTCGGCTGCTGCGGATCGGGAATCAGTTGAGTTCGATCGTTTTGCGACATCGTATGCATATCCTTCGAATTTCGCCTTGCGGCTCATCGTGTTTTTACTGGGCTTGCATTATAGCGATTACCTAGTTGTTTGTGGTATGGAAACGGTGGCATTCAAAAGAGGTGGGACATTTGTCCCACCTTCGAGTCTTTCTTTGTCGCTATCCGCACACACCGCATTTTGCACAGGCCGAAAGTGCGGCCGGAGCCTGCGCGATGCCACCCTTTGCCGTCTCGCGCAGCGTGGCCGGCAACGCGTGGCCCACGGAGAGCATGACGTGCGCCATCTGGTCAAACGGCACCAGGCTCTTGATACCGGCAAGTGCAAGCTGCGCCGAGCTAAAGGCGGCTGCCACGCCGATGGCGTTGCGGTTTTGGCAGGGTACCTCCACGAGGCCACCGACGGGGTCACAAACGAGGCCCAGCAAGTTACTCAGCGCGATGGAACTGGCGTCGAGCGCCTGCCCGGGCGTGCCGCCGAGCATCTGCACCAGCGCGGCGGCTGCCATGGCGGCCGCACTTCCTACCTCAGCCTGGCAGCCGCCCTCGGCACCGGCGACGCAGGCGCTCGTGGTGAGGTTGAGGCCGATGGCGGCTGCGCAGTAGAGCGCGTCCATCACCTGCTCGTCGTCGAGCTGCAGGTGGTCGGCGAGTGCCAGCACACAGCCGGGGACGACGCCCGCGGATCCTGCCGTCGGAGCTGCGACGATTACGCCCATCGTGGCCGAGCGCTCGAGCACGGCCATGGCGCGGGCCACGGCATCAGTCTGGACGGCGCCCATTAAATTGGAGCTCAGGTCGTTGCGGCCGGTGGCATCGACAAGCTTGGCCTCGCCGCCGATAAGCCCGCCGAGCGAGCGCTGCGGATTGACGATAGGGGCCGTGGTCTCCTCGCGCATGACGTCGAGCACGCGGCGCATGGCGGCGACGGCGTGGGCCTCGCCGGTCAGACGCGCCTCGCGCAGGGCCATGACGGCGCCGATGCTGAGCCCCAGTTCCTCGCACGCATCGAGCAGCTGCTCGCCGTCGTCGAAGATTTCCTTGGCCGAGACGCCGGGGGAGAGCGACGAAGCAGAACCGGGGAGCTCGATAAAGGTCGCGTAATCGACATTGTCGAGCTTACGCAGCATCGGGACAACAGTGTCGTCGGGCGCGCCGTCGGTCTCAAAGACGGAGTAGGCCTGGCCGCCCACTTCGGTGCGGTAGGTGCGGCAGAAGGCGATGTTCACGTGTGCGTAGGCGAGCAGGTTGGTGAGCGCGGCGAGCACGCCGGGGACGTCCTTGTGCGCCACGAAGAGCGTTGAGTACATGCCCGAGATGTCAACGCCGACGCCGTTAATGCGGCTGATGCGCATCTTGCCGCCGCCCAGGCTCTCACCGCGGACCTGTGCCGTCGCACCCGTGTCGTCGACCATGTCGATGTCGACGGTGTTGGGGTGGATGGAGGCGTCGTCGCCCTTGATGTCAAAGTGATATTCGAGGCCCTGCTCGCGTGCGAGGTTGAAGGCCCGCTTGATGTTCTCGTCATCGGTGTCGAGGCCTAGGATGCCCGCGACGAGTGCGCGATCGGTGCCGTGGCCGCGGTAGGTGTGGGCAAAGGAGTTCCACAGGCCAAAGGTGACCTTAGTGATGCGGCCTTCCAGCAGGCTGGCGGCAACTTGGGCGCACCGCAGGGCGCCAGCGGTGTGCGATGAACTGGGGCCGACCATGACGGGCCCCAAGATCTCGAATGCCGAGGTCGTAGCTAGTGTTTGCGGCTTGCCTGCCATATGCGCTCCTGTTCTATCCCGTCGTTCCGAGGGCTTTGGTATTTGGTCGCCTGCTCTACAGTCCTGGCTCGCACGGAGGCCACATTAAGTGGCCTCCGGCTCGTGCGGAACTCGCGATCGACCAAATACCAAAGCCCTCGGAACTTAGGATACATGGTAGGGGCACGCTTGCTGCAAAATTCATCAGCTGGGAACCTATTCTGCGTCCCATGTCGACTCATCTTCACCACCGGTTAATAAAAAAGAGGTACCGGTTGTTCCGGTACCTCTTTTTGGCGTGTTTCTATTTGGCTGTGGCTTTTCTCGTAAGCCTACAGGCCACAGGCTGCTTTGAGTTCTTCGACTCGGTCGGTATTCTCCCAGGTGAAGTCGGCGTCTTCGCGGCCGAAGTGACCGTAGGCTGCCGTCTTTTCGTAGATGGGGCGACGCAGGTCTAGGTCGCGGATGATTGCGCCCGGGCGCAGGTCGAAGGTCTTCTCGACGGCCTCGACGATCTTGTCCTCGGCAACATGCGCGGTACCGAAGGTGTCGACCATGATTGAGAGGGGCTTGGAAACGCCGATGGCGTAGGCGAGCTCGACTTCACAGCGGTCGGCCAGACCGGCGGCGACCACGTTCTTAGCGACCCAGCGCGCGGCATACGCGGCGGAACGGTCGACCTTGGTGCAGTCCTTGCCGCTAAAGGCGCCACCGCCGTGACGGCCGTAGCCGCCGTAGGTGTCGACGATGATCTTGCGGCCGGTGAGGCCCGTGTCGCCCATGGGGCCGCCCACGACAAAGCGACCGGTGGGGTTCACGTAGATGTCCGCGTTGTCCCACGGCATGTTCTCGGCGGCCATGACCGGGGTGATGACGTGTTCGATGAGGTCGGCCTTGATCTTGCCCATGTCCTCAATCTCGGCGGCGTGCTGCGTGGAGATGACGATGGTCGTGACCTCCACGGGCTTGCCTTCCTCGTAGCGCACGGTGACCTGGGTCTTGCCGTCGGGGCGCAGGTAGGGCAGGGTTCCGTCATGGCGCACGGCAGCCAGGCGCTCGGCCAGGCGGCTTGCCAGGTAGTGCGGCATGGGCATGAGGGTCTTGGTCTCGTTGGAGGCATAACCGAACATCATGCCCTGGTCGCCGGCGCCGATCAGGTCGATCGGGTCGGTGGTAGCGCCGGTCTGGGTCTCGAAGGACTCGTCAACGCCCTGGGCGATATCGGGCGACTGCTCGTGGATGAGGCTCATAACGCCGCAGGTGTCGCAGTCAAAACCGAACTTGGCGCGGTTGTAGCCAATGCGGCGGATGACGCCGCGGGCGATTTCCTGTACGTCGACGTAGGCCTGGGTGCGAATCTCGCCGGCGACGATGACCGTGCCGGTGGTCACGAGGGTCTCGCAGGCGCAGCGGACGTTCTCCACGTTGGCGGGCACACCGTTGGGCGCAATATAGCCCTGCTCCTGCAGCTCTATTTCTTTGGCGAGGATTGCGTCGAGGACGGCGTCACTGATCTGATCAGCGATCTTATCGGGATGACCTTCGGTCACCGACTCCGACGTAAAAACAAAGGACCCGTGTTGGGGTGGGATGGAACGAAGTTCTTCTGACATGATTGTCCTTTCAAAAACGTGTCCCGGCGACCGTTACCATTCCGCCGGGCTCTCTATGCAAGGGCACATCATAGCGCGTAATTCAAACATTCACACGCTTTCCGCACCTACTCATTGGGGACAGACTTAAATGACCAGCCAATAGGAACGCTCTTACGGCACCTGGGGACGTTCCTTATGTGTCGGCACTTGGGGACGGTCCTTTTCTGCCGGCAGGTTAGGAACGTCCCCAAGTGACGGCAGTTTGGGACACTCCTGTTCAGTCAGCTTCGAAGAACGTCCCCAACGAATGGTCATTTAAGTCTGTCCCCAATGAGTGGGTCGGTGCCCTTTGTGCGGAGGTGGGCATTGTTGCTTTATACTGATGCGGTTAGACATCCATCCTGCAATCGAGGAGATTTCCATGGCATCAGACGTTCGCGTCCGCTTTGCACCCTCACCGACGGGCAAGCTGCACATCGGCGGCGCCCGCACCGCTATCTATAACTGGGCTTTCGCCCGTGCAAACGGCGGCACGTTCATCCTGCGCATCGACGACACCGACCCCACCCGCTCTACCGACGAGAACACGCAGATTATCCTGCGCGCCATGCGTTGGCTGGGCCTGGACTGGGACGAGGGTCCCGAGGTGGGCGGCGATTTTGGCCCCTACGCCCAGACCGAGCGCCTGGACCTGTACAAGCAGGCCGCCCAGAAGCTTTGGGACGAGGGCAAGGCCTATCCCTGCTTCTGCACCAAGGAGCAGCTCGACGCCGATCGCAAGGCCGCGCAGGAGCGCAAGGACCCCTTCCAGGGCTATCAGCGCCGTTGCCGCGACCTTGATCCCGAGGAGGCCCGCCGTCGCATCGAGGCCGGCGAGTCCTACGTCCTGCGCATCAAGGTGCCCGAGGACCGCGGCGACGTCGTCATCCACGACGCCGTTCACGGCGAGGTGACCTTCGACGCCAAGGAGCTTGACGACTTCGTCATCTTCCGCTCCGACGGCACGCCCACGTATAACTTCGCGACCGTCGTCGACGATGCCATGATGAAGATCACCCATGTCATCCGCGGCGACGACCACCTGTCAAACACCCCGCGTCAGGTCATGGTCTACGAGGCCATCGGCGCGCCCGTGCCCACGTTCGCCCACATCTCCATGATCCTGGGCGCCGACGGCAAGAAGCTCTCCAAGCGCCATGGCGCCACCTCGGTGGAGGAGTACCGCGACGCCGGCTACCTTTCCGACGCCTTCGTCAACTACCTGGCGCTGCTCGGCTGGTCGCTCGACGGCGAGACCACAATCATCCCGCGCGATGTCTTGGCCAGCAAGTTCTCGCTCGACCGCATCTCCAAGAACCCGGCGACCTTCGACCCCAAGAAGCTCGACTGGGTCAATGCCGAGTACATCAACGGCATGTCCGATGCCCAGTTTGCCGACGAGATCATGGTCCCCGAGCTGCACGAGGCGGGTCTCATCGAGGGCAACGTCGAGTACGGCGAGGATTGGATCGATGCGCTTGCCGCCATCGTCAAGCCGCGCACCAAGATGCCGGCCGACGCCGTGACCGTCGCCGCTCCCATCTTTGCTACGGCCGAGACGCTCGAGTATGACGAGAAATCCGTCAACAAGGGCCTGGCCAAGGAAGGCATGGGTGCCATCCTGGACGCCGCCAAGGCCGCGCTCGAGGGCGTGGACGAGTGGACTGCCGAGGCCATCGACGCCGCGCTTGAGCCGCTGCCCGAGCAGATGGACCTTAAGAAGCGCGTGGTGTTCCAGGCCGTGCGCGTCGCCGTTTGCGGCAACATGGTGAGCCCTCCGCTGGGCGAGACCATGGCGCTCGTCGGCCGTGACGACTGTCTGGCGCGTATCGACCGCGCCCGCGCGATGGCGCTGTAGTCGCTGCGCAAACGTTTGTATCCGAGCCCCGTTCACCCCGAGCGGGGCTCTTGTTTCTGTACCGATGAGTGGGTTGCTGGGACAAAATAATCAGTGGTGTTTGTCCCATGTTCGAGCGACGCAACAAGCTCGACACTCGTATCGGCCATGGGACAAACACCACTGATTATTTTGTCCCACCCCTTTCAGGTCCGTTCGTTAGAGGTGGTGTATGGCTCAACAACTGTCGCTGTTTGGTTCACCGGAACCGGAGGAGTCTCCGGTGAAGCTCATGCCTGCCGCTGCCTCGGCTCAGCCTAAGCCTGCACGTGAGCCCATCGCTGCCTACGCGAGCGTGGTTCTCGACATTCCTACCCGAGCGCTGTCCGAGCCATTCGCCTACGGCATTCCCGAGTCCCTTGCCAACGAGGCCCAGGTCGGATCGACGGTCCTGGTCCACTTTGGCAACCGTGCCGCCGCAGGCTACATCGTCGATATTGCGCCCGAGCTGGGCGACCTGCAAGGCAACAACGCCCTTGACCTTTCGCGCATCAAGCCTGTCGAAGCCATCCTCAGCAAACCGCTCTTTACCGCCGAGGCTGCACGCATTGCGCGCTGGATGAGCCGCGAGTATGTCGCGACGCTTTCCGAGTGCCTGCGCCTGTTTTTGCCACCGGGCGGCAGCCCGCGTGTGGTCAAGGGCGACGACGGCGTGTGGACGGTTGAACGTCCAGCCGTCAAACCCATCCAAAACCGCCGGGTGATGCTTACGCCCGAAGGCTTTGACTACACGCCACCCAAGACCGCGGTCCGCCAGCGCCAACTCATCGAGGCGCTCCAGTGCGGACCGGTCACGACGCGCGACCTCAACCTTCTCTATAACAGCATGTCGGCGACCATCAAGGCGCTCGAAAAACGCGGCGTTGTGGTGGTGGAAGAGCGCCGCGCCTGGCGTGGCTGCGGCGAGCAGACCACGCTGTCCTCGGCAAGCGGCAAAGCGCCGGTCTCCCTTACCAGTGGTCAGCAACAGGCACTCGCGCAGATTGAGCGCGCCCGTCTGGACGCTCATGGCGACGTGGTGCTGGTCGACGGCGTCACCGGCTCCGGCAAAACCGAGGTTTACCTCTCCGCCATCGAGCGCGTGCTCGCAGCCGGTCGCTCGGCCTGCGTGCTGGTGCCCGAGATTTCGCTGACGGCCCAGACCGTCGGCCGCTTCCGTTCGCGCTTTGGCGAGACGGTCGCCGTGTTCCATTCGCGGCTTTCGGCCGGCGAGCGCCTGGACCAGTGGGATATGGTTGCCAGCGGTGCGGCCCGCGTGGTCGTCGGCGCACGTTCGGCGCTCTTTTGCCCGCTTGGCGACCTGGGCCTCATCATCATTGACGAGGAGCACGAGACCAGCTACAAGCAGGGGTCCAGTCCGCGCTACCACGCGCGCGAGGTGGCGGCCGAGATGGCGCGGCGCTACCGCTGCCCGCTCGTGTTGGGCTCCGCCACGCCCTCGGCCGAGGCCCTCGACCACTGCCGCCGTGGAACGTATAACGGCACCACTTGGACGCGCGTCGAGATGCCCGAGCGCCCGGGACACGCCGTGCTGCCCGAGGTCCGCATTGCCGACCTGCGCCGCGAGTTTTCGCACGGTAGCCGTTCAATGTTCTCTAAACCGCTGATGGAAGGTTTGGAGCGCGTTGTAGAGCACCGCGAGAAGGCCGTGCTGCTGCATAACCGCCGTGGCTTTGCGCCGTTCCTGATGTGTCGCGAGTGCGGCTGCGTTCCCACCTGCAACCACTGCTCCACCGCGCTTACGTATCACGAGCGCACGCACACGCTGCAATGTCACACATGCGGATCCTCCTGGCGCGTGCAGCCGTATCCCGCGCCCACGAGTCGTTGCCCCAAATGTGGCAGTCGCTACCTGGCAAAAATGGGGCTGGGCACGCAGCAGATCGAGGACGCACTGCACCAGATGCTGCCCGAGGACGTCGCCATCATCCGCATGGATGCCGATTCCACGCGCGGCAAGGATGCGCACAAAAAGCTGCTCGAGCAGTTCGATGCTGCCGATTGCGCCGTGTTGCTGGGCACCCAGATGATCGCCAAAGGCCTTGACTTTCCCGAGGTCACGCTCGTGGGTGTGGTCAATGCTGACTTCGCCCTCAAGCTGCCGGATTTCCGCGCAGGGGAGCGCGCCTACGATTTGCTTGAGCAGGTCGCCGGTCGCGCCGGTCGCGGCGATCGCCCTGGCGAGGTCATCATCCAGACGTATCTGCCCGAGGATCCGGTCATTCGCGCCGTCGCCGAGCACGATCGCTCGATCTTTACCGACTACGACCTGGACCAGCGTCGCGACGCGCTGTATCCGCCGTTTGTGCGCCTGGTCAACATCTTGGTGTGGTCGGCGAACCGAGACGACGCGCAGGACTACATCGGGCGTATCGCAAAGCTTCTTAAGCGCCGCTGGCATGCCGCCGCGCCCGATTTTTTGCGGGCGGGGAGTGCCGTGCCGCAGGTGCTGGGTCCGGCTTCGTGTGTAATCGAGAGAGCCAAGGACCGTTACCGCTTCCATCTGCTTGTGAAGTCGCCCGTGGGGTACCATGTTTCTGATGATATCGACGCCTGCCTCAAAGAGGTGGGCTCCGTGCGCGGCGTGAGCGTGAGCGTTGACGTCGACGCTTATGATTTGATGTAACAACCCGAAAGGATGGCCATGGAAGCCAACGGAATCGTACTGTCGCCCGACCCTCGTCTGCGCCAGGAGTGCGCCGTCATCGAGGAGATCACCCCGGCGATCGAGGCGCTTGCCGAGAAGATGAAGAAGATGATGTTCGACAACGGCGGTTGCGGCCTTGCTGCCCCGCAGATCGGTGAGCTCATCCAGCTCGTCACCATCGACTGCGACTACACCGACAAGAACGACTATGACCCGTACGTGCTCATCAACCCCGTGATCGTGGAGCAGAGCGACCATTTGGTGCCGTTTAGCGAGGGCTGCCTGTCCATCCCTGGCATTAGCTGCGAGATCGAGCGTCCCGACCATGTCGTCGTCGAGGCGTACGACTTGGACGCAAACCTGATTCGCTATGAGGCTTCGGGCGATCTGTTCTGCGTGTGCCTGCAGCACGAGATTGATCACCTGCATGGCAACACCATGTTCGAGCGACTGAAGCCGATGCAGAGGATCAAGGCCGTCAAGGAGTACCAGGACGCCCTGGCCCGCGGCGCTCGACCGGGCGAGACGGAGTAGGTTTGTCCGTCCCCGGGTCTCGTCGTTGAATTTCAGTTGTGCAATCTTTTCGAT
>UQPT01000054.1:0-14748 GCA_900543045.1 uncultured Collinsella sp.
CCGACCCACACACTTTCCCTCAGCCTTTATCATCTACACGGGAGAAAAGTCAGCAACGTCACCGCAGGGCCCGCCCGCCGAGAGGGGTTTCCAAAGGGCACATCCCGCAGCCGCAACGCGGCGAGGACGTGCCCGTGGAAACCCCGCAGGCGGGCGGGCCCGGACAGGTACGTTACTCTTTCTCCACCGCGCGCATGATCGCCTTGTAGATCTCCATCAGCGGAATAATCAGGAAGGCAAGGCCCAGGGCAGCGACAACGCCCTTGAGCTCAAGCGTTACGGGGCCAAAGAACATCTCAGCAAGCGTCGGCTGCACGGTTACGATCACCGTCAGCACCAGCGCCAGCGCGGCGGAAGCCCACAGCCACTTGTTCTGCTTCTTCATGGTGAACAGCGACGCACGACGGCTGCGCATATTGAAGCAGTGGAAAATCTCGACCATGTTGAGCGTGATGAAGGCCATCATCACGCCTTCCTCGTCGGCATTGCCGGCGATCATATCGGCGATGTGGATGTAGCCCATGTCAAAGTACACGCCCACAAAGAAGCTCGCCAGCACCAGCACGGTGATGATTAGGCCCTGGACCACGCAGTCCAGACCCATATGTCCGGCAAAGACGCCATCCTTGGCGTTGCGCGGCTTGCGCTTCATGATGTCGCCCTCGGCGTCCTCCATGCCCAGCGCGAGCGCAGGGAAGCAGTCGGTAACCAGGTTCACCCACAGCAGCTGCACCGGCTGGAAGATGGTAAAGCCGATGAGCGTGGCGATAAACACCGAGAAGACCTCGGCAAGGTTGGCCGAAAGCAGGAACTGGATGACCTTGCGGATGTTGTCGTAGATGCGACGGCCCTCTTCGCAGGCACCGATGATGGTGGCGAAATTGTCGTCGGCAAGTACCATGTCGGCGACGTTCTTGGTGACATCGGTACCGGTGATGCCCATGCCCACGCCGATGTCGGCGCGCTTGATGGACGGGGCGTCGTTGACGCCATCGCCCGTCATGGCCACGATCTGGTCACGCGACTTCCAGGCCTCGACGATGCGGGTCTTGTGCTCGGGCTGGACGCGGGCGTACACGCCAAAGTCCTCGATGTGCGCGTCGAGCTCCTCGTCGCTCATGCGATCGAGGTCGGCACCGGTGATGGCATGGCTGCGATCGGTGACGATGCCCAGCTGCTTGGCGATGGCCACGGCGGTGTCGATGTGGTCGCCCGTGATCATGACGGTGCGAATGCCAGCGTCGTGGGCCTCGCGGATGGCTTCGGCGACCTCGGGGCGGACCGGGTCGATCATGCCGGACAGGCCGCAGAAGACCAAGTCGTGCTCGAGCGCAGCGGGGCTGCAGTCGCTCGGGACCTCGGTGTAGGTGCGGCTTGCCAGCGCCAGCACGCGCAGAGCCTCGTCGGCCATGGCCTTGTTGGCGGCCACGAGCTCGGCGCGACGCTCCTCGGTCAGCGGGACGACCTTTTCGCCCTCGTAGATATGGGTGCACAGGCCGATCACCACGTCGGGCGCGCCCTTGGTGTACTGCTCGTACTCGCCATCCAAGGTCTCGACGATCACGGACATCATCTTGCGGCCCGAGTCGAACGGGGCCTCGCCCACGCGCGGATGCTCGGCAGTCAGGCCGGTGAGGCCAGCCTTGCCGGCGTCGTTGACGAGCGCGCACTCGGTCGGCTCGCCCACGGCCTCGCCCAGCTCCTCGTCCCACTGAGCATCGGAGCACAGCGCCATGCCGGCCAGGAACTTCTCCTTGGGCGCAGCGAGCTCGTGCTTGACGACGGTCATCTTGTTCTGGGTAAGGGTACCGGTCTTGTCGGAGCAGATGGTCTGTGTGCAGCCAAGGGTCTCGACAGCAGAGAGCTTGCGGATAATCGCCTGGCGCTTGGCCATCTTGGTCACGCCAAGCGAAAGGACGATGGTCACGACGGCAACAAGGCCCTCGGGGATGGCGGCGACGGCGAGCGAGACGGCAACCATAAAGGTGTCGAGCAGGGCAGTCGGATCGGTAAGGACGTTGCCCACGCCGTGGCGGAGGATGTCAACGCCAAAGATGACGACGCAGATGACGATCACCATGATGGTGAGGATGCGGCTGAGCTCGGCGAGCTTCACCTGCAGCGGCGTGAGCTCTTCCTTGGCCTCGGCAAGAGCGCCGGCAATCTTGCCCATCTCGGTGTTCATACCGGTGCCGACCACGACGGCGCGACCGCGACCGTACACCACGGTGGAGCCCATGTAGCACATGTTCTTACGGTCGCCGAGTGGCACGTCGTCGGTGCCCGCGGCGAGCTCGATCACGTTGGCGTGCTTCTCGACCGGCACGGACTCGCCGGTCAGCGCGGCCTCTTCGATCTTCATCGTGGCGCTCTCGAGCACGCGGCAATCGGCCGGGACGGAGTCGCCCGCCTCGAGCATGATCACGTCGCCAGGCACGAGCTCGGCGCTCGGCAGATGTACGAGCTTGCCGTCGCGCAGCACCTTGGACTGCGCCGCGCTCATCTCCTGCAGGGCCTCGAGGGCCTCCTCGCTCTTGGCTTCCTGGACCACGCCCAGCACCGAGTTGACGATAACGACGAACATGATGATGGCAACATCGGCAAAGTCGGGCTCGCCCTTGACCATGCCTGTGAGCGCACTGATGACGGCGGCAACGATCAGCATGATGACCATGGGGTCGGCCATCTGTTCAAAGAAACGCTTCCACAGCGGCGTCTTCTCGGCTTCCTCAAGCTTGTTAGGGCCTGCCTGGGCGAGGCGCGACGACGCCTCGCCGTTGCTCAGGCCGAGGTTCTCATCGACACCTTGGTCGCTGAGCACCTCCGCCGCGGCGGACAGGTATTCCTTTTGCATATAGAGTCCCCTCCTGGGATTCGGGCCACTCAGCAGATTGGTGCCCGATCATAATTCCCAGGAGAAGGGCAAGGGCTCATCAAGGCTACCGTGCTGAGCGGCAGTTGATAGTGGAGCTATGGTACCCCAAAGCGACGCGTCTAGCCAAAACAATCCATTTGGAAATATGCTCCATGCGCAACAGTGCAGACCATGCGATGCTCAACATTGATAAAACGTTTTTTCTTCGGCACATCGTCAAACTGAAATATCGCCCAGATAGCAGCGGTTAGAGCGGTTGGTAAAGATTTTTCATATATCGTTTTTCCCGCAAAAAATGAACTTCCATTTCGGCATACGGTCGATTTTTTGGGGTATTCGGTCGGCATTTCGTTATAATCATTTCGGTTTTATTTCTTATGGTTTATCTATCAGCGCAAGACGATGTCAGATGGAGGTCTGAATGTACAAGCGCACCAAGATTGTATGCACCATGGGTCCCGCCTGCGATAGCGACGAGACCATCCGCGAGATGATCAAGGCGGGCATGAACGTCGCCCGTTTTAACTTCTCGCACGGATCCTACGACGAGCACCACGGTCGCATCGAGCGCGTCCGTCGTATTTCCAAGGAGCTCGGCCTGCCCGTCGGCATCCTGCTCGACACCAAGGGCCCCGAGGTCCGCACCGGCCTTCTGGTCGATGGCAAGAAGGTTGCCGTCAAGACCGGCGACAAGATTGTCGTCACCGCTCAGCCCACGTCCGAGGATTTCCACGGCACCGCTGAGCACATCTCCCTCGACTACCTGGCTCTGCCCTCCGAGGTCGAGAAGGGCTCCCTCATCCTGATCGATGACGGCCTGGTTGCCCTCGAGGTCGAGTCCGTCAGCGGCCAGGACATGACCTGCGTCGTTAAGAACGACGGCCTGATTGGCGAGCGCAAGGGCGTCAACATGCCCAACGTCAACATCTCGCTGCCCGCCATCACCGAGCGCGATCGTCAGGACATCCTCTTTGGCCTGACCGAGAACATCGACTACATCGCCGCTTCCTTCATCCGTGACGGCGAGTCCGTCCGCGGCATCCGCGAGCTTTGCCGCGAGAACGGCGGCGAGCACGTGACGATCTTCCCGAAGATCGAGTGCGCCCTGGGCGTCGAGAACTTCGACGAGATCCTTGAGGCTTCCGACGGCATCATGGTCGCCCGTGGCGACCTGGGCATCGAGATCAAGCCCGAGCTCGTTCCGCACATCCAGAAGGAGATCATCGCCAAGTGCAACGCGGCCTACAAGCCCGTCATCACCGCTACGCAGATGCTCGACTCCATGCAGCAGAACCCGCGCCCGACGCGCGCCGAGGTTGCCGACGTTGCTAACGCCATCTACGACGGTACCGACGCCGTTATGCTCTCTGGCGAGTCCGCTGCCGGTAAGTACCCGGTCGAGGCCGTTAAGATGCAGGCCAGCATTGCTCTCGAGACCGAGAAGTACCTCCCGGCCCACGCTCCGCTCGAGGTTCCGGCCGATGCTCACGGCACCCGCGTTGTCAACAACGTTGTGGGTATGTCCGCTGTGAACATGGCTACCACCGTTGGCGCCAAGTGCATCACCGTGCCGACGACCACCGGTCGTACCGCTCGCCTGATTTCGCACTTCCGTCCCAACATGCCGATCTGCGCGTTCTCCCGCCACGAGTGGGCCGTCCAGCAGATGATCATGTACTGGGGCGTTATCCCGCACCAGGCCGAGATTACCCAGGGCACCGTCAACGGCACGATCGTCAAGGCGATCGAGACCGCTAAGGAGCTCGGCTACGTCGAGACTGGCGATTTGACCGTCGCTACCGCCGGCGATCCCCGCATGAGCGTCCAGCTCGAGGACAAGGTCTCCTCGACCAACGTCGCTTACGTCGCTCAGGTGCGCTAAATCGCACTTGCAAGCATATTTGCATTGCAAAGGGCCCGGAAGGCTTCGCCTTCCGGGCCCTTTTTTAAGACCTTCTTCATATGCCGCTTCATCGATTTGCGTTCAGTCGCGAGCCTTTCCGATGCCGAGCGCACCACCGAAGATGCCCTGCGACGGGAGCTATTGGTCGATTGGGATGAGCTGTTCGCCGTCAAGCCGGCCGGCTAGCAGCTAGCGATCAGGGGGACTGCGGGAACGTCAGAAGCAGCAACGCGGGCCGCAAATCCCGCCTCGGTCAGCTCGATGACCTCGGTAAACGTTGCGTCGAAGAACTCCTCGGTTAGCAGGCGATACGGCGGATGATCGGGCTCGCCGGGGTTTTCGCGTACAATCTCGTGCATGACGCCGATGGTCTTGAGCACATACTCCTTATGAATGAGATACTGCCCAAAACGCGTCGCAGCGGTATACAGGCGATCGGTCGCACGCGGGATGGAAACAATGCCCAGCGTCTTACCAAACCAGTCAAAGTCGCCTTGCTTTTTAATGCGGAACTCCTCGCACGGCTTGCCGCCGTGTGCTTCCAGATACTGGTTCACATGCGTGTTCCATACCGTGTCGGCCACCAGATGCGACCAGACGCCCAGCGTTAAATCGAGCAGCGACTGCGCCACATCTTCGGACGCAAGCGAGAACTCACAGGCGCCGGGACCGGCAACCGGCTCGGCATCCTTGTAGCGCTGGGGATAGTGTACACGGTTCAGTCGCTCGCGTTCCTCGATAATCGAGGTCGCCGCGGCCGGCGCACCGGTGGGCGAACTTTTAAGCAACGGTGCCACATAGGTATCCCAGAACTCATGCTCACGAGGCTTAGGGATGGGCTCAGGCTTGGCAAAGTGCGTAATGCGGTACGGAATGGGATCGGCGATGCCAGGGACCATATAGCCCACGAAGATATCCGGGACCACGCAGCCAAACAAAAAGGCATTGCGGTCGCGCACGCTACTGGCAAGCGCACCGGTGCGCTCCAGCAAACGCTCCGTCTGAGCAATATGAATGTTCCAGCTTGGCATAGCCACCCCCATAAAAACCTGGATAACTATACCATCACGGCAAAGCCGCGCGGGCGGCTACGCACGCTCTACGCAGCAACTAGTCCGTAGCACCGCTTTCGGTTCCATACGACGGCGAGGGCGCCTCGACCACATGGTGATATCGATCGATATAGATGGCGCGGGCACCCAGGCGCCGCACCAAATCTTGATGATGCGTGCTCATCAAGACCGTCTTGCCGGCAGCAACATAGGCCAGTAGAAAGTTGACCACGATGTCGCATGAGTCCTCGTCGAGCCCATTGGTAGGCTCGTCGAGGACCAAGATATCCGGGTTCATCGACACGACGGCCGCCAGCGCCACACGCTTCTTTTGCCCGCCCGAGAGCTGATAAGGCGAGGCGTCGGCAAGATCGGCAACCTGGAACAGCCCCATGGCATCGCGCACGCGGCGCTCGAGCTCGTCTGCCGGCAGCCCCATCTGCGCGGGACCAAACGCGACCTCCTCGCCGACTGTGGCGCAGAACAGCTGAGCATCGGCATTTTGGAACACAAAACCTACGCGCTGGTGGAAGCGCTGAGCGGCCGCAGAATCCTTTAGAAACGCCGCATCGACCGAATGCCCGTCGAACAGGTACGCACCCGCGTCCGCAAGCTCAAGGCCGTTGATAAGACGCATGATCGTCGTCTTGCCGCAGCCATTCGGGCCAAGCAGGGCAACGAGTTCACCACGATCGACCTGCAGCGACACACCATCGACAACCGTATGGCCCGTATAGGAAAACACCACGTCGCGCAGCTCGATGAGCGGCGTGGCCTCGGCGCCGCCCGCACCATTCGTGCCCGCAGCACTATTCATATCGATCGTCAAAACGTCGCCCTTCCCTATTTGCATCCCCAGCCGGAACCAGCAGCGCCTACAGCACGGCGCACAACACTGCCAGCAGCGCCACGCCGGCCGCATAGACCGCATCGCGCCAGCCAAAGCCGCTCCGTGCAGGCGCCGGATACACGCCGGCAAAGCCGCGGCAAAGCATAGCCTCGTCCATCGCGCGGCTGCATTCCATCGCCTTGATAAACGTCATGCCCATGATACCCGCCAGCGAGTCGGTGCGCGAAAAACCCGCAGGCGCACGACCCACGCTGCGCAGCATGACCGATTCGCACAGATCGTGCGCCGTGCGTCCCAGCACCTCGATATGCTTGAGCGCCATATCGAAAGTAAAGATGACCTCGTCGGGCAGGTGCAACATTTTGAGCGCCGCCGACATGCGGCTCCAGGTAAGCGTCCATGAAACGCCCAGCACCAGCGACACATTAATGAAGGTCTTGAGCGCGATCTTGAGCATGGCGCCCGTGGCAGACGCGCCCAGCAGCAGGGCAGGCAGTGCCAAAACCACCGCGAGCCCCGCAGCGCCAAGCGCCGGCACAAAGGTTGCCCGCAGCCCGCGTACGGGGCGCACGGCAACGAGCACCAGCGCGATAGCCGCCATCAACATGAGGTAAAGCGGGCTCTGTGTCAGGCACACGCACAGAACGCAGACGAACATCCCCACCAGGCGCACCGGAGCCGAAACGCAAGAAAGGGCGCGGTCGACCATCGACCCGCCCTCGTGCGCGCCTCCACCCAGGCGAACCCGCTCAAGCAGGCTCGCCAGGTGTAGGACATTCTTTTGCATCACACGATGCCGAGCCCCCGCGGGCTCGTATCGCTGCTCGACCGCAAGCCAGCTAGGCAGCTCGGCTATTGCCATGAGCACCGCTTTCCTTGACCGTCAGCGAGACCAGGCGAAATGCGATGGTCAGCACCGCCACGCCAATCACGCCCGAAAGAATATACATCGCAGCCTGGCCGGCAAAGCCAAGACCCTGCTCCTCGGAATAGGCCTGCAGATAATCGACCGTGGGCAGGGCATCGGCAAAGGTCGGGGTATCGAGGCCGACCGAAGCCTGCAGGCTGTCGTCGCCAGCCTCCTGAACGGCAGTCGCGGCGCCCTCGGCGTCCCACTCGCCCCATGCGTCACCCGTGGCCAGCAGGCCCAGCGGCGTGGCCACAACAAGCACGGCGACCAGGATGAGCGTGGGGACCAGCGAGGTCTTCTTAGCGGCATCGCTCTCGGCAGCAAGCTGGCCATCGACGGCCTCGGGCCCGACGATAACGCTCGGCGCCGTCTTCTTAATGAAACCATAGATGGCGGCCGTCGCCACGCCCTCGACCACGCCGGCAACCAGCATATGCGGGATCAACATGGCAGGAATAGCCACGGACAGCGGGAAGGGGCAGTACAGCGGAGCGCCCGAAGCGTTGGTGAAGAGCATCGGCTGAATACCAAACTCGATTGCCGCGCACAGGGCCGCCAGGCACAGGCCGACCCAGCCGCTCACGATGGCCGAAACCGAGGTGCCCCAGCTCTTGTCGTGCAGACGGCTGTTGAGCGCACGGAACACGATAGCAGCGGTAAACGGCAGCACAAAGGCCATATTAAAGCAGTTGGCGCCAAAGGACAGAACGCCGCCGTCGCCAAACAGCAGCGCCTGCAGCGCGAGTGCAACCGAGACTGCAATGGCAGCAGCCTCGGGGCCCAGCAGCAGCGTGATGAGCGCGCCACCAACAGCGTGACCAGTGGTGCCGCCAGGCAGCGGCACGTTGAACATCATGAGCAAGAAGGAGAATGCGGCGCAAATACCCAGAAAGGCCATGTGCTCGCGATCGAGCGTGGCGCGCACCTTCTTAATGCAGTGAACCCAAACGGGAACCATCGCCACCGCCATGACGGCATCGGTCTGCGGGGACAGGTAGTTGTCTGGAATGTG
Source organism: uncultured Collinsella sp. (assembly GCA_900543045.1). Taxonomy (GTDB): domain Bacteria; phylum Actinomycetota; class Coriobacteriia; order Coriobacteriales; family Coriobacteriaceae; genus Collinsella. The sequence goes on from UQPT01000054.1 coordinate 8,603, forward strand.
CATATACGCCTCCCGGTTGCCGGCGCATGGGATTGCAGCGCCGCCTGAAACATTTCATCAGTGTTACGAGCTAGATGATTCGTAACACGCCGCAGGCTATGATAGCAAAACGGCGCGCCGCCACAAAAGCAGCACGCCGTTTTGTAATGCGCGTGTCATATATGCAGGGTCAGCGATGCCTTATTCCGAACACCGCGGTCGCGCAGAGCTCCGCAGCAACCGCCATCAGGCCCTACACTCCCATCGCAAGCCCTAGCCGCGGACCTCGCCGTTTACGCCCTTGCACACCTTGGTGACGATCTTCTGGTGCGCCTTCTCGACCTCTTCGCTGGTAAGCGTGTGGTCGTCCGAGCGATACGTGAGCGCAAAGGCCATGGACTTCTTGCCCGCACCGATGCGAACCGGATCGCGGTAGACATCGAACAGGCGCACGCCCTCGAGCAGCTTGCCGCCGGCACTGGTAATGCGACGCTCAAGATCCTCGCAGGTCACAGTGTTGTCGACCACAATGGCAAGGTCATGCTCAACAGCCGGGTACTGCGAGAACTCGCGATAGTTCTCCTGGTTGCGGGCGCCCTTGATCAGCTTGTCCAAATCGAGCTCAAAGGCAACGACGACCTCATCGATGCCCATCGCCTCGCGCGCCTCGGGGTGAATCTCGCCGACCCAGCCCAGCACGGTTCCGCCGGACAGAACCTCGGCCGCACGACCCGGCTGCAAGAAAGCGTAGCCCTCGCCCTCGACGGGACGGAAGCGAACCTTCTCGATGCGCAGCTGGGCGAGCAGCTCCTCGACAATGCCCTTGCCAAAGAAGAAGCGCAGCTTGCGGTACTTCATGTTCCAGGACTGCTCGCTCCACTGGCCCGAGAGCACACCCGCCACGGACTTGGTCTCCTTGGGCAGGCTGGCGTTCTCGCGACCGTGGAACAGGTTGCCGACCTCGTACAGGTGCACGTTGGCCGTGCCGTGGGCCTCGTTGTAGGCAACGGACTGCAGCAGGCCCGGCAGCAGCGAACGACGCATCTCGGTCTGCTCAGCTACCAGCGGATTCATGAGCACCACGGGGCAGCCGCGGCCCTCGGTGGCCATGCCGATCTTCTCCAGGTCGCCCGGGGCGGCAAAGCCAAAGGTCGTGGTCTCGTTGAGGCCGCAGGCGCGCAGGATCTCGCCGACCTTGCGGGTGAGCTTCTGCTCGCGGGTCAGGCCGCCGATGTGGTTCTTGGCAGCCGGGATGGTCGCCGTCACGCGACCCATGCCCCACAGGCGCAGGACTTCCTCGATCAGATCGATCTCGCGCGGCAGGTCGGGACGGAAGCTCGGCGGGGTAACCATAAAGTCCTCGCCGTCGCGCTCGACGGTGCAACCCAAGCGGGTGAGCGAGCGCTCGATAAAGTCGGGCTCGATGTCGGCGCCGCAGATGGCGTGCACGCGGGCCAAGCGCAGCTTGATGCTGTCGATGGTCTTGGGCGCGGGGAAAACATCGACATAGCCGGGAGCAACCTCGCCGCCGGCAATCTCCTCGATAAGCGCGCACGCGACATTGGCCACATCCACGCAGCCGGTCTCGTCAACCTGGCGCTCAAAGCGGATGGAGGCGTCGGAGATCAGCGACAGGTCACGGCTGGTGTGCGAGGTGCGACCGGCGTTGAAGCAAGCGCTCTCGACCATCACGTCGACGGTGTCGTCCTCGATCTCGGAATCCATGCCGCCCATAACGCCGGCCAGCGCCACGGGACGCTCGCCATCGGTGATGAGGCCCATGCCGGCGTCGAGCGTGCGCTCCTCGCCGTCGAGGGTCGTGAACTTCTCATCCTGCTGGGCGGCGCGAACCACCACGCGGCGACGGCCCTCGCGCTCGGCAAAGCTGGACAGGTCAAAGGCGTGCAGCGGCTGACCGGTGAGCATCATCACATAGTTGGTGATGTCGACGATGTTGTTGTGCGGACGCACGCCCAGGGCGTTGAGGCGCTTGACCATCCAGTCGGGCGACGGGCCGACCTTCACGTTGCGCACGATGCGAGCGACATAGCGGTCGCACAGGCCCTCGTCGGCAATCTCGACCGAAAGCTCGTCGTCCGTCGTGCGGCCGGTCTCGGCCTGGATGGCGGGCAGCTCAACGTGGAAATCGCGGTCGAAGATGGCACCGGTCTCGCGGGCCATGCCGATCATGGACAGGCAGTCGGGGCGGTTGGGCGTGATCTCGCAATCGAGCACGGTATCGCTCGAGCCCACATACTCGGCAAACGGCATGCCGCAGGGCGTGTCCTCGGGCAGAATCATGATGCCGGAGTGGTCGCCGCCCAGGCCGAGCTCGCGCGCGGAGCAGTTCATGCCCATGGACACGACGCCGCGAAGCTTGCTCTTCTTGATCTTGACGTCGCCGGGCAGGACAGCGCCGATCATGGCCGTGACGATGTGATCGCCGGCCTCGAAGTTCTGCGCGCCGCAGACGATCTGCAGCGGAGCGGGGTTGCCGTCAGCGTCGAGGTTCTTGTCGCCCACGTCGACCGAGCACACATACATGTGGTCGCTATCGGGGTGCGGGGTCTTGGTGAGCACCTGGGCGGTCACCACGTGGTCGAAGGACTCGCCCACGGTATCGATCGCCTCGACCTCGGTGCCGGTACGGACATATTCGTCCGAAAGAGTCTTGGGATCCTCCGGAATATCGATCATGGTCTTGAGCCAGTCGTAAGAAACACGCATCTAGCTCTCCTTTCATACTGAAAGCCTGCGAAGAGATGCAGGTGGAAACTTCAACTTTGTGAACATTCCTTACAAAGCGAGGGTTGTCCAAGTGCGGCAGATCGGCCCGAAAGAGGAGCGCCGCGTACTTTGGTACGCAAGCGACGAATGAGCGCCGAGGTGCCGTGCTTGGGCAGGCCGCAGCCTAGAACTGATTCAGGAAACGCATATCGCCCGTCATGAGAGTTCTGAGGTCGGGCAGGTCGTAGCGCAGGGCCGCGACGCGCTCGGCGCCAATGCCAAAGGCGAAGCCGGTGTACTTCTCGGGGTCGATGCCGCAGTTGATGAGGACGTTGGGGTCGACCATGCCGCAGCCCAGGATTTCGATCCAGCCGCTGTGCTTGCAGAAGTTGCAGCCCTTGCCGCCGCACACGTGGCAGCTCACGTCCACCTCGCAGCTGGGCTCGGTGAAGGGGAAGAAGTGCGGGCGGTAGCGCGTCTTGCGGTCCTCGCCAAACATGCACTTAACAAAGTAGTCGAGCGTGCCCTTAAGGTCGCCAAAGGTGATGCCCTCGTCGACGACCAGGCCCTCGATCTGGTTGAACTGCGGCAGGTGGCAGGCGTCGGCCGTGTCGGGGCGGTAGACGGTGCCCGGGCAGATCATGTAGATGGGCGGCTTTTGCGACTCCATGGTGTGGATCTGCACGCCCGAGGTCTGGGTGCGCAGCAGCACGTCGGACTCGCCGTGGGCGTGAGCCTCGGGGTGCGCGACGCTGCCGGGGTTGTTGTCGACCACGTAGAACGTGTCGCGGGCCGAGCGGCTCGGGTGATCCATGGGAGCGTTGAGCGCGGTGAAGTTGTAGTAGGAGGTGTCGACCATGGGGCCGGACTCGACGGTGTAGCCGATGCCGCAGAAGATGTCCTCGGCCTCCTCGATGATCTGCTTGATCAGGTGCTGGTGACCAATCTGCGGACGGACGCCCGGCAGCGTGATGTCGACGGCGTCGTGCTCCAGTGCGCGCTTGAGGGCGGCGGCCTTCATCTCGGTGTTGCGCTCGTCGAGCATGCCCTCAATCAGCTGGCGCATCTCGTTGGCGCGTTTGCCCATGACGGGGCGATCCTCGGGGGCGAGCTTGCCCATCATACGCATCAGGCCAGTGATGCGGCCCTTGCGGCCGAGCAGCTCAACGCGCGCGGCCTCGAGCTTGGCGGCGTCGTCGGCGCCGGCGACGAGCTCCTTGGCCTCTTCCTCGAGTTTGACCAGATCATCAATCAGACTCATGTCTTCCCTTTCGTCTCTCGCGCATCCGCGCTCCGGGACGGCTGACGCCGCCCGATGCTGCGGATGCGCGGCCCGGTTCGGTAACAAAAAACCGTCCTCGGGCATGTGCATTGCCCAAGGACGGTTGAATTCCGCGGTACCACCTTGTTTGACCCAGCGGATGTCTGGCCCGCCGTGCCCACTCTGCGCCCCTTATCGCGAGGCTCACGGCTTCCCTACTGGGGCTTCGCCGCCGCTAGCCGCGCGCCCGTTGAGGTCGCTGCTCGGGAGTGAACGCTTGGCCCTTGCCACCGCAGGAAGGCTTGCAGCCCATGACCTTCCCTCTCTTGCCGGCGACGCGGCGGGCAAAACCCTCTCCGTCAACGCATTGGGCTATAGGATAACACATTCTGCGAGCATATCGCCGCGTTCCGTTTTGTTCGCGCTGGGTACAAGGCGGATAGGTATGCAAACTGGCCGTGCGCCCACCTACGGCGCTCGACCTGCGAGATTAAGGATATGGCATGGGAAAGAAGCACGATAAGAAGGCCGAGGCCGCCGTGGGCAAGGCGCCCAAGGGCATGAAGGTCGATAAGGCCGTCAAGAAGTTCCGCAAGCTCGAGGGCAAGCTGTGGACCCGCGAGTATCTGCTCAAGATTGCCGAGTTCGACGGCGCCACCATTGCCCCCGCCAACGGCGCCGCAGCGCGTGCCGACGCCATGGGCACCCTTGCCGGCGAGCATCACAAGCTCCTGACCAGCAAAAAGTCTGTCGAGCTTGTGCACTCGCTGGCACGCGAGACCGTCGCGGGCGGACATGTAGACGACCCGCAACTGCTCAACGAGATCCGCGTGCTCGGCCGCGACCAGCGCGAGGCGAGCGTCATTCCCACCGAGGAGGCCGAGGCTTGGACCAGGCTCACCTGCGAGGCCGATGCCGTGTGGCACAAGGCCAAGGCGGCCAACGACTGGGCGAGCTTTGAGCCCTATGTGGATAAGATTGTCGACAAGCTCAAATATCAGGCCGAGCTCATGGATCCCAAGCGCGATCCGTACGATGTTTGGCTCGACCAGTACGAGCGCGGGCTTTCCGCCAAGAGCTTCGATGCGTTTTGCGATGAGGTCAAGGCCACGGTCGTGCCGCTCGTGCACGCCATCGGCGAGCGCGGCCAGCAGCCGGCTGCCGACTTTTTGCACGCCCACGTGCCCGAGGCTGCCCAGCGCGCCATGAGCTTCGACTTGATGAAGCTTGTCGGCCTGAACCTGGACGACACCACGCTTGCCTTTACCGAGCACCCGTTTAGCGAGGGCTTCTCGGTGGGCGACGCGCGCATCGCCACGCACATCTACGAGGACGACTGCATCTCCAACGTCTACAGCATCATCCACGAGGCGGGACACGCCATGTATGAGCTGGGCGTCAATCCTGCCTATGCGCGCACCTGTCTTGAGGGTGGCACCTCCATGGGCATCCACGAGAGCCAGAGCCGCTTCTTCGAGAACACCGTGGGTCGCAGCCGCGCCTTTATGGGACCGCTGCTCGAGGTGCTGCGCCGCCACGCACCCGAGGTCTACGGCGACGTCGACGAGGACACGCTCTACCACGCCGTGAACATCGCTCAGCCGTCGCTGATCCGCACCGAGGCCGACGAGCTCACCTACCCGCTGCATATTATGGTGCGCTACCAGATCGAGCGCATGCTGTTTGCCGGCGAGGCCACGGCCAAGGACATCCCCGCGCTTTGGAACCGCTTTATGAACGAGTACCTGGGCATTCCCGTTCCCGACGACACGCACGGCTGCCTGCAGGATACGCACTGGAGCGGCGGCTCGTTTGGCTACTTCCCCACCTATGCGCTGGGCAGCGCCTACGATGCCATGTTTGTGCCGGCCATGTGCCGCGACGGTGTCGACCTCAACGGCGCCTGCGCGAGCGGCGACTTGGCACCCGTCCGCGCCTGGCTCGGCGGGCACATTTGGCAGTGGGGCCGCGCCAAGGACGCGCCGGAGCTCATCAAGGGCGCGTGCGGCATGGCCTTTGACGCCCGCTACTACTGCAGCTACCTGCAGGACAAGTTCACCACGCTGTATCAGCTGTAAAGCTTAGGCGACACGCCAACGCAAAGGGGGCGCCGCGGGTTGGTTCCGCGGCGCCTCTTTTTCATCTAAGCCAGAGACCCGGCACTTGGGGACGTTCCTTT
>UQPT01000055.1:0-13796 GCA_900543045.1 uncultured Collinsella sp.
GTGGCCGCCGCGGGCCTCAAGCATGTCCCGGACTAGGAGAACATGCCGGTGAGGTAATCATTCAGCCGCTTATCCTTGGGCCGTTGGAAAATCTCGTCGGTCTCGTCGTACTCGACCATATCGCCCATGTAGAAAAACGCCGTGCGGTTGGACACGCGCGACGCCTGCTCCATGTTGTGCGTCACGATGACGATGGCGCGGTCGGCCACGATCGACGACATGAGGTCCTCGATCGCCAGCGTCGAGATGGGGTCGAGCGCCGAGCAGGGCTCGTCAAACAGGATTACGTCGGGGTTGAGCGCCAGCGTGCGCGCAATGCACAGACGCTGCTGCTGACCGCCCGAAAGCGCGTAGGCGCTCTTGTCGAGCTTGTCTTTGACCTCGTCCCACAGCGCGGCACCGCGCAGGCTTTCCTCGACCATGCGGTCGAGCTCGTCACGGTCGGTGATGCCGTGGCGCTTGGGCGCAAAGGTGATGTTGTCGCGAATGGACTTGCGGAAGGGGTTTGGCTGCTGGAACACCATGCCGATGGAGCGACGCAGCTCGTACGTGTTCTCGGTCTTGGTGTTCACGTTGCGCCCGCGGTAGTTGATCTCGCCCTCCACGCGACAGCGGCGAATCTCGCGATTCATCAGGTTGAGGCTACGCAAGAAGGTCGACTTGCCGCAGCCCGAAGGCCCGATGAGCGCCGTGATCTCACCCTTGTGGAAGTCGAGCGACGTATTGTGCAGCGCATGGTGGTCGCCATAGTACACGTTGACGTCCTTGGCGGAGAGCACGACCTCGTCGCTCACGGCCTTGCCGCTCACGCGCACGCGCCTCTCGCTCTCCCCCACGCTCGACAGAAAGTCCTGGGGGGTGTCGGGCGTGGCCGCCTCGGTTGCGGGCGTTGCATTCATATCGCTCATTCGGCCGTCATCTTCCTTGCCAGTTGCTTGCCCACGATACGGGCGACTACGTTAAACAGCAGCACGCAAATCATCAGCAGTGCCGCGGTGCCCCAGACGATCTGCTGGGCCTCGGGGCTGCCCTCGCCATAGATCTTGTAGATGTGCACGGCCAGCGACTCGCCGGGACGGAACACGTTCCAGGCGCAGGTGGGGCTCGACAGGTTAAAGCTCAAGAAGTTGAGGCGGACCGGCGAGCTCATGCCCGAGGTAAAGAGCAGCGCCGCGGCCTCGCCAAACACGCGGCCGGCCGAAAGCACGATGCCGGTCACGATGGCGGGCATGGCCTCGGGAATCAGGATGTGCAGTGTGGCCTCCCAGCGAGTGAGGCCCATGGCCAGGCACGCATCGCGCTGGGCCTGCGGCACGTCCTCGAGCGCCTGCTGAATCACGCGCACCAGGATGGGGATGTTGAACATGGTGAGCGCGACGGCGCCGGAGATGATGGAGTACTTCCAGCCCAGCTGCACCGAGAACACCAGAAAGCCGAACATGCCGACGACGATGGAGGGCAGCGAAGACAACGTCTCGATGGCGGTCGAGGCGATGTCGCGAATGGGACCGTCGGGCGCGTATTCAACTAGGAAGACCGCGCCGCCCAGGCTGATGGGCACCGAGATGATCAGGGTAATCAGCAGCAGATAGAACGAGTCAAACAGCTGGTAGAGCACGCCGCCCTGCGTTCCGTTGGCGCGTGCGGGCTGCGTGAGAAAGCCCGGCTGGAACAGCGTCGAGATACCCTCGAACAGGATGTAGGCCACCATGGAGACGACGATAAGCATGACGATGGCGACAATCGCCGTCAGCACGCCCGTGGCGATACGGTCTTGCCTTTGGACACGCCCGAGTCTCGCCTCGTCGATATGGATGCGCGTGCTAGCCACGAGCCTTCGCCCCCTTGCGGCCAATGAGATGGATGATCAGGATAAAGATGAGGCTCATGCCCATCAGCAGCAGGCCGAGCGCCCACAGGATGTCGTCCTGGGCCGAGCCCTCGGCATAGACCGCCATGGACGTGGTGAGCGTGGTGGTGATGGTAGACGCCGGCGACAGCAGCGACGTCGGCATGGCCTCGATGCCGCCAATGACCATGCGCACGGCGAGCGTCTCGCCAAAGGCGCGGGTCATGCCAAGGATGACTGCGGTCATGAGCGAGGGCATGGCGGACTTGAGCACCACGTGCCAGATGGTCTGCCAGCGGGTGTAGCCCAGCGCGAGCGAACCCTGGCGGTAGCTATCGGGCACGGCGCGCAGGCCATCGACCGAAAGCGTGGTCATCGTCGGCAGAATCATGACTGCCAGCACGATAGCGCCGGGCAAGATACCCAGACCCGTGCTCACGTGGAAAACGCTCTTCATAAGGCCGACGACCACGTGAAAACCGATCAGGCCAAAGACGACCGAGGGAATACCGGTCAAAAGCTCAATGAGCGGCTGAAAAACCTTGGAGCCAAACTTAGGCTGAATCTCGACCGCAAAGATGGCAGAGCCGATGGCGATGGGCAGTGCGATGAGCGTGGAGAGCACCATGACCGCAAACGAGGTGACGATCAGGGGCAGGGCGCCAGTGTAGGGCAGGCCGTTTTCGGCCGTGTTGGCCAGGTCCCACTTGGTACCGATAAAAAACTCGACGATCGAGACGCCGTCCTTGAAAAAAGCCGAGAGGCCCTTTTGGGCGACCATAAAGATGAGCGCGGCAACGACAAGCGTCACGAGCGCTACGCACGCACCCGTGACGCCCAGGCCCACGTTCTCAAGCTCGCGCTTTGGCAGCTGTTTTGCCATTGCAAACCTTTCCGGGGGCGATTACTTATTTAGCGGAGACCTTGCCACTGGCGTCCTTGACGACCTTCATGGCAGAAACGGGAATAAAGCCCTGCTCCTCGACGAGCTTGCCCTGGACGTCGTCGGAAAGCAAGAACTCCAGGAAGGCCTTGGTGGCCTCGTCGGCGTCCTTAGCACAGTACATGTGCTCGGTCGCCCAGATCTTGAAGGAGTCGTCGGTGACGTTTGTGCTCTTGGGCTCGACGCCCTCGACCATGATGGCGTTGAACTTGGAGTCATCGAAGTGCGAGAAGTCAAGGTAGGAGATGGCGTTGTCGGTGCTGCCCATCTGAGTCTGGACATCGCCGGACTTGTCGAGCTCGGCGTCGCCCTTAAAGTCGACGGCCTCGTCGCCAAAGACGGCGGCCTCGAAGGTGGCGCGGGTGCCGGAGCCGGCCTTGCGGTTGAGAACGACGATCTTGGCGTCGTCGCCGCCGACCTCCTTCCAGTTGGTGATCTGGCCGGAGAAGATGCCCTTGAGCTGCTCGAGGGTCAGGTCGTCGACTGTCACGTTCTTGGAGACGACGGGGCCCATGCCCACGACGGCGACCTCGTGATCGACGAGGTTCTTGACCTGATCGGCCTCGAGCTTGGTCTCGGCGAAGACATCGGAATTACCGATGGTGACGGTGCCGGCGGCGACAGCGGTCAGGCCCTTGCCCGAACCGTTGCCCGAACCGGAGACGGAGACGTCGGGGTTGGCATCCATAAACTTCTCGGCAGCAGCCTCGACGAGAGCCTGGAACGAGGAGGCGCCGTCGTAGGTTACCTCGCCCGAGACGGACTCGGCAGCAGCGGCGCTACCCTTGTCGGCGGCGTCGGTTGCGCCTGCGCCGCCGCAACCAACGAGACCGAGACCGACGATGCTGGCAAGACCACCAGCGAGGCCGAGGAACTGACGACGAGAATAAGCCTGATCGAGCATGATCTTCCTTTCATACAAGCGACTCGCGGGCACCCTGCCCGCTTTGCTGTTTGGAAAGATACGGTCTCGATCGGGCAGCGCCCGCGTCAGCTGCGCTTTATTACGAGCATCTGATAGACCCTTACCGCAAGCGCGGCGGGGCTTTACAAACGAATAACAAACCCCGTCGCAAGCATGCCTCACCTTTTACAAGCTAGTCATTGGGGACGTTCTTAAACGACTAGTCGTTGGGGACAGTCTTTGTAGATTGCCAAAAAGGAGTGTCCCAATCTGCCGGCACTTGGGGACGTTCCTTATCTGCCGGCACAAAAGGAACGTCCCCAAGTGACGCAAAAAGCCCGGGCAAAAGCACCGGGCTCGTAATGCAAGTTTGTATCCAAACAGGATATAGGGGTTTCCCAGGTCCCTGGGGAAGCCCTACAGCTCCAGCTCATTCAAGCGCAGGATCGCCACGATATAAATCTTGAGCGCCTGCTTGAGCTGTTCCTCGTTGGCGCACTCGTTGGGACCGTGCATCTGGCCGCCCCACTCGGGCAGCTCCAGACCGGTCTCCTCGGGGCCAAACGAGACGGCGCGGGCAAAGTTGCGCGCGTACGTGCCGCCGCCCATGGCAAAGGGCTCAGCATGCTTGCCCGTAAACTCGTTATAGGTATCAATAAGCGCCTTCACGGCCGGATCGTCGGCAGAGACCGAGAACGGCACCTTCGCACGACCCACACGGCACGTCACGCCAAAACGGCCCACGAGCGGATCGAGCTGCTCGCGGATGGTATCGGCACTCGTGCTGTCGGGGAAGCGCACGTCGATGACCTGCTCAATATGGCCATCCGCCACGCGGATGACGCCAGCGTTGCAGGTAAGCGGGCCAAACGCCGGACTCGTCGCATCGATACCCAGGCCGCGACCATAGGCGTCCGCATGCACAAAGGCCAGGAACTTGACGAACTCGTGCTCGGCAGGCGTCAGCAGGCGCTCGTCGCGTGCACCAAACGCGTCCTCGGCCTCGCGCAGATACGCCACGATCAGCCCGACGGCGTTGATCGTTCCCTCTGGCATCGAGGCATGACCGCCAATGCCGTGGGCGAAAATCTGCGCATGCCCGTTATCGAGCGCCGTGATCTCCAGGCGGTCGCCGTTCTCGACCGGCGCCGGCAGCTCATCGGCGGCAATCGCAAACTCGCAGATAGACTGCGACGGAATGGCGTTGCTCGCCTCGGCACCGCTCCAGGACACAATGCGCCCGCCGTCGATCTTGGAGCTCACAAATGTCGCCCCAAACTGGCCCTTCTCGGCATTACAGACCGGGAACTCGGCATCGGGCGTAAACAGAAAGTCGGGGTTCGCGTGGTTCTCCAGATAATGGTGAACGTCGGACATGCCCACTTCCTCATCGCAGCCCAGCAGTGCGCGGAAGGTGTAGCGCGGAACAATGCCGTGCTTGAGCAGATAGGCGCCGGCGTAGAGCGACAGCACCGCCGGACCCTTGTCGTCGATAACGCCGCGGCCGAGCAGCCAGCCCTCGCGACGCTCCATCGCAAACGGGTCGGTGTTCCAGCCCGGGCCGGCGGGCACCACGTCCACGTGGCAGATGGTCGCGAGCTGCTTGTCGCCGCGGCCAGGAATATCGGCAATGCCCACATAGCCCTCGTCGTCGCTCGTCTGATAGCCGAGCTTCTGCGCGATGCCGAGCGCACAGTCGAGCGCGTCACGGACCGGGCGGCCAAACGGCGCGCCGGGCTCTGCATCGGCAGAAACTGCCACGGACGGATAGCTCACCAGCTGCTCGATATCGGCGACGACATCTTCCCAGACCTCGTCGACATACTCGGCGACGCTCTGCTCCACCTGATTCATGGACGACCTCCTTACCAATGAGCGGCGAGCGCGCTCGCCCCTCACATTACGTCATTAGATAGCGAAAAGTTTAGCAAGCTCGGCCACCGAGTGCACCACCGCATCGGCACCCGCCGCCTCGTGCTCGCCCGGCGCCGCCGCGCCCGAATAGATGCCGATGCACGGCACGCCCATTGCGTGCGCGCCCTCCACATCGTTAAAGCGATCGCCGATCATCACGGCATCGTCGGCCGTCGCGCCGAGCGCCGCCAGGGCATCGCGGACCGAATCGGCCTTGGTCTCGCGTCCCTGCGGCGGATTCATGCCAATCACCGCCTCAAACTGAGAGAGCCCGAGCTCATGCACCATGTCGATGCACTTGGCCTCCATGCGCGACGTCGCCACGGCCATACGTTTGCCTTGGGCGACCAACCCATCCAGCAGCTCGGGGACCCCATTGAACACGGGATACTCCTCCGGTCCCAGTTCATCAAAAAAGGCGCGGTACTCATCGGCCACCACAAGCGACTCCTCGCGGGAAAAGCCGTAAAAGTCGTGAAAGCTCTTCCGCAGGGGCGGCCCGATCATGCGGCGCAGATCACCCATCTGCGTCTCCGAAAACCCGCGCGCAGCCAGCGTCTTGCGCGTCGAGGTCATCACTGCCCGACCCGTATCGGCCACCGTGCCGTCAAAATCGAACAGCACAACCGGCCGCTCGCAAAGTTGCAATGCCGCCATCGGCACCCTTCTTCCCCAGTTGATGATTTCCACATCACCGCTTCAAACTGTTGACTATTCAACAATTGAACCTAGCAATGTAGAGCAACTCCACTATACTTGTCGCACTTTGCTTTCAGAAGGCGGCGCTGCCGCGCCCCAACGAAAGGTGCAATTATGTCTTTTGCCATCATAACCGACTCCACGTCGGACATCTCCCCCGCCCGTGCCCAAGAGCTCGGCATTTACGTGATTCCGCTGCATGTGATTATCGAGGGCGAGGACCTGCTCGACCAGGTGCAGATTACCGCCGAGGAATACGTCGCCCGCATGGCCGGCTCCGAGCAGCTGCCGCACACCTCGCAGCCGAGCGCCGGCGAGTTCAAGGCGCTGTTTGACCGCGTACGCGCCGATGGCCACGACAACGCGATCTTTATCTCGCTGTGCAGCGAGTGGTCCGCCTGCTATTCCAACGCATGCCTGGTCGCCGAGACCCACGAGCTCGACGTGCGCTGCATCGATTCGCGCACCGGCTCGGGCGCCGAGGGCCTGCTGGTGGAGTACGCGCTTGCCATGCGCGAGGACGGCCGCAGCTTGGACGAGACCGAAGCGCAGATCCGCGCGACGCTGCCCGAAGCCCACCTGCTGCTGATTCCCCGCACGCTCGAGAACCTGGTCAAAAACGGCCGCGCCCCCAAGCTCGCCGGCCAGCTGACGCAGATACTCAACATTCGCCTGGCCGTTTCGCCGGAGTGGAAATCGGGCGAGATCAAGGCAATCAAAAAGGGCCGCGGCGCCAAGCGCATCGTCGCCAACACCATGGCAGATTGCCTCGCGTTTTTGGACGAGCACCCGGGCTCAAGCGTGCGCGTGCTCACGACCGGCGCCGCCGAGGAGCAGGAACTTGTCAACGAGGCGCTCGCGGGCCAGGACTACGTAGACGCCGGCACTGGCCCCATCGGCTGCACCATCGCCACCCACGTAGGCGTCGATGCCATCGCCATCAGCTACTGCCCCCGCTACCAGCCCATCCACTAGGGGCACCTTTACCTCTTGCGGTGGAATAGGGACTGTTTTTGGCTTATTAGCCGCCAATCAATCCCTATTCCACCGCAACTTAGAAATCGGCGATCAGCCCAGCGGACCCTGAAACAGTTCCTGATGAGTGCCCATTCTCACCAGCCTAATCACTGGGTTAGTCTTATGGGGAAGATAAAGAACGACCACATCGACCAAGCCATCGGATAGGTGGAAATCGATGTGGCCGTTGTAGTTTCCGCCCGGGTTTGAGAGCTCGTGGGCGCCATACTCCGCCGGAAGTGACCCATGAGCCACAAGCTCTGCAACCGCCGCTTTAAACTCACTTTTTAGCTGCGGATGCATGCGCATCGTTCGTTTGTAGTCCACCTTAAATTGAGCCTCGACTTTAATCTCGAACATCGCTATTCCTCATCGAGGAATGACATAAGCTCATCAGCGTTATTGAATGACAGGCTATCGTCCGGCAAAATCCCCAGCTCATGAGCCTCGGCGATCACCATGGCGCGCCTCGTCACCTCGTTGGGCACCTCCGCCCTTCCTACAATCTCAAAAGGAATCTTTCGCTGATTTACCAGCTGCCGAACGGCAAGATTGAGATAGGAATTGAGGCTGAGGCCGACCGAATCCAAGAACTCAGTCGCCTGCTCCTTGAGCCCCTCTTCGATTCGAACCGTCGTAGGCTTAACTGTTGCTGTAGACATTTGCGACCTCCTCGCCCTCGTCTTTTACACCAGTATACCCAATATAAATGGCAATCTGATGTTAGATAACATCAGATTGCCATGCATATTCATGTCGCGTGGGCACGATTGATCTACATCAGCCCGCTGAGCGCAATGTCAACGGCCTCGTTGAGGTCGTCGGTAATGTGTACCAGATCCGGATCGAGCGGGCTAATCATACCGGTGCTCATCACCGGGCCGTTGAGCCAGTCGAATAGGCCCTGCCAGTACTCGGTGCCCACCAGCACGAGCGGCATGCGCTTGACCTTGTGCGTCTGCACCAGCGTGAGAACCTCGAACATCTCGTCGAGCGTGCCAAAGCCGCCGGGAAATACGATGGCGCCCGAGCTGTACTTAACGAACATGGTTTTGCGCACAAAGAAGTAGCGGAAGTCCATGCCGAGGTTCACGTATTTATTGAGCCCCTGCTCGTGCGGCAATTCAATGCCTAGGCCAACTGACTTGCCGTTGACACTCGCCGCTCCCCTGTTGGCCGCTTCCATGATGCCGGGGCCGCCACCGGTGATGACCGCCACGCCACGTTGCGCGATCTTGCGCCCGACGGTACGCGCCGCCTTGTAGAGCGGATCGGTCTTGGGCGTGCGGGCGCTACCGAAGATGGTCACCGCAGGTCCAAGCTCGGCAAGCGCGCCAAAACCATCGACAAACTCTGCCTGAATGCGCAGCACGCGCCACGGGTCGGCATGCAGCCAGTCGGTCGAGTCCTCGGGCGCCAGCAGGTTGGCGTAGGTGTTGTCCTTAGGAATCATGGGGCCGCGCATGACCACGGGGCCGCGGCGGTACGTCTCGTCGTAGACAGGCTCGCCCTCGACGTTCTCATTCTTAATCATGGGTACTCCTATCGAGAAAAAGAAAAACGGGCGGGGTCGACGCTGTGCGCCAAACACCCGCCCGAACATCAACTATTCGGTATGGTACCCACGATGCATCAAGTGCTTGCAAGCTATCGGTCATCGGTCGCGCAAGCGGTGTTAGCAAACGTGATGACCGGCCGGCGCTCGCCCCTTGCCGTTGCCCGCGCTCTGCAAGCGCCCGTGCTGCTCTTAGTAATCCACCGCCGCAGGGCTGTTCATCCAGTCGCTCACGAACGCGCCGTAGCGGCCCTCGATAATGGCCTGGCGGGCCCGCTGCATAAGGTTGAGCAGGTAGTAGATGTTGTGCATCGAAAGCAGAATGCCGCCGAGCATCTCCTTCTGCGTGACCATGTGACGGATGAGCGCGCGGCTGTAGCCGCCCGTGCACACCGGGCAGGTGCAGGTGGGGTCGATGGGGCCGTCGTCGTGCGCAAAGCGAGCGTTGCGGAAGTTGAGGCGACCCTCGCTGGAGAATGCCGTGCCCATACGGCCGGTGCGCGTCGGCAGCACACAGTCGAACATGTCGATGCCCACGCCCACGCCGCGTACGAGCGTGGTGGGGTTGCCGACACCCATCAGGTAGCGCGGCTTATGCTTGGGCATGTACTCGCTCACGAGCGGCGCCAGGGTCTCGAACATGGTCTCGTGATCCTCGCCCACCGAATAGCCACCGATACCATAGCCCGGGAAGTCGCCGCACTCCTCCAGATGGCGCAGCGAGCGCAGGCGCAGATCCAGGTGCATGCCGCCCTGAACGATACCAAAGAGTGCCTGGTCGTCGCGGGTATGCGCCTTATAGCAGCGCTCGGCCCACATGCTCGACAGCTCGACGGCACGCTCAACGTAAGCGCGCGTGGCGGGATAGCCCGGGCACTGGTCCAGCTGCATGCAGATGTCGGAGCCGAGCTTCATGGCGATTTCCATGTTGTCCTCGGGCGTCCAAAACACGTGGCGGCCGTCGTAATCGTTGACGATAAAGCGCACGCCCTCGTCGGTGAGCTTGACGGCATCGTTGTGGCTGAAGACCTGGAAACCGCCCGAGTCGGTGAGGATGGGGCCGTGCCAGTTCATGAACTTGTGCAGGCCGCCCAGCTCGGCGATGGTGTCCTCGCCGGGACGCATGGACAGATGATAGGTATTGGCGAGCACGATCTGGGCGCCGAGCTTCTTGACAGTCTCGGTAGGAATGCCCTTGACGTTTGCCTTGGTGCCCACGGGCATAAAAATCGGCGTCTCGATGTCGCCGTGCGGGGTGTGCAGTACGCCGGCACGCGCGTGCGTCGTCGGGTCCTCGGCGATCAGGTCGAATTTAAAAAGGTTCTGGTCCATAAACTGGAACTCCTTGGTTGCGGTTCATACGCAAACCATTATACGGGCAACCCGCAAGAAGCACCGACTCGACAGAAACTGGTGCGAGGAGGATACGGCAGGGACACGGCAAATGAGCGTGGATTTTTGGACGCTTACCGGATGAGCGTGGATAATCTCCCACTTTTGCCCAAAGCACAGCCCAAAAACGGGAGATTATCCACTTTCATTCTGCGGGCACTCATTTAAGTACGTCCCCGATGAGTGGAGCTATTTACCAGCCACGGCAACGCCGATATTTTGGCAACGTCAGCGAGCGGGTCGCATTTGAGACAAGGTGCCGTGAAATGAAAGGGCGCTGACCTTCTGGTCGCGCCCTTGAAATTGAACGGCAGATTGTCCAAATGCGGCCCGCGCAGCGTCGGCCCGTTACGGCGTTTGGTAAAACGCCGTAACTCCTACGGACGCTGGCCCATGCCACCCTCGAGGGTGACGGTCTCGCCGTTCATATACTTAAAGTCGGGACCGCAGAGCTGAACGACAACGCGGCCGATTTCCTTCTCGACGTCGCCGTAGTGGCCTGCCGGCGGCATGTGGACGTTGGCCTTGAACGCCTCGGGATAGGCATCCTGGAAGTTCTCGAGCGCGGCGGTCCAAGCAAGCGGGCAAACGATATTGACGTTGATGCCGTCCTTGCCCCACTCGTTGGCGGCAACGCGAGTCAGACCACGGATGCCTTCCTTGGCGGCGGCATAGCTGCACTGGCCGTAGTTGCCAAACAGGCCGGCGCCCGAAGCAAAGTTGACCACGGAGCCCTTGGTCTCCTTCAGGTGCGGATAGGCCTTCTGCATGTACAGGTAGGTGGCATACAGGCCAGAGTAAATGGCCAGGTTAAACTGATCCATGGTGTGATCGGCAATGGTCACGCCCGAGGCGCTGGCCTGAGCGTTGTTGACGACGGCGTCGATGCGACCGAACTCCTCAATGGCCTTGTCGATAACGTTCTGCACGACGGCCTCGTTGTCCTGACCAGCCGAGACATCGGCCTGAACAGGCAGAACCTTGACGCCGTACACGGCCTCGAGGGATTCCTTGGCAGCCTCGAGCTTGGCAACGTTGCGGCCGGTAATGACGAGGTTTGCGCCCTCCTTGGCAAAAGCGATATCGATACCGTAGCCGATGGAGCCAGCGGAGCCGTCCTTGAGCGTGGCCTTGCCGCCGCCGGTGACGATCACGGTCTTACCAGTGAAAAGTCCCATATAAAGTCCTTTCAAATCGCGACGGGCCTGCCCGTCGACTGCGCGCATCCAACTTCACGCGCCAAAAGCTGAAATGCAACTTTAGCGGGTTCAAGTGAAAAATAAAGCCCATGGCAGGCGAACGGCGCAACGTCTTTCGGCGAAGGGAATGTCAAGTACAAACTGGATAAAGTGGCCGAGTTTTTGCTATCGACGCGAGCCATCGAACACGTTTTGAAACTTTGCTGCAGCGCGCGGGATGTCGGCGCGAGACTTTATCATAGGGTGACAAACAACGATGAGGAGCACATGCCTATGACAGACGAGCTGGACCCCCAGACTCAACAGCATATTGATGATTCCGCAGACGTCACTGCAGATGCCGACGCTGTGACCTGCGATGATATTGACCTCGACGGCCCATTCTTGGACGAAAGCGCTACGGCGGAAACCCCTGGCGCCGAAGATGCAGACGAGCAAAACGACGATTCGGCCGCTCAGGACGACGCCACCGAAAAGGACACTGCCCCGCAAGCAGCAGGCCCCATCGAGGTATCTTCGGAAGAAGAGCTCGATGCCGTCATGGATTCCATGATGGATGCTGTCAAAGCGATGAAGGATGCTGTCGCCGATGCCGACGTTGACGCCGAGGAAGAAGAGGCCGCCGAAGCCGCCTCGACCTTTGTGCCCGGCGAGACCCCCGTTGCCGATCAGGGCAGCACTATGCCCTCGTTTCTGCAGCTCGAACATCCCACGATTGGCGCGGACGCCGTCGACCCGCATGCAGCGGGCTTTTCCGTGATTGAAGGCGGCACCGGCAATATCGCCGCGCCGCAAACTACCGATGTAGACGCCGCTGAAATCGATCGCCCGATCGCCCCGCACGCCCCCGCCGCGAGCCGCGACCTGGGAACTGCCGTCTCGAACACTGCGAACGCCGTGGGTGCCTTTATCGCACAGGGAGCCTCGGCCATGCGCGAGATGAACGCCGCGAAAAAGGCACTCGCCGATGCCCGCGACCACCTGGCAGAGTTGGAGCAGCGCATTTCCGATCAGGCCGAGAAGCTGGAGACGCGGCAGGATATCGCGGGGCGCTACGACCAGATTGTCACCGAACAGCGTCAGGCAATCGCCACGGCACAAAAGACCGCTGCGGCCGCCGAGATTGACCGCGACGCCCATGCCGCCAAAGCGACTGAGCTCAAGGGCCAGCTCGAGCAAATGAAGGCAGAAGATGATGCAGCCGAGCGCCGCCTCAAGGCTGCACTCGATGCCGTAGAGGCTCGCGAGGCGAGTTCGCGCGAAACCGGCAACCGCCTGGTTCGTCGACTCGAAGATTCCAAGCGCATTCGCGACAAGGTGAAGGCAGAGCGCGACGCAGGTGTCGCCGCCGCACAGCAAACTGCCGACGCAACTCGTGCACAGCTCAAAACGCTGCGACGCGAGTATGCCGAGTTGCAGCGCAATCCTTCGGCGAACCCCGCCAATTACACCGTGCGCACCAGCGAGCTCTCGATGCAGATCTCCGATGCCGCCGATGCCCTGCGCAAGGCCGAGGAAGACATTCCACGCGTGACCGCCGACCTTGAGCATTCGCTCGCCGCCGCCGAGCAGGCCGTCGAACAGGCACAGGCCCCCATCGCCGACGCTAAACGCGCGCACCAGGCCGTAACGGCTGAGGCAGATGCTGCGCGCGACGAGCTGCAGTCCGCAAAAACTGCCGCCGCGACGCGCCAGCGTGAACTGCGCGAGAAGATCGCCGCGCAGGACAAGGCTCGTCGCGAGCAGGAGCAGGCCATCGCCAACGCCCAGGCGGACGCCGCACATGCGCAGTCGATTATCGAACAGGCGACCGAAGTGCACGACCATCCCGAGATCACCGAGTCGCTCGCCGGGTCCTTGGCACGAGATAAGGCCGAACACGCCGAAACCGAGCGCGAAGTGGCCCAGCTCGAGGCTACCGAGGATGACGTACGAGAGCGCACCCGCGACTCACGCATCAAATTCACCGGTGCCATCGTCTGCATCGTCGCCGTGATTCTAGCGATCATCCTGGTCTGGCTCTTCGCGAGCAAGTAAACCAGTTGCCAAAAAACGTTCAACGCAGTTGCGGTGAGATAGTTCCTGTTTAGTCCTCAATAAGGCCAATTCAAGAACTATCTCACCGCAACCTATTTAGATCGACGCAAGGCAACCTATCCCTCTTGCACCAATCTCTTGACATAAGGACTGTCCCCAAGTGCCGACACAAAAGGAACGTCCCCAAGTGCCAACAAAGGCGACGCCGATGCCTTGGCAAAGTCAGCGAAAACCCGCCAGAGCGAGCAAGGTGCCTTGAAACGAGGCGGCATTGACCTTCTGGTCAT
>UQPT01000056.1:0-13424 GCA_900543045.1 uncultured Collinsella sp.
CCGCGCCCATGGAGTCGGCGAGCGTCTGGCGCAACGTCGGCGGCGTGCGCACGCTGCTGGCCGACGGCCTGCACGCCGGCGCGGAGCTCACGGACGAGTACGCGCCGCTCAACACGGACTACGCCTACGAGACCGCCAGCATAGCCGCGTCCGGCGCCGTGCGCGAGACGAGGTTCCCGGGGCACATCGACTCGGGCCACGTGTTCGTCTACTGGTCCGGCGGCATCGCCCGCGGCAGGTACAACCCCGCCGACGAGATCGCCGTCGAGCCGGAGTTCTCCACGTTCCGCCTGGCCGGCAGGCGCTACCCGGTGGGCGTGTCCTCCGACCGCGTGGCCGAGAAGCACGCGGCGTCCGTGACGCTGAACAGCCGCGAGGAGGCGCTGGCGTTCTACCGTGCCGTGTGCAGCGGCGAGCGGCTGGTGATGAAGACGCTGTACGGCTTCGTATTCCCGTTCATGGCAACGGCCAAGCTGGCGCCGTCGCTGGGCAACGCGGAGCGCCAGTGGAGCGTGAGCCTGGAGGCCACGAGGCTGGACGGTGAGGGCCTATGAGGTGGCACGGCAACCGCTACCACGAGCGCTGGACGTTCCGGCGCGTCAAGTGGCCGGGGATGGAGGAGGCGGAGGACTACGGCCAGATCACCGGCGGCAAGTCCTCCGAGAGCCAGTTCAAGGAGCTGAAGGCAACCGGCTCCATCGACTACGAGGGCTCCACGGTGCCCGACGAGGACGACGCCGTGCGCGTGTACTACGGCTTCACCGACGACGCCGGCGAGAGCTGGGAGGGGCCCGTGGTGACCGGCTTCCTGGAGCTGGGCGAGACCGACCTGGACGGCTCGCTGGTGAGCGGCAGCGCCGACCTGTCCGGCATGCTCACCGTGGCGGCCTCCACCGGCCCCGGCTACCCGCTCACGCTGCCCGCCGGCACGCCCACCGTGGACACCGCCGCCGACTTCCTGCGCGCGCTCGGCCTCGTCGTCAACGCCGCGCCGTCGTCCCACAGGCTGAGCGGCGCGCACACGTTCGAGCGCGACGAGAAGTGGCTGGGCATCGCCAACTGGCTGCTGTCCGCCGCCGACTTCGGCAGCGCGACCACCGACGCGTGGGGCGCCGTCCAGATGCAGCCCTACGTCGAGCCCACGGAGCGCGCGCCGTCGTGGACGTTCCGAGACGACGAGACCAGCGTGTTCTTCCCCTCCGTCACGGTGAGGGACAACCGCGCCGACACGCCCAACGTGGTGCGCCTGTGGTACGAGGACGACAACGTGGGGCTGTACGCCGAGGCGCGCAACGACGACCCGCGCAGCGCGGCCTCGACCGTCACGCGCCGCCGCGAGCGCCAGCTGGACGACGAGGTGACCGAGCTGTCCGGCGACACGCCCGAGAAGATGCTGGAGGCGCTGAAGGCCGCCGCGCGCAAGAGGCTGCTGGACAACTCCACGCGCATCGACTACGTGGAGGTGCACGGCCTGTTCATCCCGTCGCGCGTCGGCGAGTGCGGGCTGCTCGACTACCGCGAGGCCGGCGTCGAGCAGCTGGGCGGCATCACCGCCAAGGACGTCGAGTTCGGGCTGGGCGGCGCGACGACGCACACCATGCGGCGCCTGCTGCGCCCGGACTTCAAGGTGACGACTGCTGGAGAGGTGGTGTGGAGGAATGACGCCTAGCGGAGAGCTGGCGGACCGGCTGGCCGCCGCGCTGTGGCCCGAGAGGACCGCCGCCGACTACCACACGCGCGCGCCGGTGCTGTCCGTCGACGGCCCCACGGTGAACGTGAGGCTGCGCGGCTCGACCGAGCCGACGCCGTGCAGCAAGCTGGCGTCGTGCTCGCCGAGGGCCGGCGATACGGCGCTCGTGCTGGTCATGCCCGCGGGCTGCGTCGTGCTCGGAATTATCGGATAGAGAGAGAAAGGAACGGCATGCGCGAGATTCTGACGCTGGACCTGCAGAAGTCCAGCACCCAGTTCATGCCAGTCATCGCGCTGAGGGCGCGCCGCGGCGACTCGCGGAGCCTCCAGCGCACGTTCCAGATCATGGACGACGGCGTGGCGCTGGACCTCACGAACTGCACCGTCTCGTTCATGGCGGAGAACGCCGGCGGCTTCCCCATCATGGAGGAGGTGGTCGACAAGGGGCAGGGCGGCCAGTTCACCTACCGCTTCCCCGACGCCGTGGCGGCCGTGCGCGGCTCCGTGACCATGGCCTACTTCCGCATCGTCGGCCGCGACTTCACGGGCTCCACCAACAGCCTGCGCATCGAGGTGCTGGACAACGTGGACCTGACCGATGCCGTCACCGGCGCCTACGTGCCCATGCTGGACCGCATCATCGAGCAGTCGACCGAGATGGCCGCCAACGCCGACGAGATCACCCGCCAGGCCACCGCCGCCATCAACGCCTGCACGTCCATCACTGAGACCGCGACGGCGCAGGAGCAGGCGCGCGTGGCGAAGGAGGCGGAGCGCGTGACGGCCGAGGCCGAGCGCGCCAGCAACTACAGCCAGAAGATGGCCGAGTGGGAGCGCGACGTGCTGGCGCTCACCAACGGCCTGTGCGTCAACAGCAAGGGCCAGCTTTGCGTGGCCGTGAGAGTAAAGAGGAAGGGCTAGACATGGCAGAGAACGACAGCATCGTCGAGTACCCGGTCATCACCGACGACACGGGCCGAGCCATCGCCGGCGCGCTGCAGGCGATGGCGCACGGCAAGGTGGCCGAGCTGAAGACCGACTGGGACGGCCTGGCGCGCATGAGCCGCGACGGCCTGGCGCCCTACGTGCTCGGCATCGGCGACCAGATCACCTCCCAGTGGACCGACCCGGACGGCGGCACCGCCTACGACGTGCCCAACGACGTGTGCCACTTCCCGGAGGTGCTGGAGCTGCAAGACGGCGAGAAGCAGCCCGGCATCATCATCCAGTGGCACCACACGCTGCCCTTCGGCACGCAGTTCGACGAGAAGGAGGCCTTCTGGTACTGCGAGCAGGCGCTGGCGGCCGGCACCTACAACCTGACCATGGGCACCTCGTGGGGAACCAACGTTGTCAAGGGCAAGACCTACCAGTTCACGCTCGCCAAGGACGTGCCCGAGGGCGGCGTGCTGGCAGGCATGGAGTACGCGCCGGACCGAGACCCGGGCACGTGGCAGGTGAAGTCCTACAAGACCGTCGCCGACGCCAGCCCAATCGAGACGGTGGGCATGAGCGAGGGCGTGCAGGGCACGAGCCTGGGCACCATCGGCGTCAAGCCGAACGGCAACATGAACAGCATCTACCGCTGCGCCTACGGCTACAACCGCTGGAGCCAGTCCGCGCTGCGCCAGTACCTCAACGGCAAGGGCACGAACTGGTGGAAGCCCCAGAACAAGTGGGACCGCCCGCCCGAGTACGTCGGCAAGCACGGCTTCCTGGACGGCATCCCCGCCGAGGAGCTGGCCGTCATGCGCCGCGTGAAGGTCGTCACCGGCGTGCCCTACTGCGAGGAGGGCACCGCCAACGAGCCGGTGCTGGACACGACCTACGACCTCGTGTTCCTGCCGAGCCTGGAGGAGCACTTCCTGGCGCTCAACGAGTCCGGCATGAAGGGCAAGGAGGGCGAGGCCTGGGAGTACTGGGCGCGCATCGCGCAGTCCCCGACGCCGCTGGCGCTGTTGCAGACGTGGCAGCAGCTGATCACCTACGCCATCAACGGCAAGACCAGCCCGCAGTACGTGTTCCTTCGTTCCGCTAATCGCACCAACGGCAGCCACGTGTTTTGCGTGTACGCGTCCGGCACCGTCAACAGCACGGGCGCGCAGGACGCGTTTCGCTGCGCTCCCGCCCGCGCCATCTAATCATCAATAACCATCCGGGGCGGGCCACCGCCCGCCCCACTACCGATAGGAGACCGCCTTGTCAGTGCCCAAGAGGCTGAGGAAGAAGTGCAAGCTGAAGGCGTTCCTGGACGCCTGCGACCTCGTCGAGCACACGCTCGAGATCACGGCGAACCCCAAGGTGTTCAAACCAGAGCAGTCCGCCGTGACCGACAAGGTGAAGTCCGCCGTGTTCGACATAGCGCGCTTCATCTGGTGTGCCAACGACATCAAAGTGCGCGACGACGCGGCGCTGTACGCGGAGCGCCGCAGGCTGCAGGACATGGCCATGACGTGCTGCCGGGAATTGCTGTTCCTCATCAACCTTTCATGGGACGTCATGCACCTGGCCGAGGGCAAGGCTGTATACTGGATAGGCCAGGCGGTCGACCTCAGAGAGGAGATCGCCGCATGGAGGGCATCCGATGCCAGGAGATACGGGCATCTGAGATAGCTGGGGCCGCGGCTGAACAGAACGTGTTCCTTCGTTCCGCTAATCGCAACAACGGCAACAACGTGTTTTACGTGAACGCGTCCGGCAACGTCAACAACACGAACGCGCAGAACGCGAATCGCTGCGCTCCCGACCACTCCGGTGGAGGCCCCTTGAAAGCCTGCGGTGCAGCCGCGGAGCGGGCAGAAGCCGGCGCGGGGAGCCGCGACCCCGAGCCCGAGAGGGCCGACCAATGCCGGGGCGACGCCGACGCGGCTGGAACGCGTTCGGCTGCAGTGCGCCCCGGACCCCACCCACAACTGGAACCCGGCGAGCTTAACGGCGTCGTCGGGTTCCTCGCTTTGATGGAGAGTGCCAGGAAGTGCCGGCGCGGGGTGATCTGGAAGGACAGCGTGGCGAGCTACATGCTCAACCTGCCCGAGCGCACGCTGGCCATGAGCCGCAGGCTGCAGGACGGCACGTTCAAGTGCGGCAAGACGCGCGAGTTCGATATAACGAGGCCGAAGCGCCGCACCATCGTGAGCGTGGGCTTCGCCGACCGCGTGTTCCAGCGGAGCCTCAACGACAACAGCATCTACCCCCGCATGGTGCGCGGCTTCATCAAGGACAACTGCGCCTGCCAGGAGGACAAGGGCACCGACTACGCACGCGAGAGGCTGAAGGAGTTCATGCGGCGCCACTACCGCAGGCACGGTCCGAACGGCTGGGTGTGCCAGATCGACGTGGCGGGGTACTACCCGAACATGCGCCACGAGGTGGCCGAGGACGCGTTCTCACGCAAGCTGCCGCCCGAGATCATGGCCATGGCCACGGCGGTCATGCGCAACCAGTACCCCGGCGAGGTCGGTTACAACCCGGGCAGCCAGATGATACAGATCGCCGGCATCAGCGTGCTGGACCCGCTGGACCACATGGCCAAGGACCTCATGGGCATCAGGAACTACATCAGGTACATGGACGACGCCGTGGCCATCCTGCCGACGCGCGAGGAGGCCGAGCGCGCCATGGCGGCCTTCGGCGACACGCTGCATACCCTAGGCTTCGAGCTGAACCCCAAGAAGTCGCGCGTGTACCCGCTGCGCGGCGGCATCGAGTTCCTGGGCTTCGACTTCCACCTGACCGACACGGGGAAGGCCCTCATGTTCGTCAAGCCGTCGAACGTCAAGGACATGCGCCGCCGCATCCGCCGCATGGCTCGGCTGAACCGCGTCGGCCGCATCATGCGCGCAGACGTCGACGAGAGCTACCAGGGCTGGCGCGACCACGCTTCCAAGGGTGACAGCTTCGGGCTGATCAGGCGCTCCGACGCCTGGTACAAGGGACTATGGAAGGAGTAGCCGATGCTGAACATCAAGAAGGCCCCGGACGACCTGGCCGCCGCGCGCGAGCAGGAGAACCTGGCCAGCCGCGTCGAGCGCCAGGAGGCGCTGACCGAGCTGGTGGCCGCCTGCGCCGACGTGGAGCTGCCTATCGACGACGAGGACGAGACCGCACCCGGGGAGGTGGAGTAGATGGCCGTGAAGCTGAGCAAGTTCGCGCAGCGCGTGCAGAAGTGGTACCTGAAGGGCTTCTACAACGACGAGAGCCTGGAGCAGCTGCTGGCTGCCGGCAAGATCACCAAGCGAGAGCGCGACGCCATCATCTCGTCAAAGGAGGAGTAGGCCGTGGAGGTGCTGAGCCTGTTCGCGCCGTTCGGCCCGGAATGGCTCGGAGGCGTCCTGCTCGGCCTCATAGCGTTCTACTTCGGCCGCCAGTTTCTGGACGAGTACAAGAAGCAGAACGAGCGCAAGGGCGCCCTGGACCTGAAGCGCGAGGAGCGCAAGCAGGAGGAGGTGGCCGAGCGGGCGCAGCGCGACCGCGAGCGCTCGCAGATGGAGGGCCGCATCGCGGCGCAGATGGAGAGGTCCAACAGCCTCATGGAGGCCATGAAGACGCTGATGGAGTCCGTGGTGGCCTCGAACGAGGTGCTGCACTCGGACCTCGCGCACAGCCAGGCGCGCAGCCAGGGCATGGCCGCAAAAGTGGACCACATCTGCGACCGCGTCGACCTGCTGTACGACAAGGAATCAGACAGATAGGAGCAATCGAATGACAGAGATTCAGGCGGGCCTGACGGTGTGCACGGTGCTGGTCGTGCCGTACATCGTGCAGGCGATCAAGTCTAAGGCCATGGGCGGCAACACGGCGCGCTGGCTCGCTATCGCCGTCTCGGCGCTGTGCGGCGCCCTCACCGCCATGGCCGGCGGCATGCCGACCGACGCGTCGGCATGGGTTACATCCATCTTCGCGTGCGTGGGAGGAGTGCAGGTGGCATACGCCTCCTTCAGGGCCGTCGGCGTGACCGACAAGTGGCTGGACGCCCTCCTGGCGCTCGGCGAGGTCAAGGGGGACTAGCCATGGCCATCACGCAGCGCGAGGCGTTCGCGCAGGTCATGGAGCACCTCGTCACCCATGACGGGGGCAGCGGCCACGGCTACTCGCAGTACACCCGCATGGGAGACGGCACCACGGAGACCGTCACGCTGTCCGACGGCACCACCGTGACCGTCGCGGGCGGCGACCGGGACTGCAGCTCGGCGGTGATCACCGCGCTGCGCGCCGTCGGCGTCAACACCTACGGCGCCAGCTACACCGGCAACATGGTCGAGCAGCTGCTGAAAACCGGTTTGTTCGGATGGCGCAAGATGGGCGTCAAGTCCGCGCAGCGCGGAGACATCTACGTCAACAAGCGCTGCCACACGGCCGTCTGCGTCTCGCCCTACGGCTCCGCCCGCGGCGACCTGCTGGCGCAGTTCAGCATCAGCGAGAAGGGCACCATCACGGGCACCAAGGGCGACCAGACTGGGCGCGAGAGCAACATCAAGCCGTACTACAGCTACCCGTGGGATGGCACGCTGTACTGGCTGAACGACGGCAAGACGCTATCCGGATCGAACACGGAGGTGGCCGACCACACCGACCCCGACCTCGGCGACGTCCGCTACTGGGGCCCGAAGTTCGCCCGCGCTATCCAGAGGCAGCTAGGCACGACCGCGGACGGCGTGGTCTCCGGCCAGTGGCTCGCCAACAAGACCCACTTCTGGGCGACCGACGGCGGCGTGGAGTGGGCGAAGACGGGCAAGGGCGTCGGCTCGGACATGGTGCTGGCGCTGCAGAAGAAGGTGGGCTGCAAGGTCTACCCCGAGTTCTGCGGCGTGCAGGCACGCCAGATGAACAGCGGTACCATCATGAGGCACCAGCAATGGCTGATCGCCCACGGTATCTCGTGCGGCCCGGACGGGGCCGACGGCTACCACGGCACCAACACGAACAAGGCAATCGCCGAGGCGATCAGGCGCGGGCTGTACAGGTCCTAGCGCGCGAGGCGCGGTGACTCCCCCACGACGGCGAAACCGCAGGGCAGGGCGTACATGGAGGTGTTCGCCGTAAGTCTCCGCAGCCCAGCCATTAAAACTGAGCGCTCTAAGCCCATAACGGCCCAGGGCGCTTTCTTGTGGGCAAGCGGAGGAATTCGAACCCGCAAGGGTGCGGAGCTGAGGAAACGCGAAGCGTTTTCCAGCGCAGCACGCGAGGGCCGTAGGCCCGAAGCGAGAGCGGACGGCGTCAGCCGCACGCGACATCCCTCATCGCCCACCACTGATTTGATAGGCCTCCAGCTATGGAGGCCTTTCTTTTTAGGGCCCATTACTGAGGGATTCGAACCCACCAGCACGTCTGTCACAAAGGCCGTGGCCAGAAAATGGCAAAAATGAGTACTGCTACCTTGCTTACAACATATCAGAAGATAATATTTGCTTAAGTTACGCAACATATGTCCATTATAAGGACTAGCAATTGGATCAAAATCGTACATTCATCGCCATTTCGACTTGCTATTTGGTCTGATTAGTCCAAATTGCTGTTACCAAATCGGTAACAGTACTCATATTTGATGTTTTTTGACCAGCAGGTCTCCCCGCCTTAGCAAATCTAAGGCAAAACGGGCTCCAGACCGCTGAATCGTGCCGCATATGGCACGTCCGCAGTCCGAAACCCGGTCCAAATTAAGTTATTGCGCTGTGTTAGGCCAAAACGTCCGACAGGATCTCGATCAGACTGTCCACGTCGGCTTCCTCGCAGACGAGCGGCGGCAAGAAACGCAGCGTATGGGCACCCGTAGCGTTAATCACGGCACCAGCCCCCAATGCACGGGCCACAACGTCGTGTGCATCACCCACAGTATCGTCCAGATCGCAGCCGAGCATCAAGCCGCGGCCACGCACCTCGGTCACGTTCGGCAGCTTGGCGAGCTTTGCCTCCATATAGGCGCCTACCTTGGCAACATGGTCGGCATAATCGCCGTGCACGAGCGCGGAGAGCGTCGCGGCACACGCCGCGATGGCCAAGCAGCTACCGCCAAAGGTCGAGCCGTGGTCGCCCGGCTTAAACACGTCGGCAATCTCCTTCTTTGCCACGACGGCACCCATGGGCACGCCATCAGCAATGCCCTTGGCAAGGCTCATGATGTCGGGTTCCACGCCATAGGTTTGGAATGCAAACGGCTTGCCGGAGCGGAAGATGCCGCACTGGACCTCGTCGGCGATAAGCACGGCGCCCACTTCGTGTGCCAGGTCGCGCGCTGCCGCCATAAACTCCTCGGTCATGGGGTGCACACCACTCTCGCCCTGGATCGGCTCGAGCATCACGGCACAAATTTCGCTCCCCAGCTGCCTGAAGATCGCACGCAGTTCATCGATATCGTTGGGCGTGCAGGCCACAAAGCCACCCGGCAGCGGGCGGAAACTATCCTGCAGCCAATCCTGCATAGTGGCGGCAATGGTCTCGAGCGTACGGCCGTGGAAGCCGCCGCGCATGCACACGATAGTGTTGCCGCCGTTACCGGCACGCTTGGCGTACAGGCGCGCGAGCTTCATCGAGCCCTCGTTGGCCTCGGCGCCGGAGTTGGCAAAGAAGGTCTCCCAAACCTGCTCATCCGCAGCCGGGGCACCAAGAGCAGCTGCCGTGGTCTCATCGCCGGCGACAATGGCATCGGCAAGCACGCGCGCACCATCTACGTCGTCGTTAGCAAGCTTGGACAGCAGCGCCGCGACCTGTCCACGCTGCTCGATGTAGAAGTAATTGGAGACATGCATGAGCTTTTTGGTCTGTGCCTCGAGCGCCGAGAGCACAGCCGGGTCGCCATGACCTAGGCTGCACACGCCGATGCCGGCAAGAAAGTCGAGGTACTCACGACCATCGTCGCCGGTGAGCTTCATGCCGTGACCCTCGACAAACTCGACCGGAGAGCGGCCAAAGGTATGCATAACGTAATGGGATTCAAGCGATTGCTGAGCTGCAAGTGACATGGGATGCCTTTCGTTGAGCGCCGGACGGCGCAGGCCTATGGGTGCAGAAATGGGGCGGCTGAGGGTCAGTTAGACCGTCTGAAGCTTCTCGACCTCGTCGAGGTTCTCGGTCAGACGCGCAGCAAACGTCGAAAGCGGATGCGGATGCGTATCGAACTCGTAAGCCGTCTCGGTGGAATGGATCACGGTGCCGACGCCGGCATCGGTCAGCAGCTCCAGCAGCAGCGAATGCGGCGTGGTGCCGTTGATGATGTGAGCGCGAAATACGCCGCCGGCAAGCGCATCGACGGCCGCGCGCAGCTTGGGAATCATGCCCTTATCGACCTCGCCGCCGTAGAGCATCTCATTGACCTCGTCGAGCGTCAGGTTGGAGATAAGCGAATCCTTGTCGCTAAAGTCCTTGTACAGGCCGTCGACGTCGGTCAAAAAGATCGCCTTGTGCGCGTGGAGCGCTGCCGCAACGGCACCGGCGGCGGTATCGGCGTTGATGTTGAAGAAACCGCCGTCCTCCCCCGCCGCGACGGTAGCGATGACGGGGATGTACTCGCTATCGAGTAAGCGCTCGATATAGTCGGTGTTGACGTGCGTCACTTTGCCCACGCGACCGAGCTCGGGGTCGAGCGGCTCGGCGATGAGCGTGCCGGCATCGCTGCCCGACACGCCCACGGCCAGGTTGCCGTGGTGGTTGATGGCAGCAACCAGCTCCTGGTTAACCTTGCCGCCCAGCACCTCGCGCACGATATCCATCGTCGCCGGCGTGGTCACGCGCTGGCCGTTCTTAAACTCGACGGGAATATCGTAATGGCTCAGCGCCTCGTTAATAGCCTTGCCGCCGCCGTGCACGATGACGGGGCGCATACCGATGATCTTGAGCAAAACGATGTCGCTCATCACGTCGCGGCGCAGCTGCTCATCAACCATGGCGGCTCCGCCATATTTGATAACAACCGTCTTGCCGGTCAGGTTCTTAATCCACGGCAGCGCTTCGAACAGCAGCTGCGCGGTTGCTTCGTTGGATTCGCTCGAACGACAATCGCGTGCGAATTTCATAATCTGCCTCGTCTTTCATATCGTTATCGCGCCGTGCTCCGCTGTCCGCAATCGCGGCAAGATGCGCAGCGTGCCCGGAATCTAGGAACGGTAGTCGCCGTTGATGGAGATGTACTCATGCGTGAGGTCGCAGGTCCACACGGTCGTTGCCGCGTCGCCTGCGCCCAGGTCGGCCGAGATCACGATCTCGGGCGCCTCGAAACGTCGTAGAGCCTCGTCCTCGTCAAAGGGAACAGTCAGACCGTCGCGACAGACAGGCATGCCCATCATGTCGATGGAAACGTCTTCCTGATTAAACTTCACGCCGCACTTGCCAAGCGCCATAGCAACGCGGCCCCAGTTGCAGTCGTGGCCGGCGATGCAGGTCTTAACGAGCGGCGAGTTGGCAACGGCACGGGCGGCGATATCGGCCTCCTCGTCGTTCACGGCGCCGGTAACGTTGACTGTAACAAGCTTGGATGCGCCCTCACCATCGGCGGCAATATTGCGCGCCAGGCTCTCGCACACCTCGTGCACGGCAAATGCCAACTCGTCAAAAGCATCGGAGCCCTCGACGATAGGCTCGGCATCTGCGGCAGCGGCACCGGAGGCAAGCATGATGCAGGTGTCGTTGGTCGAGGTGTCGGAATCGACCGTTACCTTGTTAAAGGTCTGCTTGACGGTCGAGAGCAGCAGGGCATGAAGTGCCGCCGGCTCGACGGGGGCATCGGTGGTGATAGCTGCGATCATGGTGGCCATGTTGGGCATGATCATACCCGAGCCCTTGCACATTCCGCCTACCGTATAGACATTGCTCGCATGACCCGCAGCCTCACTGACGTAGGACACGGCGTACTCCTTGGAGTGCGTGTCGGTCGTCATGATGGCGCGAGCGGCATCGGCGCCACCGTGGGCGGAGAGCGCCTCGTAGGCAGCAGGAATGGCGGTCTCAAACGTGTCGATCGGCAGAATCTGGCCAATCACACCCGTGGAGGCAATCAGAATCTGCTGAGGCTCGCAGCCGATGACCTGCGATGCGATGCTGCACGTCTCGCGCGCGCATGCAAGGCCGGTCTCACCCGTGGCGGCGTTGGCATTGCCAGAGTTGACCGAAATGCCGGCGATGATACCGTACCCCTTGTCGGTACCGCCCAGGTTGGCACGGCTCACCTGCACGGGCGCCGCGCAAAAGCGATTGGTGGTAAACACGCCAGCACCGGGACAGGGTTTATCGGGCACGACGAGCGCGTAATCCAGACGCTCGGGGTTCTTGCGGAACCCAGCGTGGATGCCTGCAGCCTTAAAACCAGCCGCAGCCGTAACGCCACCCTCGACGGCGCGAATCTTGATATCAAACAGCTCGGTATTCATCGTCTTTATGACTCCTTATGTCAAACAAAAAACGGACATCGGTTGGTGCGCCATGCCAGTCGTGATCATGAGACCAGCTTAAGAGTGGCGCCCCATTCGATGCCCGACTACCAAATCGTTAACAATCGAATGTGCTACACCGGGCACGCCACTGTGGGCAAGCCTCGTCGCTCGTCAAAGCCAAAGACGATATTGGCGCACTGGACTGCTTGGCCCGCAGCGCCCTTGCACAAATTGTCGATAGCACCCGTCGCCACCAGCACGCCCGCGCGCTTGTTGAGCGCGAGGCCAATCTGGGCAGCGTTGGTGCCGACGACCGAAGCCGTCTTGGGCTGCTGGCCGGCATCGAGCACGCGCACAAAGGTGCGACCGGCGTAGAACTGCTTGTAATGGTCGACAACGTCCTCAAGGGTCAAGGTATCGAGAGCCTGCGGCGTGAGCGGCAGCGTCACCGTGGAGAGCAGACCGCGCTTGAGCGGTGCCAGGTGCGGGGTAAAGACGACGCGATCGGTCAGGCCAAGGATTTGCTCAATCTCGGGCGTGTGGCGATGCTTGCCCACGCCGTAGGCCTCCAAGTTCTCGTCGGCGCTGCAAAAATGGGTGCGGGCGTTGCAGGACTTACCGGCGCCCGTCACGCCGCTAATGGCATCGACAATCACGGGGCCGTTCTCGGCCACCCAGCCCGCGCGCACGGCGGGCGCGGCGGCAAGGCTCGTTGCGGTGGGATAGCAACCGGCGCAGGCGACCAGCACGGATTTGCCGTCGGCATGGTCGGATGCGGCGGTCTCCAAGTCCTGGCAGAACAGCTCGGGCAGACCGAAGGCACGCGTCTTGAGCAGCTCGGGGCTCGTATGCTCGGCGGCATACCAAGCCTCAAAAACGGACGCGTCGTTCAGACGGTAGTCGGCCGAAAGATCAAAGCAGGAGACGCCCGATGCAAGCAGCGCGGGCACCTGTGCCATGGCAGCCGTGTGCGGCACGGCCAAAAAGACCGCGTCGCAGTTCTTGAGCTCAGGGGCATCATGCGTCGTAAAGACAAGATCGCTTACGCCGGTGAAGCTCGGGTGCACCGCAGACAACGGCTGGCCGGCATCGGCGTTGGACGTAATGGCAGCAAGTTCAAACTCGGGATGACCGAGGACGAGGCGAATGAGCTCGGCTCCGGCATATCCAGCCGCGCCGACGATTCCAACCTTCAAAGACATATCAGACTCCTTGTCTGCAATTTATGCACCGATGCGCATTTCGCAGCGGTCGTTATGAAGTGGGTTGAAACTTTAGCACCAAAAGATGCATTAATACGTAAATGGCTTGCATATTCATGCATTGAAACATTCCCGACACATTCGCTTGAAGGAATTGACAAATGGAGCGGG
>UQPT01000057.1:0-13277 GCA_900543045.1 uncultured Collinsella sp.
GAAAGCACTTAATGTGCTTTCCGTCTTGCGCAGGACTGTAGAGCAGCAAACTTAACCGCCCCGCCCGGCAGGCGAGCGGACAGGACAGACAACTGTCCAACAATTCGTGCGAAACACAATGAAAAACCGTTTGATGTGAGTTAATATAAACAACGTCGTGAATCTGACTCCTGCCACATGCATGACAGGGGTTAAACACAAAAAGGAGTCAATTATGGTTTCTGAGAAGGCTACCCTCGTTAATCCTCAGGGTCTGCACATGCGTCCGGCTGGTCTGTTCGCCTCCACCATGGGCAAGTACGCCTGTGACGTGACGGTCGTCACCCCCGAGAAGGAGGTCAACGGCAAGTCCCCGATGGCCCTCATGGCTGCTGGTATCCCCTGCGGCACCGAGGTCGAGGTCAAGTGCGACGGCGCCGACGAGGCCGAGGCTCTGGCTGCTGCCATCGAGCTCATCAAGAGCGGTCTTGGCGAGTAGAACTCAAACGGGTCGCATGTTGAACAACTAAGTTCATATTTGGGGGCGCAGTGACCTGTCTTAAGGTAGCTGCGCTCTTTTGTCATGGATATGGCAAAACGCTTTATCACATGACACGGAGAGAGGAATGGGAATGTATCAGGGAGTCAACGCTTCCGAGGGCATCGGTATCGGCACCGTTATGGTCGCCGTCGATCCCGACTTGACGTTTGAGCCGCACGAGGTTGCTGATTCGGCAGCAGAGAAGGAACGCTATCAGACCGCTCTTTCGGTCTTCTGCGAGAAGACTCAGGCTCAGGCCGACCACATGAAGGAGACGGTGGGCGAGGCCGAGGCCGAGATCATGAGCGGACACATTGTCCTGGCTCAGGATCCGGGCATGACCGACGCCATCAACGCCGCCATTGACGGCGGCACCTGCGCCGAGCAGGCGCTCATGGACACCTCGACCATGTTCGAGAACATGTTCCTGTCCATGGACGACGAGATGTTCCGTCTGCGCGCGGCCGACATCGCCGACATCCGTACCGGCATTCTGGCCGAGTTGCTGGGTAAGGAGGTCGTCGACCTCTCCGTCCTGCCCGAGAACACCGTCGTTGTCGTGCACGACCTCACGCCGTCCATGACCGCCACGATTGATAAGGCCCACGTTGCCGGTATCGTCACCGAGACCGGTGGCCGCACGTCGCACTCCGCAATCATTGCGCGCGCCCTCGAGATCCCGGCTGTCCTTTCGGTTTCCAACAGCTGCACCGCACTGCGC
Organism: uncultured Collinsella sp.; assembly: GCA_900543045.1. GTDB lineage: Bacteria > Actinomycetota > Coriobacteriia > Coriobacteriales > Coriobacteriaceae > Collinsella. Next base: position 1,242 of record UQPT01000057.1, read on the forward strand.
AACGGCATGACCGTTGTCGTCGACGGTGGCAAGGGTATCGTCGAGGCCGATCCCGATGAGGAGACGCTCGCCGCTTACACTGCCAAGGCCGAGGCTTTCGCTGCCGAGAAGGCGGCTCTCGAGGCCTTCCGCGGCAAGCCGTCCGTGACTGCCGACGGCATCAAGAAGATCATTGCCTGCAACATCGGCAACCCCGATGACGTGCCCAACGCGCTCGATCACGACGCCGAGGCTATCGGCCTGTTCCGTTCCGAGTTCCTGTTCATGGACTCTGCTGAGCTTCCTTCCGAGGAGGAGCAGTTCAACGCCTACCGTAAGGTCGCCAGCGCGCTCAAGGGCGCTCCGGTCATCATCCGCACGCTCGATGTGGGTGGCGACAAGGAGATTCCGTATCTGCACATGGTCAAGGAGGAGAACCCCTTCATGGGCTTCCGCGCCGTGCGTTACTGCCTGGCCAACCCCGACCAGTACAAGGTCCAGCTCCGCGCCCTGCTGCGCGCCAGCGCCTTCGGTGACGTCAAGATCATGATCCCGCTCGTCACCTGCGTCGAGGAAGTCTTGGCTGTCAAGGAGCTCGTCGAGCAGTGCAAGGCCGAGCTGACCGAAGAGGGTCGCAAGTTCAACGAGAACATCGAGGTTGGCATCATGGTCGAGACGCCTGCCGCCTCGCTGCTCGCTGACCGCCTGGCCGAGGTCGCCGACTTCTTCTCCATCGGCACCAACGACCTGATCGGCTACACCATGTGCGCCGACCGTGGCAACGACACCATCTCCAACCTGTACCAGGTTTACTATCCCGCCGTGCTCCGCTCGCTCAAGAACATCATCGAGAGCGGCGTGAAGGCCGGCATCATGGTCGGTATGTGCGGCGAGGCCGCTGCCGATCCGTTGCTCGAGCCGCTGCTGATCAGCTGGGGCCTGGAGGAGTTCTCGATGAGCGCTCCGTCCATCCTGCGCGCCCGCAAGACCATCAGCCAGTGGACCAAGGCCGAGTGCGACGAGCTCGCCGAGAAGGCGCTCGCCTGCAACACCGCTGCCGAGGTCAAGGCACTGCTCGAGTCCGCAGCTCGCTAATTTGGTATCAGAGGTAACCGCGTGGTTGGAATGGGCCGGCCACGCGGCCCTCACATATACAGGGGGTACTGTAAATGTTCTACACGCTAACCGCTAACCCGGCTGTCGACATGACGGTTTCGAGCTCTCCGCTCGAGCCCGACGAGAACGTCCGCACCGGCTCGGCCAGCTACACGGCTAACGGCAAGGGCCTCGACGTGTCCTTCGCCTTTAAGAAGATGGGCGTCGACACCGTCGCGCTCGGTTTCTTCGCCGGCTTCACGGGCAAGTTCATCGTCGAGGAGGTCATGAACCTGGGTTGCCTCTGCCGCCCGGTCTGGACCGACGGTATCACGCGCATCAACACCTACGTCAACGATGGCCAGCACGAGTACGGCATCCTGAACCCCGGTGCTCCGATCACGCCGCAGCATCAGGAGGAGCTCTACAACATCCTGGACACCGCGGGCGACCTTGAGTGCCTGATCGTCTCCGGCTCCGTGCCTCCCAAAGCTACGCCCGACTTCCTGGCTCAGGTCATGGAGCACGCTCAGGCCCGTGGCGCCGACGTCGTCCTGGACCTGTCCTCCGACAAGCTCAAGGAGCTCGCTCACAAGAAGCCGCTGCTCATTAAGCCGAACCATCACGAGATGAAGGCTATCTTCGGCGTGCCGGTCGACACCGACGGCGAGGTCCGCGTTGCCATGAAGCTGGCTCACGAGGCCGGCGTCCAGAACGTGCTGCTCACCCGTGGTAGCCGCGGTGACGCTTACTTCTCCAACGGCGAGGACATCTGGTATGCCAAGCGTGAGTTCAACATCAAGCTTGTCTCTTCCGTCTGCGCCGGCGACTGCACCCTCGCTGCGTTCCTGCACAAGTGGTACAGGGATCGCGACAACGTCGAGGAGGCCATGAAGCTCGCTATGGCCACCGGCGCCAACGTTGCTGAGTCCGTCGGCATCGGCGACTTTGGTCACGTCGACGAGTACAGCAAGCGCGTTGCCGTTCGCAAGCTCGATCGCAAGTAAGCGAAACACGACAAACTCGTGCGCATACGGCGTCCCGGTTTCGACCGGGGCGCCGTTTTTTGTCCCACTCGAACCTCGGAGCCGCGCTTCACGCGTTCCACACCGTTCACCGAGTTGTTGTAGCCTTTTGCCGAAGCGTGGAATATACTTTCATTAACACGTTGCTTCGTGAAAGGAACATTCATGATTTACACGCTTACTGCAAATCCCGCTATTGACTACAACATCTCCTGCGATGGCTTGTCCGCCAACACCGTTACCCGCACCCGTAACGCTGTCTACACCCCCAACGGCAAGGGTCTCAACGTTTCGTTTACGCTCGACCACTACGGCGTCGACACCACGATCCTGGGCTTCTTCGCCGGCTTCTCGGGTGAGTATATCGTTAAGGGCGCCGAGGCCCTGGGCGTGCCCGTCAAGCCCGTGTGGACTGACGGCATCACGCGTGTTAACGTGTTCCTCAACGCCGGTCCCGACACCGAGTACAACATGGTCAACGCCGGTGCCGCCATCAACGAAGCCAACGAGCAGGAGATGTTTGAGCTTATCGATTCGCTCGATGACATGACCTGCCTGGTTATCAGCGGCTCGCTGCCCCCCAACACCTCCGAGAGCTTCCTGGCAGAGGTCCTGCGTCGCGTGAAGGCGAAGGGCGCCGAGTTCGTGCTCGATATCTCGAGCCATCAGCTGGCCGACCTCATTGCTATGGAGCCGTTGCTCATTAAGCCTAACGACGACGAGCTGCTCGACATCTTTGGCATTAAGGTGAGCGGTGGCGACGACGAGTCCGTCAAGGGCGCCATGGCCGAGCTGCACGCCAAGGGCGCTAAGAATGTACTGCTGACGCTCGGCGGCGACGGCGCGTACTTCTCCAACGGCGAGCACATCTGGTTTGCCAACCGCACCTTCGACGTCAAGCTGCTGTCGACCGTCTGCGCGGGCGACTCCTCGCTGGCCGCCTTCCTGTCCGTGTGGCACGACGCCCCCGAGCGCGTCGAGGATGCCCTGCGCCTCTCGATGGCCACCGGCGCCAACGTGGTCGAGTGCCCGGGTCTGGGCGATTTTGCCAAGGTCGATGAGTATCAGAAGGGTATTGCAATCCGTCAGGTTTGCTAGTTCCGGCACCTTGCCTGAATAGTTCAATTATTTCGCATCCGTCTTAGACCAGGACGGATGCGTTTTTGTTTATCGGACTTGCGTGTGCAGTGGAGGCTGTTTCTTGCTAGACTTCTTGCAGACGCAATCGATAGCCAATTTGATAGTCGCAGGAGGCCATAGGCATGTGCAATGTTTCGCTCAACGGTACGCAGCCGACCGATGCCTCTATCCGTGTCCTGCGTGCGCTTGAGGCAGCAGGTCTTGAGGCTTGGTACGTGGGCGGTTGGGTACGTGATGCCCTGATGGGACGCCCCAGCCACGATGTTGACATGTGCTGCAGCGGCCTGTGGCAGGAGTCCAAAGAGGCGCTCGAAGCGGCTGATATTGCCGTGGTTGAGTCGGGCATAAAATTTGGCGGCATCACGGCTATTTGCGATGATGAGCGCATTGAGGTCACCACCTACCGCCTAGACGGCTTTTACACCGACGGCCGCCATCCCCAGAGTGTGGAGCGTGCGGCGTCGCTTGAGGACGATCTGGCGCGTCGTGACTTTACCGTTAACGCTATGGCCTGGCATCCCGAGCGTGGTCTTGTCGACCGCTACGATGGTCAGGGCGACCTAGACCGCAAGCTCATCCGCGCCGTTGGAGATCCCAAGCGTCGTTTTAACGAGGACGCGCTTCGCATGCTGCGCGCGGTGCGTTTTGCCTGCCGTCTGGATTTTATGATCGAGCCTAAGACTAAACAGGCGCTTGCCGAGTGCGCGCCGCTGCTCGATGCTGTGGCGCGCGAGCGCGTGGGCATTGAGCTCGAGGGTATCCTTTCGACCGGCCACGGGGGAGACGCCATGCTGCGCTACCCCGAGCTCATCTGCGCCGCCGTGCCCGAGTTTGCAGCGGGTCGCGGGTTTGATCAGCGCAGCGTCTATCATGCGTTTAACGTTTACGAGCATATCGCCCGTGTGCTGACGGTGGCGGGGGAGTTGGCGCTGTGCGACGGCTTTACACCCTCAATGAGCCTAATGTGGGCGGCGTTTTTGCACGACGTTTCCAAGCCCGATTGCTTTACGGTCGACCATGCGGGCAGCGGCCACTTTTACGGTCACCCCGAGCTCGGGGCCAAGAAGGCGCGCGCCATCATGGATCGCTTGGCGCTTTCGCACGACTTGGTCCGCGACGTGTGCCTGCTCATTAAGTACCACGACAAGCCGCTGCGCCCCGAGCGCTCCTGCTTGCTCAATATGATGCGCTTGCTTTCGGGCGAGGGCGTCGATACGCCGCGCCTGATGGACGAGCTTATGGACCTTAAGCGTGCCGACACGCTGGGCAAGGCGCCGTCGTGCTTCTATTACGTCGAGACGATCGAAGAGATGCGCTCACTCGCCCATGATTTGTTGGAGGCGGGGGAGCCCTATTCGCTCAAGATGCTTGCTATCAACGGCGGCGACTTGATTCGTGCCGGTGTGAAGCCGGGGCCCGAGCTAGGCCAGCTACTCAACGCCGCCCTCGAAGCCGTTATCGAGGACAACATCCCCAACGATCGCGAAACCCTTTTGGTTCATCTCAACTTGAATTAGCTAATTAGTTGACCTGCGCGTTCCATAACCTGTCGACAATTTTTCGGCAATTTGGAATTTCTTCTTGCGCTGATGTTTTTTGTCCCGTAATATATTTCCTCGCAGCACGGCAGTGCAGATGTCATGTGGCCCGTTCGTCTAGCGGTTTAGGACGCCGCCCTCTCAAGGCGGAGATCACCAGTTCGAATCTGGTACGGGCTACCACTTCTTTTCTGCCGAGGCCTATGGCCCGTTCGTCTAGCGGTTTAGGACACCGCCCTCTCAAGGCGGAGATCACCAGTTCGAATCTGGTACGGGCTACCACGCATCTGATACCCGGTCTTTCCACGGAAGGCCGGGTTTTTTATTATCAAACAACTGTCTGTCATTCCCGTTTGAACAAGAGCTTTGCGTTCTGCTTATGGCCCTTACGGGTACAATAACCAAGATATTTTGACTGTTAGAAGGAGTCTCATGACGGAGTCCTCTCAGCATACGTCCAAGCCCCAGGTCGAGGTTGAGGCCTCGGGCGGCGATGACAATAAGAGCGCACGCCGCGGCGCAATCTTTATCGGCGTTGTGCTGGTGGGTTATATCGTCTATCTGGTGGTAACCGGGCAGATGGGGCAGTTCTGGGCTGCTATGTCGAGCGTCCAGGCGCCCTGGCTCGTTGTCGCGTGTCTTTGCATGTTTATGTATCTGTTCTTTGGCATTGTGGCCTATGCGATCGCCGTCTGGCTCGACCCCAATTCACCCGTCGGCATTCGCGACCTGATCTCGGTCGAGGCGAGTGGCATCTTCTTTGGCAACCTGACGCCCATGATGATGGGCTCTACGCCTGCCCAGATCTACCGCCTGACCAAAGCGGGCCAAAACGTGGGCGAAGCGGGTGCCACGCAGTTCACCCGATTTATTGTGTATCAGTTTGGCCTCGTTGCCTGGGGCGCTATCCTATTGCTTGCTCGCATGCCGTTTTTTGCCGAGCGCTATGGCGACATGACGCTGCTGTGCGTCTTTAGTTTTGGCGGTCACTGCTGCATCCTGCTCGGCATCTTCGCCGTCGCGCTCATGCCTAAGACCGTCACGCGCGTCGCCCATTGCATCATCAATTGGCTCGAGCGCATAGGTGTCTCGGCCACTAAGATCGATGGATGGCGCTCGTTTGTCGATGGCGAGATCTACTCCTTCTCCGAGAAGTTCAAGCTTTCGGCCGGACATTTTTCTTCCATGCTGCTCACCGTGTTTATCACCATGCTGCAGCTCGCGTTTTTCTATCTGGTGCCGTATTTTCTGATGCTCGCCTTTGGACACCACGAGGTCGACTTTTTCTCGGTCATGGCCGCGAGCGCCTTTGTCCAGCTGCTGAGCTCTGCGGTTCCCTTGCCCGGTGGAACTGGTGGCGCTGAGGGCGGCTTTGCTTTGTTCTTGGGTCATTTCTTTGGGTCGGCTTCGACCGCCGGCTATCTGCTGTGGCGCCTCATTACGTTTATCGCGCCGACCATTTTGGCTGCGCCCCTGTTGGGCCTTAAGAGTGCCCACAACGAGAGCATCCATGCGCGCTGGGATCGTGTGATGCGCAAGCTCGGCCGCACGCCTCAGACGCCCTCTGCGCCCACTAAGCCGCACCCCATGAATGCTGTTACCGTTGACCCCAAGAAGCGTGCTCAGAAGGCTTCTGGGACCGCTAAGCCGGCTCATAAAGCCTATGTGCGCCAGACGGGCGACGGTATCCGCGTGTCTCCGTCGGCACTCAATAAGAAGAAGCACCCTAAGTCGCAGTAGGGCAGTCGTGCGTTCTTCATGATGCGGGGCATATTTGTGCTGTATGGGGGATAATCCTCTTACGTAGATTATCTCTCATCTGTTGATGAATGCCCGCATATCGAAGGGACACGTCCATGGACACCAGCAAACCGCGCCTCGACCGCCGCATCGTTCGCAGCCGCAATGCCATCCTTTCTGCGTTTGAGCGCCTGCTGATGGATAAACCGCTTGCTGATATTACCGTGAGTGCCATCGCGCGTGAGGCAAATGTCGACCGTAAAACCTTCTACGTGCACTTTGGCACGGTCGACGGCCTGCTCGATGCCATCGCCGCCGATGTGGTGGAGATGATCGTCGACTCTGTCGAAAAGACGCTTTCCACTATGGGCAGTGACCCCAACGAGCGCGCCCTTGGAGCGGCGGCTACCTTCTTTAAGACCATCAACGAGGCACTTTGCAATAACCTCGTGCTCAATCGTCAACTGATTGAAAATATCCCGCTCGACGATTTTATGACGCGCTTGCGCGTGCCGCTCGAGCACGAGATTGCCGAGCGCGACTTGCTGCCTCATGGCCTCAAGGACGAGATGTTCGACTATTACCTGGCTTTTTTGCTTTCGGGTATTATCGGCATTTACCGCACGTGGGCGCTGTCTGACGGCTCGGTTCCTATCGAGCGCGTCTCGGAGGTCGCCAACGACCTGACTCTCAATGGCCTGTCGAGTCTGGAATCTCGCTTGGATTAGGCGAAGGGTTCGTGAGGCGCTTGTCGGGGTGCAGCCCGATCGATCAGGCGACGAGCATCCCTCCGAAGCAGTCGATGACCGGGCTCAGGTAGACATTCTCGCCGCCCGGGAGCCTGAACTCGGTGATGTCGGTGAGCCACAGCAGGTTGGGCTCGTCGGCGTGGAAATTCCTGTTTACGAGGTTCTCCGGCGCCTTGTAGACCTCGCCGGCGTAGGAGCTGTAGCCTGAGGATCCTTAAAAGAAAGTCCAGTTTATCCTTTCCACCCCAATTGGGAATCCTCCGATGCGCCTTCGCACGCTCGCATGACCTCGATACCGTGCGAGCGTGCGAACTCGACGAGCTCTGCGTTGCGGGCGTTTATGGTGCCGAAGGCGGCGGGACACACGATAAGGCGCGCGCAGTGGACGAGGAGCTCTTTGGCGCGGGCTATGGTTCTATCCCCGATCGGCTCGAAGGCGCGCTCGGCCACGCATTCCGCCGCCAGGTCGCGCGCGAGCTCGCAGTCGATGTCCCCTTCGTGCAGAACGCCCGTGTAGAACGCCTTGCCCTGCCGGATGAGCTGGCGAAACACAGCCGACCCCGTACCTGCGCCGGCGATGACGAACGTGTGCGCATCGCCGTGCGGGCGTCCAATTTCCACGCTGCCGAAGCGCTCGTTGAAGGTGCCATGTTGAAGGCCGTAGAGCTCGCCAATCGTCTCGCGCGTGAATATGTCCTCGGGTGCGCCGGCGCGGAAGACCCGGCCGTCCTTCACGCAAATCACCTTGTCGGCGCTTTTCTGTGCGAGCTCGAGTTCGTGGATGGACATGATGACAGCCACATTCCGCGATTTCGCAAGGTGGCGAAGTATTCGCAGCAGGTCGATCTGGTAGCGGATATCGAGATACGACGTGGGCTCGTCGAGCACGAGCACACGCGGATCCTGCGCGATGGCGCGTGCGAGCATGACGCGCTGGCGTTGCCCGTCGCTTATCTGCATGAAGTCGCGCTCGGCGAGCTCTTCCACATGTGCGGTTTTCATGGCCTCGCCGACCCGACTATGGTCGTCGGGCGAGAGTGTGCCCATTCGTCCGGTGTAGGGATGCCTTCCCGCCTCTACGATATCGCGGCAGGTGAGGAGCTCGGTCCGGGGGCGATCTGTCAGCATAACGGCAAGGTTCCTTGCGAACTCCGCCGTCTTCCATCGGGAAATCTCCCGCCCGTCGAGCTCGACCGCGCCGGCAAGCGGTGCCAGATGGCGTGTGATGGTTTTCAAGATGGTCGACTTGCCCGAGCCGTTCGGCCCGATGAGTGCCACGACGTCGCCCGCGCGAACCTCCAGATCGACGCCTTCTACTACGACCTTCTTGTCGTAGCCCGCCGACAGGTCGCTTATGCGGAAAAGCGGCGCTCCGTCAGCCTGCGTTTCGACCGGAGTTTCGAGGTTCGGCTCCGCTCGGAGGAGGCGTTCCGCGCGCAGTTCCGCACGAGCCGAAAGTGCCTTCTGGCGCTTTCGTGCGAGCTCAGGACTGTCTAAGCATAGAATGTCGCCTCCGAGCGTTTTGGGCCGCGGCACGAATTCCCCCATCTACCTCACCCGCTTCTTCAACATGAGCGCGATAACCACCGGAGCGCCGAAGATGGCGGTGACGGCGCTGATGGAAAGCTCGACGGGAGAGAACAGCGTGCGCGCGATCAAATCGCAGCCCGCGCAGAAGATGGCGCCTCCCAAGAAGCACGCAGGAATCACGCGGATGGGCTTCGACGACTTTAGCGCCGACTTCACGAGATGCGGAACCGCGATGCCTACGAACGACACCGGACCAGCGAACGCGGTCACGCAGGCGGAGAGCATGCTCGCTAGAAGGACGAGCACCACGCGGAAGCGTTCGACGTTCACGCCGACGCTTTTCGCGTAGGCTTCTCCCAGTTGGAAGGCGGAAAGGGGCTTCGATATCGCGAATACGCATGCGCTCACGGTAATCACCACGACCGCGATGACCGCGATGTCGTCCCAGCTCGAACCCGAGAAGCTACCCAAAGACCAGTTGTGCAGGTTCACGATGGACTGGTCGTCGGCGAAGGCGATGAGGAAGTTCGTCGCCGCCGAGCAGATGTATCCCACCATGACGCCCGCCACGATGAGCATGGCCATGGAACTTATGCGCCGTGCGATGAGGAGCACGAAGCCGATGGTGATAAGCGAGCCCAGAAACGCTGCGGCCACCATGGCCGGCGAGGACATGGCCTGGTTCGCGCCCAGAAGTACGATCATCGTAAGCGCGACGACGAACTTTGCGCCCGAGGAGACGCCCAAGATGAACGGGTCGGCGATGGGGTTGTTGAAAAACGTCTGCAGCAGGAACCCGGAAAGCGAAAGTGCCCCGCCGAGAAGCACGGCTGAAAGCACGCGCGGCAGGCGAATCTCCCAGATGACCTGGCTTTCCATGGAATTGGCCGCGCCGCCCGAAAGGATGCCGGGGATGTGGTCTGCGGGCACGAGCACGCTCCCGATGCACAGGTTAGCCCCGACGAGCACGATGAGGGCAACAGCGAGCAGCGCCGTCACGACGCGACACCGTGCGGCGCGCCCCGATTCGTCGTATGGCATGGAAAGTCGGCTTCTCATGGTGCTAGCCGAGCTTCCTCAGATAATGGAAGTCGCTCGCGTCATCGCCGGTGAACGCCCCGTGCAGCTCGTCGATAATGTCGGCTGTAGAAGTCATCTGCTGGTACATGTCGGCGCTTGTGACCCAGACGTTGCCGTTCTTCACGGCTTTGAACTGCGACAATAGCGCGTTTTTGCCTACGAAGTCGTTCAAGGTGGCAACCGATTCGTCGATGGTGCCGTTGTAGACGATGATGTCGGCATCCTTCGCCGTCGCGTAGAAGCGCTCCATTTCGAGCGTTACTGACGAACCTGACGTCGACGCCGTCTGCGCGTCATCGAGCGCATAGCTGCCGCCTGCAAGCTCGATCATCTGCGCCACGTAGTCGCCCGCCCGCCGCGTGACGGCGGCCCCGTTCGAGTTAATGTAGAAATACGCCACGGTTTTACCTGACGACGCGAGCCCCGACGTTTGCTCGACGCGGGCCTTCTGCTCGTTGAACAGGTGCGCGGCCTCGTCTTCCTTGTCGAATAGGACGCCGAAAAGCTTAATCCACTCGACGCGCCCGAGCGCTTCGGGCTCGCTCGACGACTGTTCGGTGAGCACGACGAGCCCGAGCTTCTGCAGCTTTTCCTTCACATCGGGCGTGTGGTTGATCATGGTGTTCTCGATGGCGAGCGTGCAGCCCGAGGCCGATATTCGCTCGTAGTCGGGCGCGCTGTACTTGCCGCCGTAGGCGATCGCCCCACTTTCGAGTGCGCTTTTGAAGCCCACGACCGAGCAATCGTCGGCCTTCGTGCCCGACATGATGATATTGCCGTTCGCATCGAGCGCGTCGACCAGGCACATCGTCGCCGACGACACGAGGTACACCTTGTCGGCGGGGCGCCTTATGACCGCGATGTCGGAGCTCAACCCATCAGGTACCTTCGCATCTTGCGGCACCACGAGGAAACGTTCTCCATTCGAAACGCAGATAAGCCGCAGACCGCCTTCGAACTCGTCGACAGTAAAGTGCTCGGCGTATTCAAGCTGAAGCGCCCCTGTTGGCTCCCAGCCACACCCCAAATCGGCGTTGTGGAAGTCGGCCGCGGCGCTTGAAGCCGTTCCCGCAGGGGAGCCGCCGCTTGCTTCTTCGCCCGATTTCTCCTTCATGGTGGATGAGTCGAAGTGGATCGTGTAGTCGATGGTGTGCGGCGTCGACATGGCGACGGTCTCGGCCGACACGGCGATGTCCTCGTCGAGCGTGACGGGTATCTCGAACGTGGAGTTGCCGCCGTCGTTTACGGGCGCGTAGTCCACGCCGTCGACGGTCATCTTGTCGTAGTTCGAACTCGACCAGGTGATGGTCGCGGTGTAGGTGTCGCCATCCTTCACAATTGTGGTGGGTGAGGCGATGCTTGCGCGCCCTGACCCGCCGGAAAGCGAGACACTCACAGTGTATTCCTGAGAACCCGCCGTGCCACCGGTCGCGTTCGGGCTCGCACTGCACCCCGCGAAGGGAAGCGCGAGCAGGGCGACGAGAACGCAGGCGATCGCGCGCGCCGCGATGCTGTGGCGCTTCCTGTTTTCCCCCTTGGGGAGAATCGACCGCATGGCGTTACTTCAGTGCGTCGGCGCGCAGATCGACGCCGGCGGATTCGAACACAAGCGTGCGGTCGTACCACTGCTCTTTTCTAATACTCCACGCGGCACAGGCGGTGTCCTCGTCGAGCGCATCAACGGGCACGTCGTAGGTGTACTTGCCTTCCGCGTTTTCCACATAGGGGATGAAGTCGGCCTCGCTCGCGGCGGCAGCCTCGTCGCCCGTGCCCATGAAGAGCTTGCCGTAGCCCGTGCCGGAAAGCGTCATCACGCAGTGCATGGAGCCGTTTTCCACGATGAGCTGGGCGTCCACAATCCTGAACATGTTCGAGCTGGAATCTACGGTGATCGGATAGGTGCCGTCGGCCACCTTGTCGGCGGTGATGGGGGCAGCGCTTGCACCCTCGGTCGCATCGGCCGCCTGCTCGGTCTTTTCCTGGGAATCGGCATCGCTTGCCTTTGCGCTGTCGATTGAATTTCCGCCGCAGCCGGCGAGCGAGAACGCGAAAAGCGCCGCCGACAGGGCGAAGACGAGGGTTTTCTTCAACATGGAGGGGTTCCTTTCAATCGCTTCGACCGCCCGCGCCGTGCGGTGGGCGGGCGGGATGCGAATGCAA
>UQPT01000058.1:0-13273 GCA_900543045.1 uncultured Collinsella sp.
CCTATGTGCGGCGTAGGCCGCTTATTAGCCCGTCCAAGAATTGGGGCGCAGTTCAGGAGCCTATCAAATCAGTGGTGGGCGATGAGGGATTCGAACCCCCAGCCTTGTGCGTGTAAAGCACCTGCGCTAACCGTTGCGCCAATCGCCCGTGCGGAGAGAGTATAGCAAAACAATCGCCTCATTCATCTCATATCCATTAAAGGTAACCGGCGCGTGTCGGCGCGGAGCTGATTCAGTTGAGATTGCCTGAACATTCCGCCCCTCTTTACGCCCTCGGGTATACTCAAAAGCTACTGATTCGATTTGATACCCAGCAACAGCAGAGGGGATAGTATATGTGCGGTTTTGTCGGTTTTGTCGGTGGGACGGATAACCAATCCGAGGTGCTCACCAAGATGATGGACCGCATCGTCCATCGTGGTCCCGACATGGGCGGCCAGTTTATCGACGGCCGCGTTGCCCTCGGCTTCCGCCGCTTGTCGATCCTCGACCTGACCGAGGCCGGCGCTCAGCCCATGGCCAATGAGGACGGTAACGTCGTTATTGTCTTCAACGGCGAGATCTACAACTTCCAAGAACTCCGTTCCGAGCTCGAGGCCAAGGGCTACAAGTTCCACTGCGGCGCCGACACCGAGAGCCTCCTGCACGGCTATGAGGAGTGGGGCGAGGCAGTACTCGATCGCTTGCGCGGTATGTACGCCTTCGTCATCTGGGACAAGAAGAAGAATAAGCTTTTTGGCGCCCGCGATATCTTTGGCATCAAGCCGCTCTACTACTATCCCATGGCCGATGCGGGCGACGGCGCTCCGGGCGTGCTCTTCGGTTCCGAGATCAAGAGCTTCCTGGACTACCCGCACTTCCACAAGGCGGTCAACAAAAAGGCCCTGCGTCCGTACATGACGCTGCAGTATTCGGCAACCGAGGAGACCTTCTTCGAGGGTGTCTACAAGCTGCCGCCGGCGCATTACTTTACCGTCGATATCCCGACCGGCAAGATGAACATCGAGCGCTACTGGGATTGCGATTACTCTGCCGTCGAGAAGCCGTTCGAGGAGTACGTCGACGAGCTGGATGAGGTCGTGCACGAGAGCGTCGAGGCCCATCGCGTCGCTGACGTCAAGGTCGCGTCGTTCCTCTCCGGCGGCGTCGACTCCAGCTACATCGCCGCTTGCCTCATGCCCGACAAGACCTTCTCGGTGGGCTTCGATTACAAGAATTTCAACGAGACTAACTACGCCAAGGAGCTATCCGACAAGCTCGGCGTCGAGAATGCCCGCAAGATGATCACCGCCGACGAGTTCTTTGGCGCACTCGAGGACATTCAGTATCACATGGACGAGCCGCAGTCCAACCTGTCGTCTGTGCCGCTGTGGTTCTTGGCCGAGATGGCGCGCAAGGATGTTACCGTCGTGCTTTCGGGCGAAGGCGCCGACGAGCTCTTTGGCGGCTACGCCTACTACGAGGACACGGTTCCGGTGCGCAAGTACAAAAAGATGGTGCCACTGCCCATCCGTCGCGCGCTCGGTAACCTAGCGTTGCATATGCCGTACTTCAAGGGACATAACTTCCTGGTCAAGGGTGCCGAGATCCCCGAGAAGTCGTTCCTGGGACAGGCTCTGGTATGGCCGGAGCGCGAGGTCGACGGCGTGCTCAAGCCCGAGTACAACACCGGCGATGGCGCCTTCGAGCTTGCCGCTCCCATCTATGCGCGCGTGAAGGGTCAGCCCGAGCTGGTCAAGAAGCAGTACCTGGACATGAACATGTGGCTCCCAGGCGACATTCTGCTCAAGGCCGACAAGATGTGCATGGCGCACTCGCTGGAGCTGCGCGTGCCCTTCCTGGACCGCAAAGTCATGGAGTTCGCCGAGCACATTCCCGACCGCTACCGCATCAACGAGAACGGCAACAAACAGGTACTCCGCCACGCTGCCAACAAGTCGCTGCCCGATGAGTGGGCCACCCGTCCCAAGGTGGGCTTCCCGGTGCCGATTGTCTACTGGCTGCGCGAGCAAAAGTGGTACGACTATGTCAAGGAGTACTTCACCGCGCCGTGGGCAAGCGAGTTCTTCGATACCGACGAGCTCATGCACCTGCTCGATCTGCACTTTGCGGGCAAGGGCGATTTCCAGCGCAAGATCTATACGCCGCTCGTGTTCCTGGTGTGGTACAAGCGCTTCTTTATCGACGAGGACCAGCCCACTGTTCAGGCTGCCTAGCCTCGGCTTACGAACGCCTGCGCGTAACGGCTCCTCCGGGAGCCGTTTTTGCGTGGGTGCGTTTCAGTTACTATAAAAACCGTCCCTGCCAAATGGCTGAGAAAGGCGAAAGATGCACCATTCGGATTCCGCGACCGTGACCACGGTCGATACGCTTGCCAAGCTTCTCGATGTGTGCGGCGAGCTGCGCGCATCAGAGCAGGTTGACGAGCGTGCCGTGACCGGCTGCTCGTTTGATTCGCGTGCGGTCTCGGCAGGTGACGTGTTCTTTTGCAAAGGTGTTGCCTTTAAGCCCGCGTTTTTGAGCATGGCGCTCGATGCGGGCGCCGTCGCATTTGTGTGCGAGGAGTCGCTGGTCGAGTCTCTGGAGCCGCTGGCGCAGGAGAGCGGTGCTGCGATGCTGGTTGTTGATAGCGTTCGCACGGCCATGGCCCTGTTGCCGCCGGAGGTCTACGACCGTCCCGACCACGACGTCAAGATCGTGGGCATCACCGGCACCAAGGGAAAGACCACGGCCGCTTTTATGCTCCAGTCGATTATCAAAGCGGCGGGCGAGTCCTGCGGCATGATCGGCTCGGTGAGTACCGACGATTGCATCGAGTGCTACGAGAGCACCAATACTACGCCCGAGGCCCCCGAGGTCTGGCGCCATATCGCCAACTGCCGTGAGTCCGGTCGCCAGTCCATGGTCATGGAGGTCTCGAGCCAGGCACTCAAGTACCAACGCGTCGAGAATCTGCCGTTTGACGTGGCGTGCTTCCTCAACATCGGCCGTGACCACATCTCGCCGATCGAACACCCCACGTTTGAGGATTATTTTGAGAGCAAACTCAGGATCTTTGACCAGGCGAAGACCGCCGTGGTGAATCTGGGCACCGAAGAGGTTGACCGTGTGTTGGAGGCAGCGTCGACGGCCGAGCGCTTGGTGACCGTTGGCGTCGAGCATCCCGAGGCAAGCCTGTGGGCGAGCGATGTGCGCATGGTCGGCTTTAACATCGAGTTTAACCTGCATGGCCTGTGTGCCGACGAGTCCGAGGCGGGGGAGAAGGTCCTGCTGGGCATCGCGGGCGACTTTAACGTGGAAAACGCGCTGGTCGCTATCGCCGCTGCGCACGAGATCGGCATCGGTATCGATGCCATCAAGAAGGGCCTCTCCAAACTGCGTGTGCCGGGCCGTATGGAGGTCGTGGAGTCGAAGGACGGCCGCGTGATCTGCGTCGTTGACTATGCGCACAACCAGCTTTCGTTCCGTTCGCTTTTCTCGTCGGTCAAGCGCGCGTTTCCCACTAGTCCAGTCATTGCAGTGTTTGGCGCTGCCGGCGGCAAGGCGCAGGAGCGCCGCGAGCAGCTTCCGCGCGAGGCCGCACCATATTCCGACCTGATGATCTTTGCCAACGAGGACCCGGCTCACGAGGACCCGATGAAGGTCTGTCGCGAGCTTGCCGAGCATGTTCCCGACGATACGCCGAACGAGATCATCCTCGATCGCGAAGCCGCTGTGCATGCGGCGTTCAAGGCGGCGCGCGAGGAGTACGTCAGCCCCAATGCTCCCACCATTGTCTTGCTGCTGGCAAAGGGTGACGAGGAGCTCATGCACGTGGGTGACGAGTTCGTGCCTATCGAGAGCGACCTTTCGTTGGCCAATCGCCTGATCGATGTTACCCAGTTTGACTAATGAACCATGATGGCGGCGGCGCCCTGAGTGCGCTGTCGCCATAAGCGTGTTCCCTCAATCAAAACATGCCGTCCAAGTCCAAACCCTTCTACGTAAACGGAGTAACCATGTCCCACAACACCCTGCCGACCGTTGCCGAGCTTTCGGGCGAGATGCGCGAGCGCTTGGCCAAGGTCAAGTACGTCTTTACCGACCTGGATGCCACGATGCTCGCACCCGGCTCGTGCGTGCTGTGCGACAACGACGGCAACCCCTCGACCAAACTCGTCGAGGCCGTCGTGGCACTTGCCCGCGCTGGTATTCAGGTGGTTCCCACCTCGGGCCGCAACCGTACCATGATCCACGAGGACGCGCGCGTGCTCGGCCTCAACTCTTACATTGGTGAGATGGGCGGCCTGGTCATGTACGACCTCAAAGCCAACGATTGGGAGTATCTGACTGGCGACATGCCTTACGACCCCGTCTGCGGCCTTACTCCGCACCAGGTGATCGAGCAGACCGGCGTGTGCGAGAAGATCCTCGCCCGCTGGCCGCACAAGATCGAGTATCACAACGACATGTCGACCGGCTACAAGTACCGCGAGGTCACCGTCGGCATGCGCGGCGATGTGCCCGACGATGAGGTCCAGGCCATCCTCGACGAGGCCGGCTGCGGCCTGGTGTGGGCCTGTAACGGTCACCTGACGCATCTGTCCAAGCCGACGACGCTCGAGCTCGATCGCGTCGAGGACGGTCGCGCGTTCAACATCAACCCCGCGGGTCTCAACAAAGGCGTCGCCATTGCGCGCTTCTGCGAGCACCTGGGGATCGAGCGCGAGGAGACGCTCGCGCTCGGCGACTCCGAGTCCGACTTCTACATGGCCGATCACGTGGGCACGTTCTGTCTGGTCGAGAATGGCCTGACGAGCGCCGGCGCGCCCGAGTTCCTGGCTGCTTGCGAGAACGCTTTCGTTACGCGCGGCAAAATTGTCGACGGTTGGGCGGCGACGGCAGAGCTGCTGGTCGCGGCGCGTTCGTAGCGCGGCGTCGCCGCACTTGGATATGTCTTTTCGAGAGAGACTGGTGAGGTAATGTCCGATATCGAGAATCCGGCAGGCGACACGCGCCCGATCGGTGTGTTCGATTCTGGCCTGGGCGGTCTGACGGTTGCGCGCGCCATCGCGACGGCGCTGCCGCACGAGTCCGTCTACTACTTCGGCGACACCAAACGCTGCCCCTACGGCACGCGCACCGAGGATGAGGTGCGCTCGTTTGCGTTGCAGGCGGGCCGTTGGCTGTCGAAGCACGACGTCAAGATTATGGTCATCGCCTGCAACACGGCGACAGCTGCGGCCTTACGTCTGGCCCAGCAGGTGCTCGACGTTCCCGTGATCGGCGTGATCGCGCCGGGTGCCCGTGCGGCAATCAACAGCACCCGTTCGCGTCGCGTGGGCGTGCTCGCCACCAACCTCACCATTCGCTCGGGCGCTTACACGCGCGCCATTCAGGATCTAGATGCCGGCGTCGACGTATACGGCTGCCCCGCCTCGAGCTTTGTCGAGGTTGTCGAACACGAGCTCGCCTCGGGTGCGCATCTGCAAGAGCAGTGGCTTGAGAACGAGGACATCTTCGATACGCCTGCCGTGCGTGCGCTGGTGGGTGCCACGGTTGAGCCACTGCGCGACCACGGTATCGATACCGTGGTGCTCGGCTGTACGCATTTTCCGCTGTTGGTGGGACCTATCCGCCATGCGCTGGGGTCTGGGGTGCGCGTCGTGAGTTCCGCCGAGGAGACCACACGAGAGCTGACCGATATCCTCACGCGCCGCGAGCAGCTGGCGGGTGACGCCGCCGAGCCGCAGCATCGTTTTGCCACGACGGCCGATAACATTGCCGAGTTTGCGGTGGCGGGCAGCTTTATCTTTGGTCAGCCGCTCAAGAGCATTGAGCATATCGATATCGATGAGCTCAAATAGATGTAAGGCCGCCGTCAGAGCCTTCGCCACACCTTTTGCCGAAAGGATTTTTCTATGGAGTACATGCAGGTCAACCGCGCCAACGGTCGCGCCGCCAACGAGTTGCGCCCCGTTAAGCTCACCCGTGGCGTCATGAAGCACGCCCACGGCTCGTGTTTTGCCGAGTTCGGTGACACGCGCGTGCTTTGTGCCGCCACCATCGAGGAGGGCGTGCCGGGCT
This sequence comes from uncultured Collinsella sp., assembly GCA_900543045.1. GTDB lineage: Bacteria > Actinomycetota > Coriobacteriia > Coriobacteriales > Coriobacteriaceae > Collinsella. The sequence goes on from UQPT01000058.1 coordinate 6,067, forward strand.
GGCGCAAGGGTGCCAAGGCCGGTTGGGTAACCGCAGAGTATGCCATGCTGCCGGCATCGACCGGCAAGCGCTGCAAGCGCGAGCACGCCAACCGCAAGGGCCGCTCCATGGAGATTGAGCGCCTCATTGGCCGCAGCCTGCGTACCGTCGTCAACATGAAGGCGCTCGGCGAGTACACCGTTACCGTCGACTGCGATGTGATCCAGGCGGATGGCGGCACGCGTACGGCGAGCATTACCGGTGCCTGGGTGGCGCTGCACGACGCCCTTGCTATGTGGGTCGAGGCCGGCAAGATCGAGCGCATCCCGCTCACGGGCCAGGTTGCTGCCATCTCTATGGGCGTTGTCGACGGCAATACGCTGCTTGACCTCGATTATTCCGAGGACAGCCATGCCGAAGTCGACATGAACCTCGTCGCCACCGACACCGGTGAGATGATCGAGCTCCAGGGCACCGGCGAGCAGGCGCCCTTTGACCGTAAGCGCCTCAACGCCCTGCTCGACCTGGGCGACAAAGGCATCGCCGAGCTCATCGAGCTCCAGCGCCAGGCCCTCGCCTAACCTGCCAAAAAGGGACAGGTTTATTTTGGCAGGTTTTATCTGGGAAAACGTCGAAGTATAAGACTGCCGTTGATTGAGAGGGGAGAGGCGGAGGCCCTCGTTGCCCTCGGCGCGGCATTGCTATAGAGACAAGGAGACCACTCATGGCACTTGAGAAGATCGACATCGACACCCTCGACCCGGCGGCGACCATTGTCGTGGCAACGGGCAACGCCCATAAGCTCACCGAGATCGAGGCCATTTTGGGCAAGGTCATGCCCGAGGTTCGCTTTGTGGCGCTCGGCCAGCTGGGCGATTTTGAGGACCCCGAGGAAAACGGCACGACGTTTTTGGAGAACGCCATCATCAAGGCGCAGGCTGCCGTCGAAGAGACGGGGCTCATGGCCATTGCCGACGATTCGGGCTTGGTCGTCGACGCGCTTGACGGCGAGCCGGGCGTGTATAGCGCGCGCTATGCGGGCGTGCACGGAGACGATGCCGCCAACAACGCCAAGCTTCTCGTTAACCTGGAAGGCGTGGCGGACGAGGACCGCACCGCGCGCTTTATGAGCGTCGTTGCGCTTATCGACACGGATGGTCTGGTCACCTATGGCGAGGGCGCCTGCGAGGGCGTTATCGCACACGAGGGCCGCGGCGATCACGGCTTTGGCTATGACCCGCTATTCCTGCCGGTCGACACGCCGGGCAAGACCATGGCCGAGCTGACGGCGGACGAGAAGAACGCCATCAGCCATCGTTTCCACGCGCTCGAGCATCTGTCCGCCAAACTGACGGGCGAGGAGTAGGCCGTGCGTGCGGTGGTGCAGCGCGTACTCAACGCCGGCGTGACGGTCGACGGCGAGTGCGTGGGCAAAATTGGGCGCGGCTATCTGGTGCTGCTGGGCGTGGGCCACGGCGACACGCGCGCCGAGGCCGATAAGCTGTGGGGCAAGCTCCGGGGCTTGCGCATCAACGAGGACGAGAACGGCAAGACCAACCTGGCACTTGCCGATGTCGACGGCGAGGTGCTCGTGGTGTCGCAGTTCACGCTGTTCGCTGACTGCCGCCACGGTCGCCGTCCGTCGTTTACCGATGCAGGCGCGCCCGATGTTGCCAACGAGCTCTACGAGTACTTCCTGACGCTCGTTCGTCAAGATGTCGAACACGTGGCGCACGGCATCTTTGGCGCCGATATGAAAGTCGACTTGGTCAACGACGGCCCATTCACCATCGTCTTGGACACGGACAACCTTTAGGTTACGCGGTTTTACCAAACCGCGTAACAACTGGTCATGCGAGGTTGTCGTCTGGTACGTATTTGGGACGGGGTTTATTTAGCTACTTGCATATGGCGGCAGCAGGGTGCTATAGTATTAGAGTTTTGTCTATCTTAGGGGTATTATCCCCTTTTTGAATTGCACCTTCTGGAGGCCCTGTTCATGGAAGAGATGGAAGTCAATCACGTCGACGACATCCACGAGAAGCTGACCGATATGGTGGGCGATCGCGTCAAGGTGAAGGCCAACATGGGCCGCACCCGCGTCGTCGAGCGCATGGGCACCATCAAGAGCGTCCACCCCGCCGTCTTTATCGTCGAGGTTGACGAACGTCGCGGCCGCAAGTCGCGTCAGTCCTACCAGTATATCGATGTCCTCACCGGGCAGGTCGAGCTGTTCGACCCCGAGAGCGGTGAGCACATTTTTACCCCGCTCGGCAATCAGCTCGAGGAGCACTAACGGTGACCGATCGGTCCCTGACTCTTTCCGCGCCGGCAAAGATTAACCTCTACCTGGGGGTTCATACCGAGCGCGATGACCGCGGCTACCACAGGGTCGATTCCCTGATGGCAGCCGTCGGTCTTTCCGATTCCGTGACGGTCGCGCCGGCGCAGGCGCTGACCGTCCAGACGGTTCCGGCATCAGATTTTCCCATGCAAAAGAATACGGCGTATCGGGCTGCGGTTGCTATGGCCGAGCATTATGGTCGCGAGGCAAACATCTGCGTGACGATTGAGAAGCGCATTCCATTGTGCGCCGGCTTGGGCGGCCCCTCGACGGATGCGGCCGCGGTCATTGTCGCCTTGGCGGAGCTCTGGGGAATTGATCGCACCGACCCCGCGCTCGACGACATTGCGCGGGGCATTGGTGCTGACGTCCCGTTCTTTTTGCACGCGAGCCCTTCGTTCTACGTAGGTGGGGGAGACGTGCTGGCAACTGAGTATCCCGTGCTGCCCGCAACGCCCGTCGTGTTGGTCAAGCCGCGCGAGGCAAGCGTTTCGACAATTGAAGCCTATCGACGTTTTGACGAGGCCCTGGTGCCTGCAGACAAGCCCGGCGCGATAGCTTCTGCCTTGCGTGCTGGTGATGCTGAGACGGCATATGCGCTCATCCATAACAACCTGGGTGTCATTTCCGCACAGATGGAGCCTCAGATACAAACGGTTCTCGATTGGCTGCGTAAACAAGGCGGCACCGTTGCTGTAGATGTGTGCGGATCGGGCGCCTGCTCGTTTGCCATTTGCGACACCGTCGCCACGGCTGAGGGGCTTGCCGACGCTGCCCTGCAAAACGGCTGGTGGTCCTGCGCGACGGAGCTCATTCCCAACACGGTTCGCATTGAAGTGCCAAAGAAGTAAAAATTTCTCTAGCACACGACGGAAATCTTTGTTACTATAGTCGAGCTAACGGGTTGTGGCTCAGTTTGGTAGAGCACTGCGTTCGGGACGCAGGGGTCGCTGGTTCAAATCCAGTCAACCCGACCAGAGCATGAGGAGGGACCGCTTCTTGCGGTCCCTTTTTTTATTAGCTATTGTTGTGATACCGCGATACCCGCGGTATACTCATTCGAGCTTGTCTCGCTGTATTGTGGAGGTCTACATGTTTGGACTGAGGGCTCCTGAGCTCATCATTATTCTCGTCGTTGTCCTGATTATCTTCGGGCCCAAGAACCTGCCGAAGCTCGGCAAGTCCCTCGGCTCTACCGTCAAGAATATCCGCGAGGGTATGGAGGGCGACGATAAGGCCGAGACCAAGCAGGCCGAGGAGGTCGTGGTCGAGCAGTCCGAGGAGGACAAGGAGATCGCTGAGCTCGAGGCCAAGCTCGCTGCTGCCAAGAAGAAGCAGGCAGAGGACAGCGACGCGGACGCAGAGTAGTCCCATCCCTTTGGGGTGAGCACCTGACCGGCTTGCCCGCAGGCTAGCCGGTCTTTTTCGTTTTGTTGACAGTTGATTGTTTGATCAGAGTTGGGGAGATATCCGTATGGACGCAAGCCAGATCGTACTGACCGCTGAGGGCCGCCAGAAGCTCGTCGAGGAGCTCGCTTGGCGTGAGGGCGATTACGCCAAGGAGATCGTCGAGGACATCAAGGAAGCCCGCGCGTTCGGCGACCTTTCGGAGAACTCCGAGTACGATGCCGCTAAGGACAAGCAGGCCCAGAACGCCGCTCGTATTGCCGAGATCCAGGCCATCCTCGCCAACGCTCAGGTTGCTGCCACCACGGGCGACCTGACCGTCTCCATCGGTTCCACCGTTTCGCTGATTGATCCCAACGGCGAGGTCATGGAAGTCACGCTCGTCGGTACCACCGAGACCAACTCGCTCGAGCACAAGATTTCCAACGAGTCTCCGGTCGGTCACGCCATCATCGGTCACGGCGAGGGCGACTCCGTCGAGGTCGTTACGCCTTCCGGCAAGACTCGCGTCTACACCATCGCCAAGATTGCACGCTAGACCACGGTCCCGCGTAAAGGTATGTTTTCGCTCCCTGGGACCGAATCCTGGGGAGCGTTTTAGTTTGAGGAGTTAACTTATGGCAGAGAACCAGAACGCCGCAGATCAGGCATCGACGCTCAACGACGAGCGCGCCACCCGCCTGGCCAAGCGCGCCGCCCTGTTCGAGGCGGGCCAGAACCCCTATCCCGAGCACTCTGAGCTTGAGGACTACGTTGCCGATATCGAGGCTAAGTACGCCGAGCTTGCCGATGGCGAGGACACCGAGGACGTCGTGAAGATCGCCGGCCGTGTGGTCGCCAAGCGCGGTCAGGGCAAGATCATGTTCATCGTCGTACGCGATGCGACTGCCGAGATTCAGCTGTTCTGCCGCATCAACGACATGGACGAGGCCGCCTGGAATACGCTCAAGTCCCTCGACCTGGGCGACATCCTGGGCGTGACCGGCGTGGTTGTGCGCACCCAGCGCGGCCAGCTTTCCGTTGCCCCTAAGAGCGCGACCCTGCTTGCCAAGGCCGTTCGTCCGCTGCCCGAGAAGTTCCACGGTCTTTCCGACAAGGAGACCCGCTATCGCCAGCGCTATGTCGACCTGATCGCCAACGACGACGTTCGCGAGACCTTCCGTAAGCGTTCGCAGATTCTCTCCACCTTCCGTCGCTTTATGGAGTCCGACGGCTACATGGAGGTCGAGACCCCCATCCTGCAGACCATCCAGGGCGGCGCTACTGCCAAGCCGTTCATCACGCACTTCAACGCGCTCGATCAGGAGTGCTACCTGCGCATTGCTACCGAGTTGCACCTCAAGCGCTGCATCGTCGGCGGTTTTGAGCGCGTGTTCGAGATCGGCCGTATCTTCCGTAACGAGGGCATGGACCTTACCCACAACCCCGAGTTCACCACGATGGAGGCCTATCGTGCCTTCTCCGACCTCGAGGGCATGAAGGCGCTCGCCCAGGGTGTCATTAAGGCGGCTAACAAGGCCATCGGCAACCCCGAGGTCATCGAGTACCAGGGTCAGACCATCGACCTTTCTGGTGAGTGGGCCAGCCGTCCCATGACCGACATCGTCTCCGACGTGCTCGGCAAACAGGTCACCATCGATACGCCGGTCGAGGAGCTTGCTGCTGCCGCGCGCGAGAAGGGCCTGGAGATTAAGCCCGAGTGGACCGCCGGCAAGATTATCGCCGAGATCTACGATGAGCTGGGCGAGGACACCATCGTCAACCCCACGTTCGTGTGCGATTACCCCATCGAGGTCAGCCCGCTTGCCAAGCGCTTTGAGGACGACCCGCGCCTGACGCACCGCTTTGAGCTGGTTATCGCCGGTCACGAGTACGCCAACGCGTTCTCCGAGCTCAACGACCCGGTCGACCAGGCCGAGCGCTTTGCCGCCCAGATGGCCGAGAAGGCTGGCGGCGACGACGAGGCCATGGAGTACGACGAGGATTACGTGCGCGCCCTCGAGTACGGTATGCCTCCTGCGGGCGGCATCGGCATCGGTATCGATCGCGTGGTCATGCTGCTCACCAACCAGGCTTCCATCCGCGACGTGCTGCTGTTCCCGCACATGAAGCCCGAGAAGGGTTTCCAGTCCGGTGCCGCTGCCGCCAAGGCTGCCGAGGCCGGCAACACCGCGAGCCCGTTCGTCAAGCCGCTCAAGACCACGGTTGATTATTCCAAGATTGCCGTCGAGCCGCTGTTTGAGGAGTTCGTCGACTTTGATACCTTCTCCAAGAGCGATTTCCGCGCTGTGAAGGTCAAGGCGTGCGAGGCCGTCAAGAAGTCCAAGAAGCTGCTGAACTTTACGCTCGATGACGGCACCGGCACCGACCGCACCATCCTCTCCGGCATTCACGATTATTACGAGCCCGAGGACCTGGTCGGCAAGACCCTGCTCGCCATCACCAACCTGCCTCCGCGCAAGATGATGGGTATCCCCAGTTGCGGCATGCTCATCAGCGCCATCCACGAGGAGGAGGGCGAGGAGCGCCCCGAGTTCGTGCGCGACTTCGCGCTGCTCGTGGCCCCGCCGTTCCTCGCCGCGCACCGCGCCATCGACGCCGGGCACTCCGGCGACTACTGGTTCGGAGGCGGGCGCGGCTCCACCAAGTCCTCGTTCTGCTCGCTGCAGGTCGTGAAGTGGCTGGAGCGCCACCCCGACCAGCACGCCGTCGTGCTCATGAAGCGCAAGGCGGACCTGCGCGACGCGGCCTACGCCCAGACCGTCTGGGCCATCCGCGCGCTGGGGCTCGCCGACGCCTACGACATGCCCGAGTCCACGCTGCGCATCACGCGCCGTGCCACGGGCCAGAAGATCATCTTCCGCGGCTGCGACAACGCCAGCAAGATCAAGTCGCTAAAGGTCCCGTTCGGCCACGTGGGCATCACGTGGTTCGAGGAGGCCGACCAGTTCCACGGCATGGCCGAGATCCGCAAGGTCAACCAGTCGCTGACCCGCGGCGGCGCCGACTGCGTGCGCCTGTACAGCTTCAACCCGCCGCGCTCGCGCCTGTGCTGGGTCAACCGCGAGGTGGAGCGCCGCGAGGCCGAGGGCAGGCCGGTGTACCGCTCGACCTACCTGGACGTCCCGCCCGAGTGGCTGGGCCGCCAGTTCATCGAGGACGCCGAGGAGCTGAGGCGCGCCGACGAGCGGGCCTACCGCCACGAGTACCTGGGCGAGGCCGTGGGCACGGGCGCCGAGGTGTTCGACAACGTGGTGTTCCGCGCCATCACGGACGACGAGGTGGCGCAGTTCGAGCGCCTGCGCTTCGGCCAGGACTTCGGCTGGTACCCCGACCCGTGGGCGATCACGGGCTCCGAGTGGCGGCCGGGCGCCCGCGAGCTGCTGACCTTCTGCGAGGACGGCGCCAACAAGCTGCCGCCCGACGGGCAGGCCGAGCGCGTCAGGGCGCTGCTCACGTGGGACGGCGGCGACGGGC
>UQPT01000059.1:0-13268 GCA_900543045.1 uncultured Collinsella sp.
AGTGGCCTTCGGCTCGTGCGGAACTCGCGATAAACCTTATGCCCCGCCCCTCCGGAGCCACACGGGAGCCAGGTTAACTAATTCGGACCCGGCATTCAGAAAAGTCAGTGCAGCAAAATGGCGATGCGGATGGTGCGAATAAGAAAGGGACACGTTGCTGAAACGTGCCCCTTATGAGTGGGGTATGAGGTTAGCGCTCGTAGATTAAGTTGCCCGCCAGGTAGGTGGCCTGAACCTTGGTGGCTTGCAGCTCTTGGGGGTCGATGGTGAGTGGGTTTTGGTCCAGGACTACCAGGTCGGCGTATTTGCCGGGTTCCAGGCTGCCGAGGTTTTGCTCGTCGCCTGCCGCGTAGGCGCTGCCCAGGGTGTAGTTGCGCAGGGCCGTTGCCGCATCGATGCGCTCGCTCGGCAGCCAGCCGCCCTCGGGCCAGTGGCTTTTGGGGTCTTGGCGCGTAATAGCCGTGTAGAGCACGTTCATGCTGGTAACGGACGTGATAGGGCTGTCAGTACCGAAGGCTTGGCGGATGCCGCGCTGCTTATAGGTTGCGAACGGCCACATGATTCGGCTTCGCTCCAGGCCAAGGTCGCGCTCTGGGCCACCCGGATCGAGCGTGATGTGGCAGGGCTGGCTCGAGGCGACCACGTTGAGCTTGCGCAGGCGGTCGATGTCCTCGGGCAGGAGGTTCTCCAGATGCTCGAGTGTGTTATGGCCGTGCTGGGGCAGGCCGTACAGGTCGGCGGCCTCCTCGAAGATATCCAGCGCGGCATGAATCGCACCGTCGCCGATGACGTGGATACGCACAGTGTGGCCGCGCTCCGCAGCCGCCAGAACCAGCTTACGCATGCGCTCGGCAGGAACCGTCAGGCGACCTTGATCGCCCGGGAAGCGCGGATTGGTATAGGGCTCGGTGAGATATGCCGTGTGCTCGCTCGAGACGCCGTCGAAGAACTGCTTAAAACCAGGCGCCGAGAGCAGCGCGTTGTTCGCGTAGCGGGTCTGCAGTTCTTCTAAGCGCGATTGGTCATCCAGCAACGTGGGGAACAGATGGGCTCGGATGCCCAGCTTGCCGGCTGCCTGTAGCTTGCCGTAGACATCGTCGCGGATAAAATCGCAGCCCGGCATGGGCATGAGCGACATATCGCATATCGAGGTGATGCCCTGCTCGGCCATACGCCTCATTTGATCGGCGTAAGCGCTTGCAATGCGATCCTCCCCCAGCCACTCAAGGCAGCGCGGTAGCAGCTGCATGGCAGCCGCCTCGTGAGCAATGCCCGTGAGCTCGCCGCTTGCGTCCTTGTCGTAGCCACCGCCCGCTGGCGGCTCGCTGTCGCGCGTGACGCCGAGCGCCTCGAGTGCGCGGCTGTTGAGCCACAGCGTATGGCCGTCGCCCGAATACATAACGCAGGGGCGATCGGGGAATGCCGCATCGAGCGACGCCTTGGTAGGATGCTCGGGCGGGTCCCAACGGTAGTCGCGCCAGCCCTGAGTCACAACCCAAGCGTCGTCGGGCAGGTCCTGGGAAAACTCGAGCGCGTGTTGCACCAGCGCCGCCTCGGACGTGCCCATATCCATGAGCATGTACGGCGAGGAGCCGACCGAGGTATGGAAGAAGTGCAGATGAGCGTCATGGAAACCTGGGCAGACAAACTGCTCGCCGTAGTCGATAACCGGCGTGGCGGCAGGCGCGGCGGCAATCACGTCATCGGGCGCACCGACTGCGACGATACGGTCGCCTGCGATGGCAATCGCCAGCTCGCGGGCGGTATCGATGCCGTCTTGCGCGGTAAAGACGTTCTTGGAGCGGATAATCCGATCGATATGTTGCATGGGCATCCCCATCTCTGGCAGGAAATTCAACACCCCCGAGTGTACTCCCCCGCCCTTGTAACAAAACCCCAAGCGGCAAACGGCAACTTTACCAGCCCTAGCGGCAGGTGGCATACTGGAATGAGCTTGTACGATTTTGCGATAAACCAGCAAGGAGCAAATCGACTATGACGAAGACCAAGGCACAGCAGATTATGGCGGCAACCGAGGTTCGCGCGGCAGACGACGTCACCGCAGCCATCCAAGATATCGCTGCCGAGTTTGAACCCTACATCATTAAGCAGCGCCGCCACTTCCATAAGCACCCGGAGCTGAGCCTCGCCGAGGAACGCACGACATCTGACATCGCCAACCAGCTGGACGCCATGAATATCCCCTACGAGCGTCCCCTTAAGACGGGCCTTGTGGCGACCCTTCGCGGCACCGCGCCCGACGCCTATCGCGAGGACGGCACACCACGCCGCCGCATCCTGCTGCGCGCCGACATCGACGCCCTGCCCGTCACCGAGCAGACCGGCGAAGAGTTCGCCAGCGTCAACGAGGGCTGCATGCACGCCTGCGGCCACGACTGCCATATCGCCATGATGCTCGGCACGCTGCAAATCCTGCGCCATATGACCGACGACATCCACGGCGAAGTCCGCATCGTCTTCCAGCCTAGCGAGGAAAACGGCCAGGGCGCCAAGCTCATGATCGGCACGGGCGTGCTCGACGGCGTCGATGGTGCCTACGCCGCGCATATCTGGAGCGAGGTTGACGCCGGCACCGTAAGCTGCGAGCCCGGTCCGCGCATGGCCAATACCGACTGGTTCCGCATCGACGTCCGCGGCACCTCGTGCCACGGCGCTATGCCCCAGCGCGGCCACGACGCCGTTATGGTTGCCGCTGAGATCGTCAACGCACTGCAGACTATCGTCTCGCGCGAGATTAGCCCCTACGAGCCGGCCGTTATCACCGTCGGTGAGCTGCATGGCGGCACCGCGCGCAATGTTATCGCCGGCACGGCTTACCTCGCCGGCACGGTGCGCACCTACGGCGACTCGACCCACGAGGAAATGCCGGAGCTCATGCGCCGCATCGTGGAGCATACCGCGGCAGCCCTGGGCGCCGAAGCCAAGCTCACCGACTACACCATCGCCAACTACAAAGTCGAAAACGAAGCCGCATCGAGCGAGCGCTGCCGCCAGGCCGTACTCAAATGCCTGGGCCCCGCCGGCGAGGGACATTACCGCGGCACGCTTTCGGGCGAGGACTTTTCGGAGTACCTGCGCCGCGTGCCGGGCGTGCTCGCCTTTGTAGGTGCGCGCAACCCCAAGATTGGCGCCACGTACGCTCAGCATTCCTGCTTTTACAAGATCGACGAGACTGTGCTGGCAAAAGGCTCCATGGTGGCCGCCCAGTATGCCATCGACTTTTTGGCCGAGCCCACGCAAGAGGAGCTCGACGGACCCGCTATCGCCGCGGTCGCCGAGACCAACCCCGACCTCGCCGCCAAGTTGCGTTCTGCTAAGGCCACAGCCGCCGAAGCACGCGACGCCATGCACGACGCCCGCACGGCTCGCCACGCCGCGATCAAGGGCATCCACGATGCACGCGCCGCCGCGCGCCGCGAGGAGAAGCACGACGAGTAGCCGATTCGCGACCGTCTCGCAGTCATAGCCACATCGCGATAACAAAGCGGGGGCGGACGTTTCGACACGTCCGCCCCCGCTCATTTGTCAAGCGCTATTTCTACCGTTTCTACCCCGTCCCCAAATGGCAGGTGGCAGGGTTACTCGTCCTGCGGGTCCTCGTCGGAGCTTGGCGCAGGCTCGGGCTCAGGCACGGGCGCGGGCTCAGGCTCAGGCTCAGGCTCGGGCTCGGGCTCGGGCTCGGGCTCAGGTTCAGGCTCAGGCACGGGCTCGGGCTCGGGCGCGGGCTCGGGCTCGGGCTCGGGCGCAGGCGCCGCAGCGGAATCGGATACGGGCGCTGCGTCGGTGCTAAAACCAGCCGGAGCAGACTTCTTCTCAAACGGCAGCACAAAGGTCAGGACGTCATCCTTATCCTCATCAGCCCATTCAGCTGCATAACGCGCTACCCAATAGCCAACGGCACGATGCTTGAGCATCTTGCCAAAGACCGTAAGGAATACCGTGACAAACGCCGTCAGCACCAAGAACAATACGAGCGTGATGCCACCGCCGGTAACAAGCGCCTCAATAGCCGAAGGACGGTAGTAGTAGTTATACATACCGACAGAGGCAATGGCGCCGAAGACGAGCGTCAGGATCCATGTGACAACGTTGGCGACCAGACCCGTCAAAAACTCGGGAAGGAACGAAGCGCAGAACAGCTTGGTCTTGTTGTGCTTAAACGCCGCCCAGACCTTGTCGAGCGAAAACGCGCTCTCGACACGACCGGTCACCGCAAAGTGCATCACGGCAATGTCGGCGAACATCTTAAAGAAGACCCCCAAGACCGCCGTGGCAATCATAGCCAGGACAAGCAGGCCAAGCGAGCCAAACAGCGCTGCCTCGAGTGCATAGGAGCCGTAATACGAATACGAGCCCGCGGCGCCAATTACCACGCTCTCCACCAGCGAAAGCACTACACCGATAACGGGAATGGCAGCGATAACCTCGAGCACGACCGAGATAACGCTCGAAAAGACTCCGAGGCCAAACGACGTGGAACGCATGAGTGGACGATCCATACCGCCATCAACCTTGAGCGACAGATCGCGACCCCACTCAATACCAAAGCCGGAACCACACACGCTCGCAATGCAAGCTGCCAAAAAGCCGATGGCAGCTGCAATGCCGCCAATAACGGGAATAAACAGCACGAGTACCGACACAACACAAATCAGCGCCGGTAAAAAGGCAATCTGGCACACGCGCTGCAGCACGCCCGGAGTCTTGGTCATATCCTCAAACGCCTGAGCCACACAGCCCTTGGACGCATTCGCCACGGGCGGTTGCGGAACAAACTGCTGGGGCTGACCCTGAGGGGCAGAGGCTGCGGCACCGGCATTGGGGGCACCACACGCACCACAGAACTTATCGTTGTCGCCCATGGGGGCACCACACTGCGAACAGAACATCGAGATCATCCCTTCGTATCTTGAGCGAATCATCTGGATCGCAAACGATGTCTTTAGCATCATTATCACCCAATGTGGGGACAAATACTCCAACATGACGCATTTGCAATGCGCAGGGCGCTATTCGATTGTTTGATGAGCTCGACCGCGTTAGTTCGTTCCGCGGAAACCCTTGCCGACGATCTCGGAGCTGTCGACAATCGTGATAAAGGCACCCGGATCGACTTCGCGCGCATAGCGGCGCAGTTGCACGGCCTCGCGACGGCTTAGCACGCTCATGATCACCGTCACGCACTTGCCCGAGAAAGCACCGTAGCCGCGGCTGATAGTCGCCGTACGGTTGAGATGCTTGACGATAAACTCCTCGACCTTAAGGGGCTCGGAACAAATGACCGTGCAGACTTTGCGCAGGTGAATGCTCTCGATGGCCTTGTCGACCACAAGCGTCTTGGCAAACAGGCCGAGCACGCAGTACAGACCGACGCGCGGACCGTACAAGAAGGCCGCGATGGTCACGATGCCGATATCGACCAACAGCAGCGCACGGCCGATCTCAAGCGTGGTGCGGCGTTTGAGAATCATGGCGAGGATGTCCGTGCCGCCCGTCGAGGCGCCAATATCAAAGACGATGGCGCTGCCGAGCGCCGGCAGAATCACGGCAAAGCACAGGTCGAGCCACATATCGCCCGTCATCGAGACATCGGTCGGAATAAAGAGCTCAAACAGCGAAACATAGGCGGACAGCGCAAACGAGGCGAAGACGCTCCACAGGATTGCCTTGCGCTCCAAAAAGATAAAGCCCAGAACGACCAGGACCGCATTGATAATCCACATAAAAACGCCGACGGGCAGGGTCGGGAACAGCGTGGACAGAATGACCGACACGCCCGAGGTGCCGCCAAAAGCAAAGTGATTAGGGGTTTTAAACGCAACGATGGCAAAGGCCGTGAGGATCAGACCCAAATTGAGCTCGGCAAAAAAGCGCGGAAAGCCCGGCTCCTGACTGCGCTTGCGACCAGCGCGCTCGCCCCGCTCGATAACATCGCGATCGACCACGCGCTCCATCGGCACTACGGGAGGACGATGCACCTCCTCGGCAGCACGCGACGCCGCCTCTGCCGCAGCGGCCTCAATCGCCCATGCCTTGCTTTCTGTTTCGTGCTCGTCGGCCATTACGGCAACCCCTCGTTAACAATTTGGAAACAATGCGCCCATTAGAGTAACGCGGAACGTGGGGATTGCAACCCTTAGTTAGACGAGCGGTATGACTATATCGGGAGCGTACAAAAACGGCCGGCCACGCTTTTGCTTGCGCGGTCGGCCGTTTAATGTTTTCGCAGATAAAACCTGCCAAAACAAACCTGTCCCTTTTTGGAAGGTTATTCGTGCTGGCTGGTGCGGTGCTCGTACTCCTCGGGGGTGATGACATCCTCGATGCGCAGGTTGACGCCCGCCACCTCAAGGCCAGTTATCGCGGCAAGGCGCTCGGTGACACGTGCCTTAACATCGTCGAAGATCGCGGGCGCATAGGCGCCGTACTCGATGATGACGGAGATGTTGACGACCACGCGATTATCGTCGGTGACCTCGACCGTCACGCCCTTGGTCAGATTCTCGGCACCAAACTGCTCCTGCACAAAGTGCATGAGGTTACCCTTCATGCCCAGAACGTGCGGAACCTCGCGGGTGGCCATGGCAACGATCTTCTCGATCACGCCGTTGGAATAGGTCAGCGAGTCCTCGGACTCATCCGCTTCCTCGTCGTCCTCATCCGTATCGGACTCGGCCTCGACGAGAGCCTCATCCTCGAGCGTCACATCCTCAGCTTCGGCGACGACCGCCTCGTTCTCCTCGAGCTCGGTATCGGCTACATCGACCTTCGTATTAAAAGCCATGGTTCCTCCTTATGCCTGCCGCGGATGCGACAGTCGAATACATATTAGCGGCCGCTAAACAGACGGCCGAAGAAGTTGACGATCCCGTTCTCGCCGTCGCGAATTTGGCCGATCACAGCGCCGATCAGCACGAAGAATGCAATGACGAGCGTGTCCCACAGGCCCAACGTGAGCACCAACACGGCGAGGATAAAGCCGGCGACGGCGCCGAGCGTGGTGTTGGGATGACGCACAGCATAGCTCCAGACGGCAGCGCCCGTACCCTTGATGAGACCCATAGCCTCGTCAAAATCCGCGGCTGCCGCGTCTTGTAACTCGGTTGCCTCTGCTTTGGAATCAACAGGTTCGCTCGCCGACGTGGCGCTCTGGTCAATCGTCAGGCGCGGCGTACGAGCGGTCTTATCTTGATTGGTATCACTCACCGGAAACCTCCACGGTCTGGACGGTAGTCTTGGACGGCAAAAAACGGACGCGCGCGGTCGTACCCGGCGCGCCGAGCATGGTATCGCAGGCTTCTTCGATGCGCTGCTGCATCGCGGTAGCCAGAGATGCCACGTCCTTATCGTCAAGCGCGATAGCCTCGACCTTAAAACGGACGTGCGAATCGTCGGGGCCTTGGACGCGAGCCTCGACATGCTCGACCATCACGCGGTCGTCGCGCCCGGCAGCAACCCTGGCGCACGAAGAAAGCGCCGCAAGGGTAACCTCGATATTGCGCTCCCCCGCCGGATGCACGCAGGACGGCTCGCGACGGGCGAACATCAGGCGGAAAAAGCTCAGCAGTACGCCGATCGCCACGACGCCGGCGCACGCCGTCACGACGATGCGCGGCATGGGGTCGCGCATCAGCAGCATAAAGCGATACGTATACGGCCCCCAAAACTGGCAGACAAGCGTACCCAGCGCCACGATGGTGGCGGCAAGATACACGATCGCTAGGGCTCGTTTGAGTACGCGCACGCGGCGCTCCCTTCAAATCTCGGCTCTCGAAATGCAAAACGGTTCGCATCATTATAAAAGAGCCGGGTCCGGTGCTCTACGCACGCGGATCCGGCTCATCTATTCCACGAGGCTTGCATGCTCGCTTCATTATGCCCAGATATGCACGGCTCAATCCGTGCTGGCGCTACTCCTCCTCGAGGGCAGCGATGACCTCGTCGGTCATGTCCATGGTGCTGTAGACGTCCTGGACGTCGTCGAGCTCCTCAAGACGGTCGATGAGGCGCTGGACCTTCTTGGCGTCGGCGCCGGAAACCTCGGTCGGGGTGGTCGGGACCATGGTGGTCTCGGAGCCCTTGACCTGGACACCCTGCTCCTCGAGCGCCTTGGAGACAGCCATGACCTCGTTGGCAGCAGTCCAGACGATCCACTCCTCGCCGGCATCCTCGTAGTCCTCGCCACCGGCCTCGGCGATAGCCATCATGAACTCATCCTCGTCACCGGCAGCACCATTGGCGATCATGGTCTCCTTCTTGGCGTTCTCATCCAGGATCTCCTTGGCGACGACGATCTGGCCCTTGCGCTCAAACTGGAAGGCGACGGAGCCGGAGGTGCCCAGGTTGCCACCAGCGTGGGAGAAGGCGGAACGGACATCAGCGGCGGTACGGTTGCGGTTGTCGGTCAGGCAGTCGACGTAGACGGCGACACCGGCGGGACCGTAGCCCTCGTACACGATGTTCTCGTAGACGGCGGCGTCAGCACCCGAACCAAAAGCCTTGTCGATAGCGGACTTGATCTTGTCCTTAGGCATGGACTGAGCCTTGGCCTTGGCAACGGCAGCGGCGAGGCTGGCGTTGTTCTCGGGCAGCGGGTCACCGCCGAGACGGGCAGCAACAGTGATGTTGCGGCTGAGCTTGGAGAAGAGGGCGGAACGCTTGGCGTCCTGCGCGCCCTTACGATGCTTGGTTGTGGCCCACTTAGAGTGTCCGGACATACGTGTCTCCTATCGGTTTCGACCTAAAGCCCAGCGCAGATGCTCGGGCAATATAAACAAACGTCGTTATGATATACCTACTAGCCTGCGAGATAAACCCCAAAATGAAGGCGTCGTGATGATGTCCCCTTTGGTGCAAAGAAACCTGACCCCAATGCACCAAGTTAGGACCTGAGGAAGTCGCTGCGGGTGACGGTGGCGCCGATGGCGAAGGGCATGCAGGCGATGACCGGATACAGGTAGCGCATGTAGGTCGAGCCGTTGCACGGACCAATCAGGCACACGGCGAGCACGCCCAACAGCGGCACCCAGATCGCCAGCGCACGCCATGAATGACGTCGCAGCAGGTAGACCACCACGGCAATCATGATCCACACATAGGTGGCCGAGCTCATGGTGAGCGAAATAAACGGGATGCGCTGCACCGCCACACGGTACAGATTGATCAGGTGGTCACACCAGCGCACCACGTTGCTGTCAACCGGATGGAAGTCGAAGTACTTGAGGTTGTCGGGACGCGCCATGATCTCGGCACTACGCGCCGTGCTGTAGACCCAGGCATCGCGGGCACTCGGATAAAAGTAGCCGTAATAGTTATTGATGAGCGCCGAGATATAGCACTCGGGATCCTTTTTGAACATCTGCGCCCAGACCTCAAAATAGGCCTTGATGTCCTCCTGCGAGGCGTACTCGTTAAAGCAGTTCTTGACGGCATCGGACTTGTCAGGGTTGTAGCGGCGGCCCAGGTTCTCGTACTTGAGCACGCGATCGATCACGACGCGCTCCTCGTCGGTCACCAAACCGTCGCAGGGCGCCTCCACGATGGTGCCGTCCTCCTTTACCGTGGGGTTGACACCCGAGTTGAGGCCATCGTGCTTTTGAACGAAACGAGCCGTCTGCTGGAACGGAATCGAGAGAATTTCGCGCTTGGAGCCGGGCGTGATGTCGTGCGCCGGCATAAAGACCTTGGTGAAGTACATATTAGAGGCAAGGCAGAGCGCGAGCACCGCGAGGACGCCAACCCAGCGGAATCGCGGCGTGACGCATGAGACCGCGGTGCCCGTCTGCTTAGCCGCACGACGAGCGACATGTACATCCCATGCGCAAAACGCCGCCGCGATCATACACGCCGCCAGCGGAAACACCAGGCCTCCATTGCGCAAAAACGTGGAACCCATGGCAGCAAGCGCAAACAACAGCCAGTCATGGCGCGCAAAGAGCACGGGGGCCTTCTCGCCCGCACGCTCGGCATTGGCATCGCGACGGGGCAGGCCGCAGGCCACGAGCTTCACGGTCTGCACCAACAGCACCAAAAACGCGTCGGCAAAGAGCACGTCTTTGGTGAGCAGGGCCGCGTAGTTAGAGAACATGGGCATAAACACAAAGAACAGCAAGATCACGCCGCGGACCGGCAGGCTCACGCCCAGTTTGCGCAGCGACGAGACGGAATAGGCCATGCAGGCGGCCGTAATGACGAACTGAGCGCAGGTGTAGATGGCAAGCCCCGCATTGGCGCTGTTAAAGACCGAAAGCCCCAGTTGAACGCACGAGCCGATAATGGCCGTGTGCACGACCGGGTGATGCCCGTTGAGCAGGACATTGGGGTTGAGTAGGCGCAGGTAGTCGCTCGTGCCGTTGGGATAGTTGAACCACTGGCGAATCTGCGCACCCGTATCTCCCATAAAAAGGCCGGGCAGCGAAGCGATGAGCGTGGGCGCCCAGGCGATCATAAGCACCAGGAAGGGCCCGGCAAAGGGATGGGCCGAGAGCACGGCGTGAGCCACACGCCATACGCGGCCAAAGTGCGCTTCGGAAAACGGAATGCGCCGAGAGCTCAGCCAATCTAGACACTCAAAAGCCAGGTAGAAGGCAACGATCGCCAAGAGCATCCAGCCCGCGCCGCCAATCCAGGCACAGATGATGCGGGCCTTGTCGCCAAGAACAATCTCGGCCGAGTCGGTGAGGTCGTAGCTGCGGCCGAACACCATGCAGATGGCGAAAAACAGCGACGGCAGAATGATCGACGGGCGCCAGGTGTCGCCACGGCCAAAGAATACGTAGCGAAACGGCAGCGTGAGCAGGCAGGCAAGCGCAAGCAGCATGACCGCGTCGGTATGGCCGGCAAACGAGAGGAGCACCTCGTAGCACACGTACAGCATGCCCGAGGCTTTGGGGTCAATCGCCAAGACTGCGTTGCTCGACACCGGGGCGGGATCGATGGAAAACGCCGTGGTCGCCAACAGCGCGAGCAGAAATGCGATGAGCGTCTGCTTGGCGGGGTAGCGCTTAAACCAGACGATGCGGGCCGCGTCGCGCGCAGCCGTTGTGGAGAGATCGGAATCCTTCACAGTCCAAAGAGCCTTTCTAGAAACCTGCCAAAAAGGGACAGGTTTATTTTGGCAGGTTTTATCTGGGGAAACGTTACGGTTCTGTCATCGTTGCCCAGCAAACCACCACAAAAGTGCCTGTCCCCTTTGTGGTGGTTAGGAGTCGAGGTAGATGCGCTGGGGACGGTTGCGGCGGAGGGCAAAGATGACGAGCGCCAGGCCCGCAATCACGAGCGGAAGGCTCAGCAGCTGACCCATCGTGATGACGCCGCCCAGCAGATAGCCCAGCTGGGCATCGGGCACGCGCACGAACTCGACGAGGAAGCGGACGATGCCGTAACCCATCACAAACACGCCCATAAACGTGCCCTGGGGCAGCAACGGCTTTTTGCGGCTGAGCACCTGCAGGATGCAGAAGAGCACAATGCCCTCAAGAAATGCCTCGTAGAGTTGGGAGGGGTGACGCGGCATATCGCCCGCAGTCCCGCCAAAGACTACACCCCAGGGCAGATCGGTCGGCTTGCCCCACAGCTCACCGTTGACAAAGTTGGCACAACGGCCCAGACACAAGGCCAGCGGCGCGCCGATGACAGCAAGGTCTGCCAGAGTCCATGCGTCGAGCTTATACATGCGGCAAACGATGATGCCGCCGATAATGCCGCCGACCAGGCCACCGTGGAAGCTCATGCCGCCTTCGTTGGTGGCAAAGATCTCGAGCGGATGTGCCCAGTAGTAGCCGTCGCCGTAAAAGATGACGTAGAACAGGCGGGCGCCGATGATAAGGCCAAAGACCACACCGACCACGACGCTCGTCAGGTCGTCAATCGTGATGCTAAAGCCCCAGCGACGCTGCGTGCGATACATGACGACCGCCGTGAGCAGAGCTCCGACCACATAGGCCAGACCATACCAGTAAATCGTGATGGGCCCCGCCGAAATCGCGACGGGATCAAGCATATGGTAGAAGTCGTTGAGCATGTCGACCCTCCTACTCCCTACATACAAATGCGGCCGCGGGCCTTGCGCTCGCAGCCGCATATTTGGGCGTAACGTCTATGCGGAGTATGCCGTCCGCAGCTTTCGCATCTTAGAACGGCGCGTACTCGTCGTACAGGTCGTCGGTCTCGCCGGAGGCATTAACCTGCTCGACACGGGTAACGCCGGGCACATGCTCCTTGAGGATACGCTCGATACCCATGGACAGGGTCAGCGCGCTCATAGGGCAGCCGGCGCAGGCACCCTGCAGCTCCAGTTTGACGACGCCCTCGTCGTCAACACCCACATACTCCATATCGCCGCCGTCGGCCTGCAGGTTGGGGCGAATCTCTTCAAGAACCTTCTTAAGCAGCTCTTCGTTAACAGCCACAGGGGCTCCTTTCTCACAATAACGCGGGCACGCCCGCGGACAGGGGCTATGTTACTACAGCCATGTACCCGCTCACGAGCCATCCATGCGCGCGGACACGACTTTCACGAGCAGTCAATTTGGGACGGGGATCTTTTAGCTGCCTGTTGTTACCAGCTGGCATTGTCACGCGCTACTGCTGAGCCTGCCCCTCGGTACCGATGTGAACATCGACGATAACCTGGCGGTAGCTAATACCGCAGGAGTCGAGAATGCGGCGGCTGATGCGGCCGTCGTCGGTGTCGGCGTACTTGTTGTCCAGGTAGACAACCTCGCCCACACCCACCTGCGCCAAAATCTTGGCGCAGTCGTGGCACGGGAACAGCGTGACGTAGACCGTGGAACCCTCGAGGTCCTTGAGCGAGCCACGGTAGTTGAGCACGGCGTTGGCCTCGGCATGGACCACGTAGTTGTGCTTGTCCTGCAGCGGGTCGTCGCTCGTACCCCACGGGAAAAAGTCGTCGTTGAGCGCCGAGGGCGTACCGTTGTAGCCCACCGAAAGGATACGGTGGTTGGTGCTGGCGATGCACGCACCCACCTGCGTGTTGGGGTCCTTGCTGCGGCGCTGTGCGGCGATGGCCACGCTCATAAAGAACTCGTCCCAGCTAATGACGTCCAGGCGCTTGCCTGACGAAGTTTGATGAAGATCGTCCGACATGGCAGACACCTCCGTAATCGCAATAGTTTGACCCATTGTAGCAGGTGAAAGGTGGGGGGCGTTTGTCCCACCGGCGCCCTCACTTTGAACTGCGCCCCAATTCTTGGACGGGCTAATAAGCGGCCTACGCCGCACATAGG
>UQPT01000060.1:0-13148 GCA_900543045.1 uncultured Collinsella sp.
AAATCACGAGAGTGGATAATCTCCCACTTTGAGCCTGCATACAGGCCAAAAGTGGGAGATTATCCACTCTCATTCCGGGTAGTCATTGGGGACGTTCTTAAACGACTAGTCAAACAAGAACGTCCAACGACTACTCATTTAAGTCTGTCCCCAATGACTAGTAGTAGGCCCACATGGCTTCGATTTCGTTGAGGACTTCTACGACACCCCAGCGACGGGCGCTGCGGCTGGCCGAGTTGGGGTCGTAGACTCCCACTTGATCGGCATCGTCGATGCCCCAGAGCACGATATAGTGTCCAACACTGGTAAAGGTGCCGGGACGAACCGATGCGATAATGGGCGCACCCGAGCGCAGCGCCTGGGTGATAGAGCTGCGATCGATATGGAGCTCCGTTGCGTTAAGGCCCAGCTGCCATGCGCCGCGCGTCATAAATGACCATTCGGTGGCGCCGGTGGGGGCATAGTTGCCTGCCTCGGAAAGCGCGCACATATCGACGGGAGTCATATCGGTGCGTCCCGTCTTAAAGATATAGACCATGGTGAGGCACGTAGGCCCGCAAGCATTTTGGCGGATGGTACCGCCGGCGTAAGGCAGCTCCGACCATGCAGGGTCGATCTGATAGATATGGGGCATCGTGCCGGCTTGCCATTGCGAGCGCGGGGTCGAAAAGGCGAAAGAATAACCGGGCGCGACGGGGGCCTTGAGCAGCTTGTCCTCGGCGGTGGGCTCGAGACCGGCCGAGCCGTGGGACATACAGGAGCTCATAAGCACAAAGACCAGACAGATGAGGATAGAGCACAGTGCGAGGCAAAGCCGACGAGCCGGCAGGGCGGGGGCATTCACGTACGATGTCGAGCGGTAGGGCTTGCCGTCGCGTCCGCCTTGGGGATGCGAAAAGAAGCGGTTGATATGGCTGCCGGGCTGACGTGCGCCGTTGCGGCGCAGTTGCGGAACCTCGGCTTGGCGCTGTCGAGTGCGCGCGCCCAAGCGGCTATCTTGCTGTGCGCTTGTGCCCGTGCTCGGACGGCCACTCTGCCGTGTTCTGTTTGTCTGCTGCCGAGACGAAGGCCTGGGTTGCTCTTGAGGGCGTTGCGGATTGCTGCTCGTGGCACTTCTGGGCGTCGGCGTGGTGCGGCCAGCAAGGCGAACGCTTTGTCGCCGTTGATCACCGTCGTTGTATCCGTATGCCATTCGTACCGCCTTGTCTCATGTATAACCTGTCTATCCTACAAAAAAGATGTGCAACAAATGGGTCCGCGCGTCAAAAGCTCGGTAAACGGTACGAAAGGCGCAAAACACACGGCCTCAAAAACATCTCTATATGCGTCCGATGAGCGTACGCCCGTCGGACGGGCGACAACAATGAGCGGCAAACCGTGCCGTTCGTCCCAAAAACGGCGCCGCTCGTTTTGCAGTTCTGCCTTCGGTCGAGCCACAAGCGGCGCTGCTGTGCCAAGGCCGTATTGTAAAGCCACGAAATAAAAGCGCGCGGCAAAACAGACCGCGCAAGGGGTGACGCCAAAGAGGCGTCAATAAGGAAAGGAGGGGAACAATGGCGGACAAGAACGCAGAAGTTGCAGTCGAAGGTAACGGCGGCATGAAGAAAACGCTTTCGCTCTGGAACTTCTTCACCATCGGTTTCGGTGCCATCATCGGAACTGGCTGGGTTCTGCAGGTCGGCGACTGGATGGTCGTGGGCGGCGGTCCCGTTCCCGCTATGATCGCATTCCTCTTGGGTGCAATCTTTCTCGTGCCCGTCGGAGCTGTTTTCGGTGAGCTCACGGCTGCTATCCCCATCTCGGGCGGCATCGTCGAGTATGTCGATCGTAGCTTTGGCCGTACGCTGAGCTATATCACCGGTTGGCTCCTGGCCCTGGGCAACGGCATCCTGTGCCCGTGGGAGGCAATCGCTATCTCGACCCTCGTGTCCGAGATGTTCGGCAGCCTGCCCGGTCTTGAGTGGCTGCGTGCCGTCAAGCTCTATACCATCCTGGGCGCCGACGTTTACCTGTTCCCGACGCTGATCGCGCTCGGCTTTGCAGTCTACGTCATCTTCCTCAACTTCCGCGGTGCCAGCTCGGCCGCCAAGCTCCAGACCTTCCTGACCAAGGCCCTGCTCTGCGGCATGCTGCTCGCCATGGGCGTCTCGCTGTTCACCGGTTCGCCGGAACACGCCATGCCCGTGTTCTCCCAGGTCACCGGCGCTGGTGGCGGCAAGCCCGCTACCGAGGGCACCAGCCTGTTCGCCGGCATCGTGTCGGTCCTGGTTCTGACCCCGTTCTTCTACGCCGGTTTCGACACCATTCCTCAGCAGGCTGAGGAAGCAGCCGAGGGCCTCAACTGGAACAAGTTCGGCAAGATCATCTCCCTAGCCCTGCTGGCCGCAGGCGGCTTCTACATGGTCTGCATCTACTCGTTCGGCACCATCCTCGACTGGCATGAGTTTGTTAAGAGCCCGGTTCCCGCGCTTGCCTGCCTCAAGGGCATCAACATGCTTCTGTACCTGGCCATGCTCGTCATCGCCACGCTTGGACCCATGGGCCCGATGAACTCCTTCTACGGCGCCACGAGCCGCATCATGCTCGCCATGGGCCGCAAGGGCCAGCTGCCCGAGAAGTTCGCCGAGGTCGATCCCAAGTCCGGCGCTCCCAAGCTCGCCTGCGTCGTCCTGGGCGTCATCACCGTCATCGGTCCGTTCCTGGGCAAGAACATGCTCATTCCTCTGACCAACGTGTCGGCCCTCGCCTTCATCTTCTCCTGCGGCATGGTCGCCCTCGCTTGCCTGCGCATGCGCTTCACCGAGCCCGACCTGCCTCGTCCCTACGAGGTGCCCGGCGGCAAGTTTGGCATCTGCCTCGCTGTCGCTGCCTGCGCCGTCATCATCGGGCTGCTCGTGATTCCGTTCTCTCCCGCCTCCCTCAACATGGTGGAGTGGAGCATCGTGATCGGCTGGCTGGCCATTGGCCTGGCTCTTATGGCCTTTACCAATTCCCGCAAAAAATAACGCCTAGCCGGGGCGGATCGGGTGCGCGGACCCCTCTCTTCCGCGCACCGAACCCGGCACCACTTGGGTAGCTTTGTGAGGCCATAACCCAACATGGCCTCGCCCACTATATGGATCCATAAGGAGGAACCATGTCCACTAAGTATGCAATCGTTGGCGGCAAGCTCATCGACGGTACCGGTGCCGAGCCGGTCGAGAACTCCCTCGTTCTCGTCGACGACAACGGCAAGATCGAGTACGCCGGCGCCATGCAGGACCTTCCCGAGGGCGTTGAGGTCATCGACGCCGCCGGCAAGACCGTCCTTCCCGGCCTGATCGACACCCACCTGCACTTCTCGGGCAACCTGACCGACGATGACACCGATTGGGTCATGCAGCCGCTTCTCGAGAAGCAGGCCGTCGCCGTCAAGCAGGCCTACGACTGCCTCACCCACGGCCTCACCACCGTCTGCGAGATCGGCCGCTTTGGTATCCAGATCCGTGACTGCATCGACAAGGGCGTCTTCAAGGGCCCGCGCGTTCTGGCCACCGGCCTTGGCTTCTGCCGCGTTGCCGGCCACGGCGACTCCCACCACTGCAGCCAGGAGCTCAACAAGGAATCGCACCCCTGGGGCGATCAGGTCGACGGTCCTTGGGATCTGCGCAAGGCCGTCCGTCGTCGCCTGCGCGAGAACCCCGATGCCATCAAGATCTGGGCTACCGGTGGCGGCATCTGGCGTTGGGATTCCGGTCGCGACCAGCACTATTGCTCCGAGGAGATCCAGGCCGTGGTCGAAGAGGCAAAGATGGTCGGCATCCCCGTGTGGAGTCACTGCTACAACAACCACGCCGCCGCCTACGACTCCGTTCGCTTTGGCTGCGAGCAGCTGATTCACGGCTTCGATATCGATGAGCGCACCATGGACCTCATGGCCGAGCAGGGCACCTTCTTCACCCCGACGATCGCCTTCCTGCCCACCTGGTACGCCACCTATCCGCCCGTCTACGTCCCCGAGCTGCACGACAAGTACGAGGGCACCCTGGTCGAGAAGGAGCTGCAGCGCAACTACGACTGCCTGCGCGAGGCCAAGAAGCGCGGCGTCGTCATGACGATCGGCTCCGACTCCTTCTCCTTCGTCACCCCGTACGGCACCTGCTCCATCGAGGAGATGTACGAGTTCGTCGACAAGATCGGCTTCACTCCGGTCGAGACCATCACCTGCGCCACCCTCAACGGTGCCAAGATGTGCCACATCGAGGACGAGACCGGTTCCATCGAGGCCGGCAAGTGCGCCGACCTGCTGGTTGTCAACGGTGACGTCGCCGCCGACATCCACGTGCTCAACACCGACAACATGGACGTCATCATGAAGGATGGCTGGATCGTCGAGGCTGGCACTTTTGGTGAGGCTAACAAATACAGCGCCTAAGATACCGTTTGTCGATGGCTTGATGTAAAACACAGTTTTTGATTGCATAATGCAATGGAGAGGGTCGCTTGCGGCCCTCTTTATTGCTATGGGTGCTAAGGACAAGAGGGGATGACGGTGGATTTAAACAGGCTGATTCTGGGCAAGAGCTACAACTCTACCAAGGTCTTTCGTACGGCCCAGCATGTGGTTCAGGCCATCCTGCTCGGTATTGTCGTTCCGGCGCTTATCCTGCTGCTTATCTGGGATTTAACCGATAATCCCAATCCCGTTCCGGGCGTTGTCGTTATTGCCGGCCTGGTCATGCTGTGCTTCTTTTTCTCGTATGTCTTTGTGGTCCCCGACGACCTCACATCGAGCGCAACCGACCGTACGCTCGCCATCGCATCAAAAATATTCGCCTACACGTCGCGCGGCCTTACGCCCGAAGCGGCCCTGGGCGCCTCTAAAATTATCCTGTCCGAGACCATCGCCTCTGCCATCTGCTTTACCGATGGCAAACAGGTGTTGGCAAGCTGGGGCGAGGACTCGGCAAAGTGCCCTGCCGGCACCCCGGTTGTGCTCAAGACCACGCTCAACGTGATCGAGTCCGGCGAGCAGAGCGTGTTTTCGCGTGACGCTTCCAATGAGACGGGTGGCTACTTTCCGCGCCTGCGCGCCGGCATTGTCGCACCGCTTACCGTGCGCGGGCATTGCGTGGGCACGCTTGAGCTGTATTATCCCCGTCTGAGCAGCATCGATATGCGCCAGACGGCGCTTGCCTCGGGCTTTGCCGACCTCATTTCCACGCAGCTTGCGAGCTTTGAGCTCGAGCGCCAGGACGAGCTTACAGCTCGCGTGGAGCTGCGCGCCTTGCAATCGCAGGTCGATCCTCATTTTCTGTTTAACACCATCAGCACCATCGTGTCGCTCGTGCGTACCGAGCCGGACAAGGCCAGGTCGCTGCTCATCGACTTTTCCAATTACTACCGTCAGACACTGTCCGATTCCGATACCCTCACAACGCTCGAGCACGAGGTGGAACAGGGCACTCGTTACATCAACCTTATGCAGGCCCGGTATGGCGACGGCCGTCTGCGCGTCTCGGTCGATATCGACTTTGAGGTGCGCGACAGCATGGTGCCGCCGTTTATCTTGCAGCCGCTGCTCGAAAACTGCATCAAGCATGCGCAGCGCGAGACCGAGCCGCTTTCTATTCGTGTTAGGGCTTTTGAGACCGATGACGGTCTGGAGATCATCGTCGAAGATGACGGCATCGGTATGAGCGAAGAAGTCTGCGCGCACCTGTTTGAGCAGCATCGCCGAGAGGAGCCCGAGAGCATTACCGCCGACGGCTCCATCAAGCGAGGCTGCGGCCTGGCGCTCTTCAACGTGCTTCAGCGCATCCATTTCTTTTACGGGGAAGATTCTGGCATGCGCGTGAAGTCCCAGGAGGGCGTGGGAACGCAGGTCATCGTCGAGCTGAACGGCGAGCCGCATGAGCCGGCGCCGATGAAGGTGTAGCGCGCGGTTGGATTGAGAGAGAAAAAAGAGGGGAAGCGCATATGTCCGAGGGATGGAACATCTTGGTGGTTGATGACGAGCCTCCTATTAGGGCTGAGCTACGTTATCTGCTGGAAAAGGATGCACGTGTGGGACAGATTGCCGAGGCGGGCAATGTCACCGAGGCCGTGGAGTCGATTCTGTCGAACAAGCCCGACGTGCTGTTTTTGGATATCACGATGCCCGGCCGCTCGGGAATCGAGCTTGCCGAGACGCTGCAGAACCTAAAAACGCCGCCGGTCGTGGTGTTTGTGACGGCATTTGCCGAGTATGCGGCCGATGCCTATAACCTCGATGCCATTGATTACGTCGTCAAGCCGGTCGAGGATGCCCGCCTGTCAAAGGCGCTCGACAAGATCGAGGCCGCCCTGGGCGTTCGTCGTGTCGTCCATGCTCCGCGCCAGCCCTTGCGCCTGACGGTGGATCGCGGGGGCAAAAAGGTGTTCATCCCCGTGGCGGATGTCTGCTACTTTGAGGCGCGTGCCGATTTTTGCAACGCCGTCTGCGCCGAGGGAACATATCTGATCAATGAGTCGATCTCTTCGCTCGAACGTCGCTTGGGCTCCGAGGGCTTTATTCGCGTTCATCGCAGCTATCTGGTCAATTTGGAAGACGTGCACAATGTTGAGATTGGCTCCACGGGGTTGATGGAGCTCAGGCTCGACCGCGTGAGCTCGACGGTGCCGGTGTCCCGTCGTCGTGCCGCCGAGGTCAAGTCGCACCTGGGGCTTGCGTAAGAGGCTTGCGTGCCGTCGTTTACCATCGCAGGTTTGGCATGGGCGCGCGGTGGGCATAATGGGTGGCATCGAATGAAATCGAAAGGATCATTATGCCTGCGCTTATCACCCATCATCTGTTTGGCGAGGAAAGCATCGACCGTCTTCCGCAGGGCGTCATCACGTCCGATGAAGAGCGCATTGCCTTTATCTTGGGCAACCAAGGCCCCGACCCGTTTTTCTTTCACATTCTGACACCGCGTGTTTCCGACTGCACGCTGCTGGCGCAGGTCATGCATCGGTCGCGCATGTCTCGCCAGTTCGCGTGCCTGCGCGATGGCGTGTCGCATCTGCTGCCGCGCGACGCCAGCTTGGGTCGTGCCTTTGCGCTGGGCCTGCTGTCTCATTACGTGCTCGACCGCAACGCTCACCCCTTTGTCTATGAGCAACAGTTTGGCATCGTGGAGTCCGATTCAGAGCTTGAGGATTCGAGCAGTCAGGTCCATGCCGTGATCGAGAGCGACCTGGATGTACTGATGCTGCAGCTTAAACGCGATGGCGCTACGGTTGACGATTACCCGCCGGCGGGCGAGATCGTCACCACCGATCGCATCAATCGCGTGGCCGGCGTGCTGATGAGCTATGTTGCCGGACGCGTGTACGGCATTGACATTCCGGCGGGGGAGTACGGTGCTGCCGTTGCCAATATGCAGCGACTTTACCGCGCGATTGAGCCGGCCGGCTCCGTAAAGACGCGCGCGATCTCGCTGGTTGAGGGCTTGGTGCACGATTATTCGCTGCTCGACGGCCTTGCGCACCGCGTGACGACCGAGCTGCCCGAGCGTACCGGCAACCTGGGCCACTTGGCATGGAAGAACCCCTTTACCGATGAAGTCTCGACCGAGAGCTTCCCCGAGGTCTTTGACCGCGCGCTGCTCGATTACGAGTGCACGGTTGCCCGCTTTATCGAGACCGGCGATATGGAAGCCGTGACCAACCATGTCAATTACAGCGGTCGCGTGCTCGGCGCCGACGAGGAGTTCGACCGCGAGGAGTAGGGCCCATGCGTGCCCCTTTGCCGAATCCTTACCGGCGCTTCTGGACAATTGGGGTACGATGAACTAACTGCATATCGGGCGAATACGAAGGGTCCCTGTCCATGAAATACACCAAGCTCGAGCGTAACTGGGTCATGTACGATGTGGGAAACTCGGCCCTCGTGCTGCTCAATACCTCGGTGGTGCCCATCTACTTTAACGCCATCAATACCGGTGCTTCCTCGGCAGACCTGGTGGTCGCTTGGGGCAACGCTCAGACGATTGCCTCGCTGGTCATTGCCATGCTCATGCCCATTCTGGGCGCGCTTGCCGATTACGCCGGCAACAAGATCAAGTTCTTCTTGGGCTTCTTCCTCACGGGCCTGGTTCTTTGCCTGGCGCAGGCTATCCCAATGTCCGCCATGGCATTTTTGACTGTGTACGTGCTGTGCACCATCGGCCTCAACTCTTCTATGACGTTCTACGACGCTATGCTGCCCGACATTACCACCGACGAGCGCATGGACGTCGTGTCCAGCTCGGGCTATGCCTGGGGCTACATCGGTTCCACTGTGCCGTTCATCATCTGCCTGGCGCTTATCATGGGTGGTCCCGCTCTTGGTGTCCCCACCATGCTGGCAACGCGTCTGTCGTTTATCATCACTGGTGCCTGGTGGCTCATCTTTACCCTGCCGCTCATTCGCACCTATAAGCAGAAGTACGGTCGCGAGCGCGGTCCCGAGGACACTATCGGCCACATCGTGGGCGGCGTGTTCTCCGAGGTCGGACACACCATGCGCGAGATCGCCCACAACAAGACCGTGCTGGTCTACATGATCGCGTTCTTCTTCTATATCGACGGTGTGCACACGGTCATTTCCATGGCAACCAGCTACGGATCGGCCTTGGGCATCGATTCGACCCAGTTGGTCCTGGCGCTGCTCGTCACGCAGTTCGTGGCCTTTCCGTCCGCCATCATCTACGGCAAGCTCGCCGGCCGCGTGGGCACGCTCAACATGATCTTGGTGGCAGTCGCCGCCTATATGGGCATTGTGCTGTTCGCCGCGTTCTTCCTAAAGACCGCCTTTGAGTTTTGGGTGCTTGCCATTATGGTCGGCCTGTTCCAGGGCGGCGTGCAGGCGCTCAGCCGCAGCTACTTTGGCCGCATTATTCCCAAGGAAAAGTCCAACGAGTACTACGGCTTCTTTGATATCTTTGGCCGCTATGCAAGTGTTATGGGCACCTTCCTGGTGTCGGTCGTCACCTCGCTGACCGGCAACCCGTCGCTGGGCGTCCTTTCCATTGGTGTGCTGCTGGTCGTTGGCTTTATGCTGCTGGTCCGCCTGTCCCGCATGACTCGGGCGGCAGAGCATGCCGCATAGGAGTGAGCGGCTATTGTGCCTGTCCACGGTACTCTTTTGGGGTTATCCGCAATAAACATTGCGACTTGCGAGCAATGATTTGCCCAAGTGGGTATGATGGAATCAGCTAGGTCGCGGGGCGTCGCCTGTGTTTGGCGGCGTCCCGTTTTTGTGTTGCAGGGAGGGTAAGGCATGAACGCCACGGTCGTGATTCCAACGTATTGGGCGGGCGATGACGCTCGCGCAAACAGGCCTGGCACCTATGACCATTCGACACGACTCAACGCCGACAATCCCGAACTCGACCGCTGCCTGGCCTCGCTTGAGCAGGTGCGCGACATCCCGCGCATCATCCTTTTGGTGGTCTGTCCCGTTTCTGCCACAGCCGATGTGTCGCTGCGCGTGCACGAGATTGTCGACGCGCATCCCACGCTCAAGGTCACCGTTGTTACCAACACCCAGGCCTCGCGCATCGCAGACCGGGTTGCTCAGATCGCGCCCAAGGGTTCGGGCGAGTGCGTGAGCCTGCGAGGCTACGGTGCCATCCGCAACATGGGGCTGGCCTGCGCTGCGGTGCTGGGGCATGACGCGGTTATCTTTTTGGATGACGATGAGACTGTCATCGACGCCGACTTTATGAAGCGCGCGACCTATGCGTTGGGGCAGCAGACGCGTCAGGGCTTGCCGATCTTGGTCAAGAGCGGCTATTTCTACGATCGCGACGGCTCGCCGTTGGCTCCCACGGACAAGGCGGGCATCTGCCATCGTTGGTGGACCAAGCGCATCGAGTTCAACCGTTGGATGAAAAAGGCGCTCTCGGGCACCCGCATCTCGCGCTCCAACTACGTGTGCGGCGGCCTGATGGCCCTGCACGCCCGCGCCTTTACGCGTGTGGCCTTTGACCCGTTTATCACCCGCGGCGAGGACTTGGATTACCTCTTTAACATGCGCATGTTTGGCTACGACGTGTGGTTCGATAACGAGTGGACCGTGCGCCATCTGCCTCCGGAGTCTGAAAAGCGCTCACCGCGCTTTATGCAGGATGTATACCGTTGGTACTACGAACGGGCCAAGTTGACGTTCGCCGCGCATCAAAAGGAGCTCATTCCCGTTACGGCAGCATCGCTCATGCCCTACCCGGGCCCGTGGATTTCGCGCGAGCTCGACGACCGCGTGCACAAGACCGCTATGGTCCGCAGCGTGTTTACCCGCGAGCATGAGGGCTACCTGCGCATCTGGCGCCATGGTATCGACGAGGCAAAAGCCTATGCGCGCCAAAACGCTGCAAGCTACCTGCGTTTCCAGAGTTTTTGGCCCAAGATCATGGACGGGCTTTGGCGTGACGCACAACTGATCAGTATCCTGGAGGGGGCCGAATGATCGACCGCCGCGCCCAGCGCGATAGTTCAATATCAATCTTTCGCATCATTGCCGTTGCCTGCGCCATTTGCGTGCTGGTGTACTTTATTTTTGCCCTGGCGACTGGAATCGAGCCGATCGCGACCGTGGTCGCCTGCGCACTGCTGTGCATCTTTCTGTGCATCTTTATCTTTTTGACGCTCAATCCCGATTCGGTGCGCTCCCAGTACACCGAGGAGACGCTCTCGGTGGCCTCGGCCATGCTCGAGGACATTAAGGGCGGTCTGACGCAGGAGTCGGCGCGTTTGGTGTGCCAGCGCATTTTGCCCGAGACGCGCGCCATGACGGTGGCCGTCACCGATGAGGACAACGTGCTTGCCTGCGCGGGCGAGTTTGAGGAAAAACTACTGCCAGATTCTCCCATCCACACGCTTGCCACACGCTACGTTATCGAACATGGCATCGTGCAGTCGTTCAACCGTATGGTGGATGTCGTGGGCTCGGACGGCTCGCACAACCAAGTCCCCGCCGGCATTATCGCCCCCATCAAGGTGGGCGATCGTACCGTCGGCACGCTCAAGTTCTACTACAAGACCCCGCGCGCCGTCGACCGTACCCAGTACGCGCTTGCCTCGGGCTTTGCCGAGATTTTGTCCACGCAGCTCGCCATCCACGAGCTCGAGGTGCAAAAGGAACTCACAGCGCGCGCCGAGGTGCGTGCGCTGCAGGCGCAGATTAACCCGCACTTCCTGTTCAACACGCTGAACACCATTGCATCGTTTACGCGCACCGACCCGCTGAGGGCCCGCGAACTGCTTCGTGAGTTCTCATCGTTCTATCGCGCCACGCTCGACAACTCGGGATCGCTTATTCCGGTCTCGCGCGAGGTCGCACAGACCAAGCGCTATCTTACCTTTGAGAAGGCCCGCTTTGGCGAGGACCGCGTGCTTGCAACGTTCGATGTGTCCGAGGACGTGGAAGATACGCTGGTGCCGGCGTTCGTGATCCAGCCGATTGTCGAGAACGCCGTGCGTCATGGTATGGGCGATGACGACGCCCTGAGGATCGACGTGACCGTTCACCAAGACGGCGAGGATGCAATCTTGATTGCCGTGGCCGATAATGGCGTGGGCATGGATGAGGGTACCGCCGCCAGACTGTTTGACGAGCGCTCTGCCCGTCCCGACGCCAGCTCTCCCCAGGGTGGCGGCGCCGGTGTGGCCATGCACAATATTTCGGAGCGCATCCATCGCTTTTTTGGGCCGCACTCCTATACGCGTGTCGAATCGGCGCCGGGCAAGGGCACCAAAGTGCTTCTTCATCTTGATTTGTCAGAGAGCATCTTTGACATTCAAGAGTAAAATAAAAGGCTACGGGCTCAACGTCATGCGACGGATGCCCGGCGTAGTTAGTTGACGAAAGGTTTTATCCCTATGCTGCGTGCGATGATTGTGGATGATGAGGCGCCGGCTCGCTCGGAGCTTCGCTTCCTGCTCGAGCAAACGGGCAAGATCGGCACGATCACGGAGGCGTCGCGCGTCCGCTCCGCCATCGAGATGCTTATGGAAAGTCGCGTGGATGTCGTGTTTCTCGATATCTCGATGCCCGGTGCCTCGGGCCTGCAACTTGCCGAGGCACTGCATAAGCTCAAAAATCCGCCGGCGATCGTATTTGTGACTGCGTATAGCGACCATGCGGTTGAGGCATTCGACGTCGATGCCGTCGATTATCTGATGAAGCCTGTCGAGGAAGCTCGCTTGGATCGCGCGATCGAGAAGGTTATGCAGCGCGCCAAGCCGGTCACGGACAGCAAGGTGACCATCGAGCGTATCCCGGTGGAAAAGGGCGGCCGCAAGGTGCTCATTCCCGTGGACGACATTCGCTTTATCATGGCCAAGGACGATTACTCCTGCATCTATACCGTCGATGATCGCTTTTTGTCGACGACCTCGCTGGCGCAGTTTGAGGCCAAGCTCTGCGGCTTTGGCTTCTTCCGTGTTCACCGCCGCTATATCGTCAACCTGGCGTGCGTCACGGACGTCGAGACGGTGCCCTCGGGTGCCATCCAGCTGGGCATTACGGGCGTCGACGAACGCGTGCCGGTTTCGCGCCGCCGCGTCGTGCCGCTCAAGAAGGCTCTGAGTCTCTAGCACACTGGCCCCGCAGCCCTGTAGACCCATCGTCTGCGGGGCCGTGGGGCCTTTTTTGTATGTATCTGCCGAATCGTTTTTTTGCGGAAGGGATCCCATGAACAGTGCAAGCGCCAAGCGTATCGACATCATCTCGGACACCCACGGCTATTTATCGCCTGCGCTCTTGGATGAGCTTGAGGGCGCAGATCTGATCATCCACGCCGGCGACCTCACGTCAGAGATGGACTACGAGCACCTATGCACCATCGCCCCCGTGCGGGCCGTATTGGGCAACAACGATTACTACCGCGACTACGGCCCCGATGTAGACCGTCTTGCGCTCTTTACCTACGAAGGCCTCAAATTCGCCGTAGCCCACTACCGCGAAGACCTTCCGGTGGGATCCGTAGACGTAGCCATCAACGGCCACACCCACGTAACCAAAGAAGCCCAGGTGGGCCGCTGCCTAGTCCTCAACCCGGGCAGCGCCAGCTACCCCAGAGGCACCCGAGGCCCCACCATGGCCAGAATGTGCTTCGGATGCATTAAATTCCAAGTTGCTTGCATTCTCTGCGTATGTCGCCAAC
>UQPT01000061.1:0-13124 GCA_900543045.1 uncultured Collinsella sp.
GGCGAGCCGCCGACCGTGACTTCGCGGCGGTCGGGGTCGAGCACAACCGAGTCAACGGTGAGCGCGGCGGGGGAGGGCGCGGCAGCGGTCTGGGCCGTGTCGGTTGCCGGGGACATTGTGGCGATACCGGCGGCCGTGCCGCTCGCTACGCCCGCCCCGGCCCCGGCGCCGCCAACGCCCGAAGCCGCCCGCACGGCTTCCGAGCGCTTCAGCGCCACGCGGATCCGTGCGAACAGCTCCTCGATCGCAAACGGCTTGGTCAGGTAATCGTCGGCGCCGGCGTCGAGCCCGGCAACCTTGTCCATCACGGCATCGCGCGCGGTGACCATGATCACTGGCACATCCTTGTGCTTGCGTATGCGCCGCAGCACCTCCATGCCGTTGAGCTGCGGCAACAGCACGTCGAGCAGAATCAGATCGTAGTCGCGCTCCAACGCCAGGTCAACGGCGGTGCGTCCGTCGGCGGTATGCTCCACCTGGTAGCCCTCGTGCTCCAGCTCGAGTGTCACAAAGCGGGCGATTTTCTCCTCGTCCTCTACGATCAGGATTCGTGCCATGCGTGCCCCCGTCTGCGATTACTTGTCGTCGTTCAGATTTTGCTTGATGTCGTCCGCGGCGTTGGCGGCGTAATCCATCAGGTTGTTGATGCTGCCGGGCACGTCGCCGTCGCTATCGATGCGGTAGCGCATGCCAAAGAACAGGCCAAGCAGCATCAGCCATATCGTGGCGCCCCCGGCAAACAGGGCGATGATGGGGATCAGAATGGGGATGTTGAGGATGATCGCGTCGCGGCGCGTGGCGATAAACTTGGTGTCCAGGCTCAGGCGGAAGAGCTTTTTGAGGTACTCCCACACGGTGTCCATCTTCTTGGAGAAATCGGTCTTTTCGCTCGACTTTTCGTAGGCGGCCTGCGCAGCGACCATCTCGGCCGAGGGCTCGTCGACTGGCGCAGACTCGGTGGCGGCGTGCGCCGACGTGGTCTGGGTCTTGCCCTGCGACTCGAGCCAAATGATGGCGTCCAGAACGTTGCCGTCGGCGGCGTCGAGCGCGGCCTTGGCGTCGGTATAGCTCACGTTGCACTTGGTGCGGATAGTTTCAACTTTTTCGAGGTCGTCCATGACCTGTCCTTTCGTTCGATGGGCGCGACGCCAGGCGATCTGCCCGGGCGCGAGCGTTGCGTTCGGCGGCCTGCGTTGCGCGGCGCCGCCCCGCCCTTGGTCGAACTCTATAGTGCAGGTTATAGATTAAGCGATTCTTGAGCCAAGATTAATGTTGGATGAGTTTTTGGGTGGCAGTGGGAAAAGTATTAGACCTCGATAGCGGGAGATGGGGTGCCGATGACAAGCCGGCGGCAGAAATGGGATAAGCAAGGCGAACGGATCATATGGATTAAAATCGCGTTGCAAAAGTATGAGTTTCACACACGGCAGCCATGGAAGGACCTTAATATTACTTAGGCATGCGGCATTTGACGCCAGTCCTAATTGAAAGGCCAAGGGTAAATGGCTCCATGGGCAAGTGATTCTGTTTGCTAATGACCGAAAGCACCAATCCGTCATGTTGATTAAGGTTTCTGTTTGCTTGCATGGTTCGCTAGCTGCTAAAAGGTTGACCGATTGACTGTTTATGGCATCGTTAGTCGTCGGTGTTTTATAACAATAATTTAAAATAGCTGCAGTGGCTGAATGAATATAGAGAAAGGACTATCAATGGAGTGCAACTGGATTTACTTCCCATTAAACGGTCGTCCGCCGCAGCCGTTAATGGACGTTGTAAAAGCTGTAGATAAAAATATTGAGCAGATTCGTTCTGATAAAAACAGTGAGCACAGCGATAGCGTGCTCCGAATTTTGGCGTTCGATTTGGAGCAATTTGGTTTCAATGTTGAGGTGGGGAAAAAGAAAAACGAGAAACTATCGATGCCAGTGTTGTATGGGGAGAAAGGCTTAATTGATAAAGCTTTTGAGGTCGATGCCGTCCATAGGGACACTAACACGATAGTGGAGATTGAGGCCGGGCGCGCTGTCGCGAACAACCAGTTTCTGAAGGATTTTTTTGAAGCGTGCATGATACAGGATGCAGCATATCTTTGTGTAGTCGTTCGTAATGTGTACAAGAGTGGTGACAACTCAAGCAGAGACTACGAAAAGGTCGTAACTTTTTTCAAAACATTGTATGCAAGCGGGCGCATGCCTGTTCCGTTAAAAGGCATTATGGTTATTGGGTACTAACTGCAGTGGTTCTTTCGGTTTTGGAATAGTTCCGCGTGTAACTATTTGTGTGTCGGGTACATGGTGACTTGGGCAGCGGCTCGGACTCAGCGGATGCGAACAGCATGTATGCGGCAAGGTTTTCAAATTGTTTTAGAGGAAAACCTCTGCTGCTCAGTCAGCATTCGGCACCCTTCCCAACGCACGTATGATTAGCTTTTGAGATCGCTTCTGCTCTCTAATGGCGGCCGCAAGAGCCCTTCGACGTTCGATTTTGGCTTGCAGCTCATCAACCTTTGTAGCGGGTACATAGTCACTTTTGACCTCGTCGCCGACTCGATAGTTGAGATAGCAGTATTCGTGGCCCTTTATGTTTCGCATGCGGATGCTGCCCTTTGGAAGGAGACTGATTTCCTGCTCCATGAGGCCCAAGAGGCGGCTCGAGCGTGCATATTCCTCTTCTAGGACATCTTCTAAGACGGACATGGAGCCTCCTTTCCGAGTAGTTACCCTACATTCTATCAAATCCATTAAATTGTAGGGTAACTCAAGCATGTCCGCACGACATGTGACACTTACCCTGCCGCCCTGCTCTGCCGCGGCGGCATGTACCCAAACAACGGTCCTCTAAAGAGTTCGATATCGATGAGTGATAACACCAAGCATCTCGCAAAGAAGTGCGTCAAGAACGCGGGGCCGTGCCTCGTGCTGTGCCTTGCCGGCGCAACGGTCGCGCTGCTGGCTGTTCTGGGGCCGTTTGATGTGCTCCGAAGTGCCAGTTCTCTGCATGTTTGCATGGCTCTTGCCGGCGCCATGATGACCGGCGGCGTGCTCGATCTGATCTTTTGGGTGTTTGACCCGTTTGGATGGAAGAGCGAGGGGTAGGTCCCAAAGGATGGAAGGGCTGGAACGGTTGACTTAGTGATCGTGCAGAATGTGGGCTAGCGACTTACAAGGAAGTGGTGATCCGATGACGGTCTATGTGACGGGCGATATTCACGGCGGCCTCGACATGCAAAAGCTGCGCGATTGGGATCTTGGGGAAAGCCTGACGAGCGACGGCTATCTCATCATTGCCGGCGACTTTGGCTTTCCGTGGGATTTCTCTGCCGAGGAGTGCGCCGACATCGCTTGGCTGGAGTCGCGCCCCTATACCGTGCTGTTCGTCGACGGCAACCACGAACGTTTCGACCACTGGGCGGAGCGACCCATGGAGTTGTGGCACGGCGGACTGACACAGCGCCTGTCGGACACCTCGCCCATACGGCGCCTGACGCGCGGCGAGGTTTTTGAACTCGACGGCTCAACGGTCTTTACCATGGGCGGCGCCACGAGCGTGGACAAGGAATACCGCACTCCGTATTCCAGTTGGTGGCCGCAGGAGTTGCCGGACGAGCGCAACTTTGAGGAGGCACGGACAAAGCTCGACAGCGTGGGCTGGAAGGTCGACTACGTGGTCACCCACACCTGCTCTACGCGCATGCTTTCGCCCACGCTCTATCCGGCGCCCGGCTGGAATTGCCCCGCCGTTGATCGGCTTACGGCGTTTTTCGATGAGCTGGAGGACCGCTTGGACTACAAGCGCTGGTACTACGGGCATTTTCATCGGGATGCCAACCCGGCCGAGCGCCATACCGTGCTCTACGACTGCATCGTTCGCCTGGGCGACGAACTCCAGCCCTGGGATGTTGCGTAGGGGTGGGGCGCCTGATTACTCAGCCGTTACGGTGATGTTCTCCCTGTGCTTGCGGATAACATCCCAGCTAAAATGCTCGACCAGCTGCTCGGCAGAGCGCGGCGTGGTGTCCGGCGCGATGCCCGTTTGCCCGGCGAGCCAGCCCAGCAGCGCTTCGGGCGTGCCAAAGCGGGCGCGGAGTTCGCCCAGGTCCAGATCACGGTCTCGTTTGGAAAGGCGGCGGCCGTCCGGTGCCATGAGCAGCGGAATATGTGCGTAGTGCGGCGTGGGCAGTCCCAACAGGTGCTGCAGATAGATCTGGCGCGGCGTGGACCCCAGCAGGTCGCATCCGCGCACGACCTCGGTGACGCCCATGGCAGCGTCGTCGACCACCACGGCTAGCTGATAGGCAAACACGCCGTCGCTGCGGCGCACCAAAAAGTCGCCGCACTCGGTGGCGAGCGCCTCGCATTGGGCCCCGTACGTGCGGTCCACAAATTCGATCACGTCGTCTGCGAGGTCGTCGACGGTGGGCACGCACAGACGTGTGGCCGGGGCGCGCAGGGCGCTGCGGCGGGCCACCTCCTCGGCCGAAAGAGTTCGGCAGGCGCCACGGTAGATGGGCGTGCCGTCGCTCGCGTGCGGTGCGCTCGCGGCGTGGAGCTCGGCGCGTGTGCAAAAGCAGGGATAGGTGAGGCCGGCGTCTTTCAGCCGGCGCAAGGCGCTCTCGTACAGGTCTAGGCGGTCGTGCTGGTAGTAGGGGCCTTCGTCCCACTCCAGCCCCAGCCAGGCCAGGTCGTCAATCAATTGGGCGGCAAGTTCCGGGCGCTTGCAGCGATCGTCCAGGTCCTCAATGCGTAACACGATGCTGCCGCCCTGGCTGCGGGCCGAAAGCCATGCGCACAGGCAGCTGAACACGTTGCCCAGGTGCATACGGCCCGAGGGCGACGGGGCGAAGCGCCCCACGACGGGCGCGGGAGCGGCCGGCGTCGTTGGCGCGTCGGCGG
The DNA here is from genome assembly GCA_900543045.1 of uncultured Collinsella sp. GTDB lineage: Bacteria > Actinomycetota > Coriobacteriia > Coriobacteriales > Coriobacteriaceae > Collinsella. The sequence continues at coordinate 4,893 of UQPT01000061.1, forward strand.
CGGTTGTTGCTATGTTGCGTGCGTTGATGTCCATGCGGACGAGTATAGCGCGGGGCGCGGTGGGGGAGACGCTGCCGTGGCCTGCAAGTTGCTGAGGCCACACGTTGCGCGTGCCGGACCACCGGCTCGGCGCCTTAATCGTCGTCAATCAATCTAGCCCTCAAACGACAGAAACCCCGGCAGCTCTTCGCAACTGCCGGGGTTTCCGCGGAAAAGGGGGACATGATCCTCAAGCGGACGGCAAAGGGGCAAACCGTTTTCGCTCAACTGCTTTATGCCCCTCAACTGGCGGCTCAATCAGCGCATGCCGCGCCCACACAAAGCCGCTACACCTGTGATGGAGCTATGAAGTGGTATCTATTGCCGGAGCGGGCTATGCCAAGGAGTGTCCCAGATTGCCGGCAGATAAGGAACGTCCCCAGGTGCCGGCGGCGGGCGTGACTTTTGTCCCGTTTTGACGCTCCGCTGACCTAGATGTTCGTCACATGAACTCGCAAACGTGGGACAATGGCGTTACTGGTATCACAGACAAAGGATGTGCCTATGAACACCCTCGCCGCCAAAGTCAGCCGGCAGCGCCGCCTGTTTGCGCGATTCGCTTCCGTCTGCGCGCTCGTTGCGCTTGCGTTGTTGCTGCTGCCTGCCGCCGCGCACGCCGACGGCTACTCCATGACCCAAACCTATATCGGTGCCACGGTCGAGGCCGATGGATCGCTGACCGTTGTCGAGGGACGCCAGTTTGATTTCGACGACGACATCAACGGCGTGTTTTGGGAGATCAATACGGGCACCAACCAGCAGGGCGGCACGGCGGGCGTTGACGTGCTGAGTGTCGAGGAAGAGGACACCGCGTTTAACAAAGTCGATAGCGCGAACAAGGGCGATTCTGGCGTCTATACGGTCGAGCAGGCCGGTGACGGCGTAAGGATTAAGGTGTTCAGCCCCCACGAGAGCGGCGACAGCGCGATCTATTACGTGAGCTACACCATGACCGGTGCGGTTATGAACTGGGCCGATACCGCCGAGCTCTACTGGAAGTTCGTGGGCGACGGCTGGTCTGCGGATTCCGATGACGTCGAGATGGAAGTGTGCTTCGCAAATGCCGCTGCCGGGACGGCGGCCGTCAAGGGCGATAACTTCCGCGCATGGGGCCACGGCCCACTGACGGGCGACGTGTCGCTCGATGCGGACGAGCCCATGGTCACCTATACCATTCCCTGCGTGCATGAGGGCGAATTCGCCGAGGCACGCATCGCCTTCCCCAGCGACTGGGTGCCGCAGCTTGCCGTCTCGGGCGAAAAGCGCATGTCGACGATCCTGAGCGAAGAGAAGGAATGGGCCGACGAGGCCAACGCTCGCCGTGAGCACGCGCGTGCGGTTGCCGGCGCGATTGCCGTGGTGTGTGTTGTCGTGGCGGTTGCCTATACCGGTGTGATCGTGATGCTTAAGCTGCGCAGGCCCAAGCCCAAGCCGCTCTTCCAGGACGAGTACTTCCGCGATGTGCCCTCGGCCGACCATCCCGCTGTGCTTGCAGCTCTCATGAGCTGGAACGACGTGCCCGATCAGGCATATATCGCCACGCTTATGAAGCTTACCGACGACCGCGTGATCAAGCTGGAAGAAGCGACCGAGACCAAGAAGAAGGGTCTGCTCCGTCGCGAAAAAGAGGAGCAGACGTATCGCATCACAGTGACCGACGAGGCCTGGAAGGCTGCCAAGAAGGACGGCATCGATCGCGATGTGCTCAAGGTCTTCTTCGCCGGCGTTAAGCCCGATAAGGACGGAGTCCGTTCGCGCACGTTTAGCGAGCTGGAGGAGTACGCTAGCGAGCGCACCACATCTGTTGGCGACAAGCTCGAGGACTATCAGAGCACGGTTAAGGGCAAGCTGGAGGCGCGCGAGCTTATCGCCTCGGACGGCACCATCGCCCTGGTTGCCGGCTTGGTTCTCGGCATCATTATTGTCTGTGGCATTTTGGGCTCTCTGTTCTATGCCGACTTTGCGGATGCCAATGTCGGTGCCGCTATGATCTCGATCCCCGTCACGATCGTGGGCTTTGTCCTGAGCTGCACCTTCCGTCGCTACACGCCGGAGGGCGCCGAGGTGGCGGCTCGCTGTAAAGCGCTCAAGCATTGGCTTGAGGACTTTACGCGCCTGAAGGAGGCCATTCCCAGCGACCTGATCTTGTGGAACAAACTGCTGGTGATGGGCGTTGCCCTGGGCGTTTCGAAAGAAGTGCTGCGACAGCTGGCCGAGGCCGTGCCTGCGGACCTGCGCAACAGCGACGATTTCTACGACAACTACCCCTGCTACTGGTGGTATTACCATCACTACGGCAACGAGTCCCCGCTCGATTCGTTCAACGATGTGTACCACGAGACCATCCGCGAGCTGGCTTCGAGTTCCGATAGCTCGAGCGGCGGCAGCGGCGGCGGCTTTTCCGGTGGCGGCGGTGGCGGCGTCGGCGGAGGCGGCGGCGGAACGTTCTAGCGAGCGCTTGCTTTGGGGGGGATCTTTCTGGGCGGTTGCCAGGGAAGATTCATCCCATTTTTGTGCATCGAAACGGGTCAAACTTTCCGCTGAGGACCTTCGCGCAAGGGGCAGTGGACAAAAAATGCCAAATATGAGTACTGTTGCTGCGTTGGTCACATATGTTTGCACATAATAATGGCTCCTAATGAGAGTACTTCTCGTTAGGAGCCCATTTTATTGAACATTTGGGGAGCTACGTCAGCTCGTGCAGCTGGTCGTCATGCCTACAAGCATCAAAAATGCCCCAAATCGCTGCTACTAAAAAGGTAACAGTACTCATATTTGATGTTTTTTGACCAAGGCTATCTACAAACCCCCTAGGCCACTCATTGGGGACAGACTTAAATGACTAGTTGTTGGGGATCAGTCATTGGGGACGTTCTTAAATGACCAGGTGTGGCTGCTTGGGCTAGGCTGTTAGGTCGAGTTCGTAGAGAAAGCTTTCGCGCGGCATGTCGTGACGACGCTCTTCGCGGTTGGCGCGGTGCGTGGCCGTGCGCTTAAAGCCGTGCAGCTCGTAGAACTTCCACGAGCAGTTAGAGTCGGTGTACAAGTGCGCCCTTGTCGCCCCGCGCGAGGACAGGTACGAGACCGCGGCATCGAGCAAAACCGAGCCAACGCCCAGGCCATGGACATCGGGATCGACGGCGAGCAGCGTGACCTCGTTGTCATGCGGCAGTGGGCTTTTCTCGAGCAGACGGTTGTTGGTTCGGATGGTTGCGCGTACAAACGAGAGATACTCGGCGCAGGCATCGGGCTCCAGCTCACGCATCTGCGATAGCAGAGCGCGTTCGGTGTCCATCCAATGTTCCTTGACGGTGGCGCCGGAACTCTGTCCCGCGCGCGCGAGCGCAATGCCACGCGCCTCGCCGTCAATCACTGCAACCTGCGAAAACGTCGAGGATGAAAGGCAGTAGGCGAGGTCGCACGCGGCCTCAAGGCGGTTGTACTCATCGTTATCCGAATTGTTATGCCAAAGCTGCTGCAGAATCAGCGCGATGGCGTCGAAGTCTTCGGTATCAAACGGTCGGTAGAGAACCCGCGAGACCATGGTGCCTCTTTCTTTTGCGGATGCATATCGAGCACAGTTCTACCACGCTATTGGCATCTAATTATGGTGCCCCTGTGTTCCATGAACTCACCGTGCCCGGTGCCGTGCCCATCCCCCCGCTCGCAAACTTTTTCTGCACAGCCGTGCGTTGCGGGATGCAACGTCGCGCTCGATGCGCTACATTGAATCAGTATTTTCAATGCCGCTGCGCGAGCGCTGCAGATCGACGTATCACCGACTCACAGAGCACGGCGGCGTACCAGACAGGAGGACTGCATGGGATCTGATGTGAAGATCGCACGCGCGTTGATCTCGGTTACCGATAAGACGGGTGTCGTCGATTTCGCACGGACGCTGGTTGATGACTTTGGCGTCGAGATCATCTCTACGGGCGGCACGGCTCGTGCCATCGAGGACGCGGGCGTTCCCGTAACCCCCATCGAGGAGTTCACGGGCTATCCCGAGATGATGGACGGCCGCGTTAAGACCCTACACCCCAAGGTTCACGGCGCGCTGCTGGCCCGCCGCGATTCCGAGCAGCACATGCAGGAGGTCGCCCAGCACGGCATTAAGCTGATCGACCTGGTCGTCGTCAACCTGTACGAGTTCGAGAAGACCGTCGCCAACCCCGAGGTCACCTTTGCGGATGCCATCGAGCACATCGACATCGGTGGCCCCTCCATGTTGCGCTCTGCCGCCAAGAACGCCGCGAGCGTTACCGTCATCTCCGACCCGGCCGACTATGATGCCGTCCTGGCCGAGATGCGCGAGACCGGTGGCTGCACCACGCTTTCCACCCGTCGTCGCCTGCAGGTGAAGGTCTACCAGACCACCGCCGCCTACGACACGGCTATCTCCCGTTGGCTTGCCGCCCAGGCAAGCGACGTGGCGGACACCTCTGCCAAGCTCGAGATTTCGCTGGAGAAGGTCGACGACCTGCGCTATGGTGAGAATCCTCAGCAAAAGGCTACGGCCTACCGCTTTGCCGAGGGCTGCGAGAACACCGCGAGCTCTCAGTTCCCGCTTGTGGGCTCCGAGCAGATCCAGGGCAAGCCGCTCAGCTACAACAACTATCTGGACGCCGATGCCGCCTGGAACCTGGTCCGCGAGTTCGACGAGCCGGCCTGCGTGATCCTCAAGCATCAGAACCCCTGCGGTTCCGCCGTTGCCGAGGACATCACGGCCGCCTACGACCGCGCTTTCGCCTGCGATCCCAAGAGCGCCTTCGGCGGCATCATCGCCTGCAACCGCGAGGTTCCCTTTGAGCTGGTTGAGCACTTCGCCGACCAGAACAAGCAGTTCGTCGAGGTCATCATCGCCCCGAGCTACACCGATGAGGCGCTCGAGCGCATGGCCAAGCGCCCCAACCTGCGCGTGCTGGCTACCGGCGGCGTGGACCACGGTGCCCAGGTGGAGCTGCGCTCCATCGACGGCGGCATGCTGGTGCAGGAGGTCGACCACGTGACCGAGGATCCCGCGACCTTTACGTTCCCCACCGACCGCAAGCCCACCGACGCTGAGATGGCCGAGCTCGAGTTTGCCTGGAAGGTCTGCAAGGGCGTTAAGTCCAACGCCATCCTGGTCTCCAAGGGCAAGGCCGGCATTGGCATGGGCCCGGGTCAGCCCAACCGCGTTGACTCCGCACTGCTTGCCTGCGAACGCGCCGAGGACTTTTGCGAGCGCGAAGGCGTGGAGAAGGGCGGCTTTGCCTGCGCAAGTGACGCGTTCTTCCCGTTCCGCGACAACGTCGACGTGCTTGCCGCACACGGCGTGACCTGCATCATCCAGCCCGGTGGCTCCAAGCGCGACGACGAGAGCATCCAGGCCTGCAACGAGCACAATATTGCGATGGTTTTCACGGGTGCCCGCCACTTTAGGCACTAAGTTTCGCCCTGGGACAAAATAATCTCTGCAAAAGACGGCCGCTCCGTTTGGAGGGCCGTCTTTTTGGTATAAGAGGACGGAATGACTAACACGAAAGGTACAACCATGCTCCAGATTGATGATGCCGAGCTGTTTGGCAATGCCGAGGATCAGCGTGCGTACGAGGACTTTTGCGCCAATCAGGAGGCGGTCGAGAAGTTTACGCTCGACAAGCCCGCGCTTGTCTGCCGTTGGCGTATGTCCAACAAAAAGGTGCCCATGCTCAACCGCCACATCCGCGCACTGTCCGAGCGACTGGTGCAGGGCGAACCGCTTACCCATAACATGCTCAGCTGGGCCAAACAGCACGTTGAGTGGTCGCTTGCCGAGGGCGATTACATTGCGCGCGACGGCGTACTCATGCTGGTGATCGACATCAACGGCAACGCTGCCATGACGGTGGGGGAGTACGAGTCGCTAGCCGATACGTCGGCCAAGGCGCTGCGTGCCCGCTCCGCCGAGGCCCGCTCCGAGGCCGACGAGACCGGCGTGGCACCCGAGCTGCTCGCTGCCGTCAACAACGGCGAGCTGGCCTTTGTGGTGCCGACGGACGAGTGCCTGTGTGGCACGGCGACGCTCATCGAGCAGCTGGCCCAGACCAAGGGCATCTCGGTTACGCGTGTGGACATTCCCGCGCAGCTCAAGGGCGCCCTGTTCCTGGTGAGTGACGAGCACGGTGTGGTTCCCGCTGCCGACACTGACGCCGCCGAGTCCGATGCCGCGACGGTCGCCTTCTTTGCTGACGGCTACGAAAAGCTCCGAGCCCGCCGCTAAATGATTTTTCTGGGACGGGGATTTTATAATCATGTGATCCCCGCGCCCGCCGCGAGCGAGGGGCGAGCCAAACGCTTTCGTTCGCGAACAGTTCTGTCACCTTGGCGCCGCGCGAGGCGCATATCGGCGGCTTCGCGGCAATAATGGCTGTAAGACAACCAAGAGGGGAGCGGAATCCATGGCGCTGATCTATATCGTTGAGGACGACGAGCCCATTCGTCGTGAGCTTGTCGACATCCTTGCCCGCGCCGGGTTTGAAATCGAGGCCTGCGAATCGTTCGAGCATGTCTCGCGCGATATTCTCGCCGCCGCGCCCGACCTGGTGCTGCTCGACCTCACGCTTCCCGTCAAGGACGGCCAGCATATCTGCCACGAGGTTCGCCGCGAATCCGAGGTCCCCATCATCGTCCTCACCTCGCGCACGACCGAGATCGACGAGGTCATGGCCATGACGCTCGGCGCGGACGACTTTGTTCCCAAGCCCTATAGCGCGCGCGTGCTCGTGGCGCGCATCAACGCACTGCTGCGTCGCACCGCGGCGTCAGGCGAGCGCAGCACGCTCGTCCACAAGGGGCTGGAGCTCGACCTCGCCCGCTCTATGGTCACCAACACGGCGACCGGCGACAGCACCGAGCTCACCAAAAATGAGCTGCGCATTCTCTCGCTGCTCCTGAGCCGCGCGGGCAAGATCGTCTCGCGCTCGGCCATTATGCAGGACCTGTGGGACTCCGACGCCTTCGTGGACGACAATACGCTCACCGTCAACATCAACCGCCTGCGCACCACGCTCGAAAAAAACGGCATCAAGGGGTATTTGACGACGCATCGCGGCCAAGGCTATTCGGTCTAGGGGCCGGCTATGTCGTTTGGCAAGTTCTTTAAAGATGCACTGCTTCCCGTCGCCGTGTGGACGTGCGGCGTGCTGCTGAGCTGCTTTGTGCTGACGGTCGCCGGCGCACCCGTTTCTATCGTGGTCGTGGCGGTTGGCGTGTCCTTTATCTTCGGTATGCTCGGCATCGTGATCGAGTGCGCTCGCCGTCGCCGTTTTCTGCGTCAGTTGGAGCGCGCGGCAGAGGAGCTCGAGAGTCCCGCATGGGTGCAGGAGATGGTGCAATGCCCGACCTATGCCGAGGGCGAGCTCGAATACGAGGTCTTGCGCCGGGTGGGCAAAGCTGCCTGCGACGAGGTTGCCGAAGGCCGACGTCAGACCGATGACTATCGCGACTATATCGAGAGCTGGGTCCACGAGGCCAAGCTGCCCCTGGCGGCGGCCCACCTGATTTTGGAAAACCTGGACGGCAGCGAAGACGACCTGTCGCGTGTGGATGACCTGGGTCGCGAGCTGGCTCGCGTTGAGCGCTATATCGACCAGGCGCTGTACTATGCGCGCTCGGAAGTCGTGGAGCGCGACTACCTGATTCGCCGTTGGGATCTCAAGACCTTGGTGACGGGCGCGATTAAAGCCAACGCGCGCGAGCTTATCGCGGCGCACGTGGCTCCGGTGTGCGAGAACCTCGACTTCGAGGTCTTTACCGACGAGAAATGGCTGGAGTTCATCTTAGGCCAGCTTATTCAGAACAGCATCAAATATGCGCGCGAGGACGGCGCAAAGATCGTGTTTTCGGGCGCGTTGCTGGACGAGGGCCTGGCGAGCGAACGCATCGAGCTTACCGTCGCGGACAACGGCTGCGGCGTGAGCGCGGCCGACCTGCCGCGCGTGTTCGAGAAGGGTTTTACCGGCGACAACGGCCGCACCACCAAGCGCGCAACGGGCATCGGCCTCTACCTGGTGGCGCGCCTGTGCTCCAAGATGGGCATCGACGTCACCGCGGCATCCGAGCCCGGCGAAGGCTTCGTCGTAACATTCGCGTTTTCAACGAATAAGTTTCAATATTTCGAGTAACGCACGCGGCAGACGCCCACCCAAACAAAAACGTGCAGCCCAAACAAAA
>UQPT01000062.1:0-12922 GCA_900543045.1 uncultured Collinsella sp.
CAGTGGGGGCGACCCGGCCATTTGAGCTATTTTGCAATATAGAGCTTGGGATGACTGCGACTGCTCTCGATCGCCGCCGTCATGATGCCCTCGTTGTCTCCATCAACGATGATGCCGTCGAGGTCATCGATCTGCGCGGACTGATAAAAACTGGTCTTGTTGAACTTTCCCTGGTCAACCATCATGTAGCCCTGGTTTGAGTTGGTAAGGTACATATGCTTGATCATGGCCGAGAAGTCGTGCTCGACGGTAAAACCGTGGTCGGGGTGGAATCCGTCAGCACTGACAAACGCCTTGTCGGCATGTAGTTTGCTCATGCAGTCGAGCGTCAGTGCGCCCGCGAGATAGAGGTGGCCCTTGCGCACGGAGCCGCCCAGCAGCACTACCGAAGCATTGGGGAGATTGAAGCTGGCGTAGTTCGCGATTGCAAGATCGCCGGTGATAATGGTGATCTCACGCTTGTCCATGAGGGCCTTAGCGAAGTAAAAGCCTGTGGTGCCGATATCAATTACCAGAACATCGCCATCATCAACAAGAGTTGCTGCGGTTGCGGCGATGGCCTCCTTGGCCTCGACTTGGACATTGATGCGCTCCTCGGGATACGAGATTGCGTTGGAGCGAGAAAGCGATACCGCTCCGCCGCGTACGCGGCGCAGCTTGCCTTCGGATTCCAGCGAGATGAGGTCGTGTCGTGCGGTGACTTCCGAAACCGAAAAACGGCGGACGATGTCGGATACCGAGATATTTGGCTTTTCGGCCAGCCAATTCATGATAAATCGCTGACGCTCGGCCGGTGAAAGGTCTGAAGTAGATGCCATATGCCGCTCCTTTTGAACAAAAGGTAAAAGATGCGCCTTTCGTAATCGAAATATAACGTATCGATATGAAAAGAACAAGGCAAATTCGAATGAATCAAAGGAACGGAATGGCATGTCACAAATGCATGCGTAGTAGATAGTCCGCACGTAGACGGGCTATAAAGAGTCTCATTCTGAAGGTGCCGCCCAAAAGAAGTACGTTCACACCCGATATTCGACCGTTCACGGAAAGTTGACAATTGAGCTTTCGATATCTTTTGAAATGGTTTATAAAAGAAAACCGAAAAGCTTTTGAAACAAAGAAGAAGGCTTTCGATAGCAATAGTGCTAGATGAGAAAGGACCGAACATGGCGATTAAGGTGTTTGCCGACGGCGCTAACCTCGAAGGCATGCTTGACATGCATGACAATGGCAACGTTCAGGGCTTCACGACCAATCCTTCCCTTATGAAGGCCGGTGGCGTGACTGACTACCGCGCTTTTGCCAAGACGGTTCTTGAGCACATTACTGATGTGTCGGTTTCTTTTGAGGTATTCGCTGACGACGAGGCTGGTATGGAAGCCGAGGCTCGCGAGATTGCAACCTGGGCAGACAACGTCTACGTTAAGATCCCGGCGCTCAACACCAAGGGCGAGTCCACTGCAGCGCTGGTCAAGCGTCTTTCCGCCGATGGCATCAAGGTGAATGTCACCACGATCTTCACGCCCGAGCAGGTCGACGAGTTTGTCGATGCCGTCTCTGCCGAGACTCCCTCTATTCTGTCCATCTTTGCCGGTCGCATTGCCGATACCGGCGTCGATCCGCTGCCCCTCATGGCGGAGTCCGTAAAGAAGGCTGCCGTTAAGCCTGCTGCCGAGGTTCTCTGGGCGTCTACGCGCGAGGTCCTCAATATCGTCCAGGCGGAGTCCGTTGGATGCCAGATCATTACGGTCCCCAATGCCCTTCTTGCCAAGCGCAAGAATTTCGGGAAAGATTTGCTTGAGTACTCGCTTGATACGGTCAAGGGCTTTGCCCGCGACATTCAGGCGCTTGGTTTTCATATCCTGCCCGAGGAGTAGGGGACGAGCATGCTGACCGATCTTCTTAAGCCCGAGCTTGTTGCCTGCCACGTCAAGGCCTCCGATTGGGAGGAAGCGATCAGGGCATGCGGTAAGTTGCTCGTTGATGCCGACAAATGCGATCAGAGCTATGTCGACGCCATGATTTCATCGGTTCACAAATTCGGCCCCTATATGGTCTTGGAAGAGGGCATCGCCATGCCCCACGCTCAGGCAGATGGCAATGTGAGTGAAGCGGGAATCTGTATCGTCACGCTTGACCCAGCCGTTGCGTTTGGACACGAGGATTTCGATCCGGTTCACGTGCTCGTGGGTATTTGCGCGCCCGACCCCAAGGCTCATCTTGGCTGCTTGGCGGAGCTTTCGCAGATGTTCGAGGACGAGGACTGCGTTGCCAAGCTCAGCGCATGCGATACGCCCGAGCAGGTTTTGGAGACCATGCGTTCATTCTTTTAGGCCTTAATGGCACGGCGATGCGTCGCCGCTTTTGGATAGACGGAAAACCGTCACGTGTAGGAGAGGAAGGTTGCCATGCATATCATCACCGTATGCGGAAACGGCATCGGGTCTAGCCTGATGCTCGCTGGCAAAGTCGAGGAGCTTTGCGAGGAGGAGGGCATCAAGGCCGACGTTGAGTCTATGGACCTGAACGGTGCTTCTTCCGCAAATCCGGATCTGTTCATCACCGTTAAGGAGCTCGCCCCCGAGCTCCACGGCAACGTTGTGATCGTTCGCAGCTATGTGAACAAGAAGAAGATCCGCGAAGACGCCCTCGAGGCAATCAAGGCGGCTGCCGCTAACGCCTAAAGCGGCACAAAAAAGGGCGGTTCCCTGTGGAAGAGGGAAACGCGCCCACGTTAGAGAGAAAGGAAGCGCAGATGCAAGCCATCCTTCCCATACTTGAGTTTATCCAATCGATTCTGACCAAGCCAGCGTGGATCATGGGTCTGTTTGCCTTTGTGGGCCTTGTTGCGCTCAAGCGCCCTGCCCACAAGGTGATGACGGGAACCCTGAAGCCCATTCTTGGTTACATCATGCTGTCTGCCGGCGCTGCTGTTGTCCAGGAGAACCTTGCTCCGCTGGGCACCTTCATCGAGACCGGCTTCCACATCACCGGCGTCGTGCCCAACAACGAGGTCGTCGTTTCGATGGCTCAGAGCGTCCTCGGCGTTCAGACCATGATGATCCTGATTCTCGGCTACGTCGTGAACATTATCATTGCCCGCTTTACCAAGTTTAAGTACATCTTCCTGACGGGCCATCACAGCATGTTTATGGCTTGCCTGCTGTCTGCCGTTCTGCAGGCATCTGGCTTCCAGGATGTCCAGCTTGTCATCGTGGGCGGCATGTTCCTGGGCCTCGTGAGCGCTATGCTTCCCGCCGTTGGTCAGCGTTTCACCGAGAAGGTTACCGATGGCGATGAAATCGCCATGGGCCACTTCGGTTCACTCGCCTATTACATCTCCGCTGCAGTCGGTACGCTTTTTGCTAAGGACGCCGAGGAAAACAGCACCGAGAAGATCGAGGTTCCCGAGAAGTTCTCCTTCCTGCGCGACACCACCATCTCCACGGCTCTTACCATGGCCTTCTTCTACCTGGTTACCGCATTTGCCGCTTATGTTGCGGATCCCGCGGTTGTTACCGAGACCGCTGGTGGCGACAACGTGATTGTCTATGCCTTGACTTGTGCTCTGTCCTTCGCCGTCGGTGTCACCATCGTCTATAACGGCGTCCGCATGATCCTCGCCGACCTGGTCCCGGCTTTCCAGGGCATCTCCAACAAGCTGATCCCCGGCGCCATCCCCGCCGTCGACTGTGCCGTCTTCTTCCCCTATGCTCCCACCGCCGTCATCCTCGGCTTTGTTGCCTCCTTTATCGGTGGCGTGGTCGGTATGTTCATCGTGGGTGCTACCCTGGGCATCTTCATCATCCCGGGCATGGTTCCCCACTTCTTCTGCGGTGCTACCGCAGGTATCTACGGCAATGCTACCGGCGGTCGCAAGGGCGCAGCTCTTGGCGCTTTCGTCAACGGCCTGCTCATCACCTTTGCCCCGGCTCTGCTCCTGCCCGTTCTTGACGTCTTTGGTTTCAAGAACACTACGTTTGGCGACTTTGATTTCTCCGTCATTGGTATTACGCTTGGCCGCGCTGCCGAGGCCTTCGGTACCACCGGTGTCTACGCGATTCTCGCTGTCCTTCTGGTCGTTGCCTTCGTCCCCAACTTCATCCACACCAAGGGTGCTGTGATCAATCACGTTGAGGAAGAGTAATCCAGGCATACGTTAAGCCCTAATCGGGCGGAGCTCCGATAACCGGCTCCTACACGGAAGCGGTGACGTCTCAAATGAGGCGTCACCGCTTTTTATTTGGAGCGGTTATGAAAATGCGCTGACGAAGCATCGCCTCTGCGCCGTGAATGGAATTAATTGCGATTAATGGCAAAAATGTTTTGCCGCTGGGTTGATTTAATAAAAATGGTAAAACCACAAAACCGTTCGCCGAGAAGATAAAAAACCGCAGTTCACGCCTTGATAAACGTAGATAAAGTGTTTAGCAGTTCCACGCCCGTATGCTAACGAAAGGAATCAGGCAGATGGCAATCAAGGTGTTCGCTGACGGTGCAAACCTCGAGGGCATGCTCGACATGTACGAGAACGGCAACGTTCAGGGTTTCACGACCAACCCGTCCCTTATGAAGAAGGGCGGCGTGACGGATTACCGCGCGTTTGCCAAGGAGGTCCTGGCCCACATCACCGATGTGTCCGTATCGTTTGAGGTCTTTGCCGACGACGTCGAGACCATGGAGATCGAGGCCCGCGAGATCGCTGCCTGGGCCGAGAACGTCTATGTCAAGATTCCGTGCGTGACCATCAAGGGCGAGTCCACGGCCGAGTTGGTGCGCAAGCTTTCCGCCGACGGCATCAAGGTCAACGTCACCACCATCTTTACGCCCGCGCAGGTCGACGAGATGGTCGACGCCGTCGACGCCGAGACGCCGTCTATCATCTCGCTCTTTGCCGGCCGTATCGCCGACACGGGTGTCGATCCCATTCCGTTTATGACAGAGTCGGTCAAGAAGGCCGCCGCCAAGCCCAACTGCGAGGTTCTGTGGGCGTCCACGCGCGAACTTATCAACATTTACCAGGCGCAGGCCTGCGGCTGCCAGATCATCACGGTGCCCAACAGCATTCTGGCCAAGCGCAAGAACATCGGCCGCGACCCGTACGAGGTCTCGCTCGATACCGTGCGCGGCTTTGCCAAGGATATCGCGGCGCTCGGTTTCCATATCCTGCCGTAACGCGAACACTGGCTGCGTCGCGGATTGTTCGCCCCGGCCTTTCCTTTCCCTATCGCTCACGCGCTTCGCGAGGGTCGCGCTAGGCAAAGGAAAGGCCGGGGCTGCCGACGCGAACCCGTCGGTAGGTCCTGAGCTGAATCGCTACCTTTATTCCGATGGGGGTCGACAGTACTACCCCGCCAACTGTCTCGGGCAGTAATGGGGCTGGGCTCGGATGGCAACGCCGCGTGCCACTGGCGGCTTCGTTCGCCGGATGACGATTCGTGTTACGCGTCCGGCGTCACCTCGGACGGCGGCGTGGGCTCCGACGGCATCGCGTGGACAACGCGGTTCCGCATCATGGATCAACCTGTAATCTAATGATCTTCTAATCCATATCTATCAAGTATCGAAAACGATCCGGCCCCGAGTTGGCAGTCATCGCCAAGGAAAAGGACCCTGCCGGCTATGTGTTCGGGGCGACGCGCAAGTCGCTCAAGGCCTCTCGATTATCCTTTGTTCCGCGCATGTAAGATCTCATACTTGACGTGGTTGAACAGCTCTACCGGGCAAACGAGGTCTTTGCGGCTCGTGCCCATAAGTGTCCCACCAACAGAAATCGAGATATTCGGCCTCAGAGTGCCGTCAAGATTGCCAATATGGCTGAAAAACGTCCCGTACCGCACCTCTGCGGGTGCAGATATGGGACGTTTGTGGAATATCTGATGTCTATTTGTTGAGCTTGCACTTTGAAGAAGTGTTATCGCGGCCCAGCGAGGCCGAATATCTCAAAAATTGCAGGTGAGGATTAGCGGAAACGGCGTCTCGCACTTCGGGATATCGCCAAATCGCTTTAGAAGGAGAGACGCTCGGCGGAATGGGACCCGCCGAGCGTCTGCAGCGGCCTATTTGCCCCGCACCATGGTGAGCGAGATCTTCTTGCGGTCGCGATCGACCTTCTCGACCCACACCTTGACCGTGTCGCCGACGCGCACCACGTCGCTCGGGTGCTTGACGAAGCGGTTGGCAAGCTTGGAGATGTGCACGAGGCCGTCCTGGTGCACGCCCACGTCGACAAAGGCGCCAAAGTCCACGACGTTGCGCACCGTGCCCTTGAGCTCCATGCCGGGCTCCAAGTCGTCGATGGAAAGTGCCGAGCGGCTAAAGACCACCTCGGGCGCGTCGTCGCGCGGGTCGCGGCCGGGCTTCTTGAGCTCTTTGACAATGTCGATGAGCGTCAGGGTACCGCAGTCCAGGTCGCTTGCCAGCGCCGAGATGCTGCCCAGACGGCGCTCGATGTCGGGCACGCCGCCGCGGCTGAGCTCGCTCGCCGCAACGCCGGCGCGCTCCAGGACGGCCGTGGCCACCTCGTAGCTCTCGGGGTGGACGCTTGTCGCATCGAGCGGGTTTTTACCGCCGCTGATGCGCAGGAAGCCCGCGGCGTTGAGATATGCCTTGGGTCCTAACTTGGGAACCTTCTTAAGCTGGCGACGATCGGTAAAGGCGCCGTTTTCCTCGCGGTAGGCCACGATGTTCTTGGCCACGCTCGGCGTGATGCCCGATACGTAGCCCAGCAGGCTCGCGCTTGCGGTGTTTACGTCGACGCCCACGCGGTTGACGACGTCTTCCACCACGTGGCCCAGGGTGCGCGAAAGCTCGGCCTGGTCAAGATCGTGCTGGTACTGGCCAACGCCGATGGATTGGGGCGGAATCTTGACGAGTTCTGCCAGCGGGTCTTGCAGACGGCGGCCCAGGCTCATGGCGCCACGCACGGTGACGTCCAGGTCGGGATATTCCTGGCTCGCGAGTTCGGAGGCGGAGTACACCGATGCGCCGGCCTCGTTGACAATGGTGTATCGCAGCCCGGGCGCCTGCTCGGCAATGAACTCCGAGACGACTTCCTCGGTCTCGCGGCTGGCGGTGCCGTTGCCGATGACGATGGTGTTGACGCCGTCCTTCTTGACGAGGCGGGCGAGCTCGCGCTTGGTGCCGGCGACGTCGTGGCGCGGCTTGGTGGGGTAGACCACGCCGTGGTCGAGCAGCTTGCCGGTCTCGTCCATGACGGCGACTTTGCAGCCGGTGCGGTAGCCCGGGTCGAGCGCGAGCACGCGGGCGCCACGCACGGGGCGCGCCGAGAGCAAACCCTCGAGATTCTTGGCAAAGACATTGATGGCATCGGTCTGAGCGCGGACGGTGAGTTTGGCGCGGGCCTCGCGCTCAAGCGAAGGGGCCATGAGGCGCTTGTAACCGTCAGCGATGGCGGCGTCAAAGACGGGCGCAAAGACGCCCTGGCGTCGGGGCCAACGGCTGCCGAGACGTGCCGTGGCGGCAGCGCCGTCGACGTTCACGCGCACGCGGAGCTTGCCCTCGCGCTCACCGCGGTCGATAGCCAGCACGCGGTGGTTGGGTATACGGCGCAGCGGCTCGTCATAGCTGTAGTAGGGCTCGTAGGGGGTCTTCTCGGCGGGGTCGGTTGCCTCGACGACGATGTCGGCGGTGTTTTGCGTAAAGGCGCGCAGGTCGGCAACGTTCTCCGGGTCCTCGGCTACCGTCTCGGCCACGATGTCGGCGGCGCCGGCGAGCACCTTCTCGGGCGTGTCGAAGCCGGCCTCCTCGTTGACGTAGGCCGCGGCGGCGTCGAGCGCGCTGCCCTTGGCCGAGGCCTGCATGATGATCATGTTGGCGAACGGCTCCAGGCCGGCCTCGCGGGCCTTCTGCGCGCGGGTCATGCGCTTTTTGCGGTAGGGCTTGTAGAGGTCCTCGACACGCTGGAGCTGCGTGGCCTCGCGAATCTGCTGCTCAAGCTCGGGCGTGAGTTTGCCCTGGGCATCGATGAGCAGGATGACGTCCTCTTTGCGCTGTTCAAGATTGCGCAGGTAGGACAGGCGCTCGTCGAGTGCGCGCAGGGCGACGTCGTCCATGCCACCCGTGGCCTCCTTGCGGTAGCGCGAGATAAAGGGGATGGTGTTGCCATCGTCGATGAGCTTGACGGCCGCCTCGACGTTGGCGGCCTTAAGGTTGAGCTCGCGGGCGAGCTGGGCGATAAGATCCATGGAACTTCCTGTCTGTGAGTACGTTACAGGTGCATGAGCCACCCAGTCTACCACCCGCCCGCGCCGCGGCTGCAAAGAAAGCCCCGCGGGCAGGAGGCTGCTCGCGGGGCAAAGAAGAGGGGCCTATTTGTGGCGGACCGAGGGGCTCGGCATGGGGTTTCTGTCGCGGCCGCTCTTAAGGCGTTACAGCGCGACGAGCTGGCCGGTCTCGGCGGCCTCCTTGATGGCGTTGAGAAGCGTGAGCGTCTTGACGTTGTCGGCCGGCGTCACGACGGGCTCGACCTCGCGGCGGACAACCTTCACAAAGTGCTTGAGCTGCATCTTGTGCGGCAGTGCCGGGTCCACGGCTGGAATCTCCATCTGCAGCGGCTTGTGCCAGTTAGAGGCGCCGTCGTAGGAGAACTGGTGCAGGCGGGGCAGCGACAGGGCGCCCTTGGTGCCGCCGATAAAGTAGGCGTCGGCGTCGAAGGGGCGGTACTGCGGATCCTCGCGAGCGGTTGCCTCCCAGTTCCAAGGGCTGGCGGTGGCGTCGGAGATGGTCATGCTCGCAAGCGCGCCATCGGCAAAACGGACGTTGACCACGGCGGAGTCCTCGGTCTCAAAACCGCGGGCGGCGCTGGACTGCATACCCTGGACGGCAACGGGCTCGCCCAGCAGGTAACGGAGCAGGTCGACGTCGTGCACCAGGTTGACCAGAATCGGGCCGGCACCCTTCTTGCGGCGCCACTCGACGTCGAAGTACTCGTCGTTCTTATAGATCATGTAGTGGAAGCTCGACACGGTGAGCTTGCCCAGCTCGCCGGACTCGATGATCTCCTTGGCCTTGTTCACAAACGGGTTGTGGCGACGGTGCTGACCCACGAGTACGGGCACGCCGGCGGTCTCGGCCTCGGCGGCGAAGGCCTGGGCATCCTCGAGATCGTTGGAGATCGGCTTTTCGACCAGCGGCACGATGTTGCGCTTCACGGCCTCGCGGGCAACGCCCAGGTGCAGGTCGTTGGGGGTGGCGATGATGACGGCCTCGGGCTTGACCTCGTCCATCATCTGGGCGGGATCGGTATAAAACGGCACGCCGGCGGCCTCGGCCGTGGCGCGGGCGCCCTCAAAGGCGTCGGCGATGGCGACGAGCTCGGCCTCGGGCTCCTCGGTGACAAAGCGGATGTGGTTGCGGCCCATGGCGCCGGCGCCGATAACGGCAATGCGGACGGGGTTGAGCTCAGACATTACGACTCCTTAATGCTGGTGGCTGGTGGAATGCGACAAAAGGGCTGCCCCTTTGCCGCATCGGTACAACTAGGCGGACTTCTTCTTGCTGTCGGAGACCATCATGTAGACGGTGAGTACGACGGCGATGGCGGCGATCACGATGGCGCCGTAGAAGGACTGCTGGTAGGCGGCGCTGCCGGCCTCGGCGTGATACAGCACGGCGGTGATGGGCTGGCTGATCCAGGTAGAAGCGGCATAGCCCAAGAACATGATGCCGTAGTTGACACCGATGTTGCTGGTGCCAAAGGCGCCACCGGTAAGCGGCGGGTAGATGACGAGCAGGGCGCCAAAGCTAAAGCCGAGCAGGGCGAGCGCCACAAAGAACATGCTCTGCGTAAAGCTCATCGACATGATGACGAGCGCGACGATGGTGACGACAAGGCTGATGAGCAGCGACTTGTAGGCGCCGAGCTTGTCGATGATCTGACCAAAGGACAGACGGCCGACCAGGTTGGCGCAGGTGTTGACGGAGACCACCACGCCACCGAGGGCGACGGCCGCGGCGCTCGTGGGGTCGGCGAAGAGCTGGACGGCGGCGATGGAGGCAACCTTGCCCACAAGCAGGGTGCCTGCAGTGGCAGCAAAGGCGAAGGTGACGATGAGGACCCAGAAGCGCGGGGTCTTGACCATCTCGCCCGGGGTGAGGTCACCGAAGGTGCCGGCGTGCGCGCCGCCCTTGGGGGCCTCGAAGCCCTCGGGCAGCCAGCCGGCCTCGGGGGCCTTCAGGAACAGGGCGGAGGCAGCGATCATCACAAAGAAGATGACGCCGAGTGCCTTGAGGGCGCCAAAGATGCCGAGGCTCGGGATGAGCAGCGAGGCGAGCACCGGGGACAGCACGGCGGGGCCGGCGGTCGAAGCGGCCAGGGTGATGCCGGAGGCGAGGCCCTTCTTGTCGATGAACCACTTTTGGCCGGTGGTGAGCGCCGGGTTGTAGCCCAGACCATTGCCGATGGCGGCGACGAGCGAGAACCACAGGTAGAACTGCCACGGCTCGGTAACGGTGCCGGACATGAACCAGCCCAGGCCGTAGCACACGGCGGCGGCGATCACGACGTTGCGCGGGCCGATCTTATCGGAGATGCGGCCGGCGAAGATGCCCGTCACGGCCATGATGGTCTGAAAGACCGGGAAGGCCCAGGTAAGAGCGCTGGACCACTCGGGATAGACGGCGAGCAGGTTCTTGGACACGACGGAGTACAGCGCGATGGAGCTGATGAAGAACATGGTGACGCACGCGGCGGAAAGCACGACGGCGCGACCCTTGTTGGAGTTGGTGGAAGCCATTGGACTCTTTCTAATCGATGCGGGGAGGAGCGGGCGTCACCGCGAGCCTCCCTGTTGGGCTGGTTTACTGGTCAGTCGGCTTTGCGACGCCGGACTCATCGGACCAAAGCTCGACACCCTTGTTCTTGAGGTAGTTGTCGGCAAAGGCTCGGCGACCGCCAGGCTTGGCGGTGAGGTCGCCCATCATATTGGAGAAACCGCCATCGACCTTGATGGCGTCGCCGGTGGTAAAGTCCGAGCGCTTGGACGCCAGGAACATGACGGCGTTGGCGATATCGCTGACCTCGCCGATGCGGCGCGTGGCGATGAGGCGGCTGCGGCTCTTCTCGACCTCGGGGTCGGCGTAAAAGCTCGCCGACATGGGGGTCTTGACAAAGCAGGGCTCGACGCAGTTGGAGCGCACGCCGTAAGGGCCCCACTCGGCGGCGAGCATCTTGGACATCATGTTGACGCCCGCCTTGGTGGAGCTGTACACGCCCGAGAACGTCTCGGGGGAGTGGCTAGCGACGGTCGAGATGTGCACCAGGCGGCCCTGGCCGGCCTTGATCATCTCGCGACCAAAGCGCTGCGAGGTGATGAAGTAGCCGGTGAGGTTGACGTTGAGCACCTGCTCCCAGTCGCTCAGCGGCAGGTCCTCCATGGCGGCGAAGCGCAGGATGCCGGCGGTGTTGACGAGAACGTCGACGCGGCCGAACTCGGCGATGGTGGCGTCGACGGCGGCCTGAACCTCGGCCTCGTCGGTGGCGTTCATCTTGTAGCCCTCGGCGTGGATGCCAAACTCGGCGGCGAGGTCGGCGGCTGCGGCCTTGACCTTCTCCTCGTCCAGGTCGAGCAGGACGACATTGGCGCCGTTGCGGGCGAACTCGCGGCAAATCTCGGCGCCCATACCGCCGAGCGCGCCAGTCACGGCGCAGACATCGCCCTCGAGCTTAAGCCAATTGCTCATAGGAACTTCCCTTCTTGTGCCTCCCTGTGGGCCGCTCCCATTAATCGACCCACGTGGTTTTCGCTGGTTATCGTATGCTTTGAATTCGCGCAGGTGAATTGCATATTTGTTAGAATGGCGTTAACCGTAGGTTTACACTGTGCATTGAGGTTTGTTCTCAATTGAGCGCGTGACATGCCAAAACGACCCCCTACGGCCGCGCATGGCCGCGGGCGCGAAAACGGGAGATTGACGTGTACGATCGACGACTTGAGGCCATATCGGCCGCCGCAGAGCTGGGAAGCTTCTCGCGTGCGGCGGCAAAATTGCGCGTGTCGACTCCGGCGCTCGTCAAGCAGGTGTCGGGCTTCGAGGCCGAGTTCGGTATTACGTTGTTCGAGCGCTCGCATTCGGGCGTCAAGGTGACGCCGGCGGGCGCGCTGTTGGTGGACGACGCGCGCTCGATTATGCGGCAGTCCGAGGACGCGTTGCGCCGCGCCCGACGCGCGGCGGGCGATGGCGGCGCCGTTCGTCTGGGGGTGTCGATGATGTGCCCGGGGCGCCAGACGCTGTCGATGTGGACGGGCGTGCATGAGCTGGAGCCATCGTTGCGCTTCGAGATCGTGCCGGTGAGTGACCTCTATGACGAGCGCGAATCCGTCATGCGCGGCTTGGGCCGCGAGGTGGATGTAGTGCAGTCGAGTTTTTCGACCCCGCGCTGGGGTGATGCCTGCCAAAAGCTCCGCATTGTCAACGTGCCGTTTTATATCGACCTGCCGCGCACGAGCCCGCTGGCACGCAAGAACCGTATTTCGATCGCCGACTTGGAGGGTATGCGTCTGCGCGTACTGCGCCACGGCAACGACGCCATGGACAGCCTGCGCATCGACCTTTTGGCCGACGGCGGCATGGACGTGATCGACGTGGATAGCTTTGACTTTGCGCTTTTTAACGAGGCAGAGGAAAAGGGCGACGCGGTGCTCACCTGCGGCGCATGGTCGGGTGTGCACCCGGCCTTTGTGGGCGTGCCGTTCCTATGCGGCCGCGAGGTGCCGGTCTTCTTGCACTACCCGCTCGAGCCCACCCTCCAAGTCCAAAAATTCGTCAACGCCATGGCCCAACTCCTCAAGTAGCTCATCTGGGACGGGGCTTTTTTGACTCCTTACAAAACGAGCCCCTGGCCAACTGAACTGCGCCCCAATTCTTGGACGGGCTAATAAGCGGCCTACGCCGCACATAG
>UQPT01000063.1:0-12614 GCA_900543045.1 uncultured Collinsella sp.
GTCATTTGCCAGCAGGACGTTATAAGATTTCTCTCATTCCTACCAAGCAAAAGAATCTGATCTGCCGCGACCCCGTCAACGAGCACGTGCCCACCAAGCTCGACACCAAGGGCGGCGTCGAGATTACCCAGTACGAAGGTCATACCGTTGCCGACATGGGCCTGCTCAAGATGGACTTCTTGGGCCTGCGCACGCTGACGGTTATCTCCAAGGCCAAGGCAAACATCAAAAAGAACTTCGGCATCGACATCAAAGAGGAAGAGATCCCCTTTGACGACCCCGAGATCTTTAAGCTCATGGGCTCCGGCCATACCGCCGGCGTCTTCCAGGTCGAGTCCGCCGGCATGACGGCCACGATCAAGAACATGAAGCCCACCGAGTACAAGCACGTCGTGGCATTGATCGCCCTGTACCGCCCGGGCCCGCTGGGCGCCGGCATGGTTTCGTCCTACATCAACCGTATGAACGGCAAGGAGCCGGCCGTCTCCTACGACGACCGCCTGGACGACATCCTGGGCGAAACCTACGGCACCATGGTCTACCAGGAACAGGTTATGCTCATTTCCGTCGAGATGTGCGGCTTCTCCAAGGGCGAATCGGACTCGCGTATCCGTAAGCCCGTGGCTAAGAAAAAGATCAAGCTGCTCACGTCGACGGTGCTGCACTGGGAGGATGGCTCGGACGAGACCACCTACGACCACTGGATGAACGGCGCTATCAAGAACAACTACACGCGCGAGGTCGCCCAGAAGATTTGGGACGATGTTCTCGAGTTCGCATCCTACGCCTTCAACAAGTCGCACTCCGCCGGCTACGCCATCCTGGTTATGCAGACGGCGTGGCTCAAGGCGCACTATCCGCACGAGTACATGGCGGCCGTTCTGACGTCCTATACGGGCAAGACCGACAAGATCGTGCACTACGTCTCGGCGTGCCGTCACGACGGCATCCCCGTGCTGTCGCCAGATGTCAACGAGTCCGGCACCGAGTTCACGGCTACCAAGGAGGGCGTGCGCTTTGGTCTGGCCGGCATCCGCGGCGTGGGCACCGGCGTGGCGCAGGCGATTATCGCCGAGCGCGAGGCGGGCGGTCCGTTTAAGACACTGCACGACTTTGTCGAGCGCGTGGACTCGAGCCAGGCCAACCGTCGCGTAATCGAATCGCTGATCAAGGCAGGCGCCTTCGACTCCACGGGGTATCCGCGTCGTCAGATGATGCACTTTGTGGACAAGAACAACCCCGAGAACATCATCGACGCCGCGATAAAGCGCCAGAAGGACCGCGCGAGCGGCCAGACCTCGTTCTTCGACATGTTTGGCGACGTTGAGGGCTCGGGCTTTGAGGTGAGCGTGCCCGATCCGGACGGCCAGGAGTGGGACCGCCACCTTAAGCTGAGCCAGGAGAAGGAGGTTCTGGGCATCTATGTCTCGGACCACCCGCTGCGCCCGTTTGAGTATGCACTAGCCAAGGCGCGCGACTTCTCGTTCTCGCAGATCGATACCGGCTACGAAGTTCAGAATCCTACGGGCGGCACCATCAACCAGGAGATTCCCGAGGGCAAGGCGCTGTGGTGGGCCGGCATGGTCTCGAGCGTGTCCAAGCGCGTGACCAAAAACGGTGACCCCATGGGCATCGTGCAGCTCGAGGACATGGAAGGCGAGGCCACGGTCGTGGTGTTCCCCAAGACCTACAAGGAGGCCGAGGGGTATCTGTACGGCGAGGTCGATCCCGAGACCGGCGCGCAGCTGTCCGACGCCTTTGTGCGCATCAAGGGCAAGCTCGAGCGCTCGGACCGCGGCGACCAGATCATCGCGCAGGAGATTGTGCCGCTGGAGCTCAACGAGGAGAACAACAAGCCCAAGGTGTTTGAGGTCATGGTGCCCAACAGCCGCTTTAGCCAGGGCAATATGGCGCGTCTTGCCACGGTGCTCACCGCTAACCCGGGCGGCGACCGCGTGGAGATCTTTATCGAGCAGGTGGACGGGCGCGTGCTGCGCGCCGAGGTGCCTGCCAAGGTCAACGCGCGCTCGATTCCGCTGCTGGCCGAGGCCAAGGCCATTGTGGGTAACCAGGGTCGCGTGACGGTGATCTAAGCTACCCCGGGTGAGATTGGAGGAAGTGATGGCGCAGGGGACGTTTGTGCAGGCGCTTCGCAAAGAGGCGGCGTTGAGCGGCACCTTTATGAAGGGGCGTTCGCTCATGCTCAACGGCGCCGTGCTGTCGATCGAGGACAGCGGCTCGCGCTTCTCCAAAAACGTGACGGTCGAGGGCTCGGTGCGCGGTTCGCGTGGCGACCTGTACAAGACGCACGTGGCGCTCGACATGGACGAGCACGAGGTGATCGACTACGACTGCGATTGCCCCGCCGCCTATCGTTACCCCGGTATGTGCAAGCACGCTATTGCCACGGCTCTGGCGTATTTGGATGCCAGCGGCGCCGAGCCCGTCGAAGGTTTGCGCGCGCCGGTTCGCACGTTTACGGCGCAGTCGAAACAGCCCGCGCGCACCGCACCCAAAGCGCCGGCCGTCAACCCCAACTTTCCCTTTCCGGCGCCCGTCCCCACGAGCCCGAGCCTTGTGGCGGCGCTCTCCGATCTTTCGGACGCGCGCATGGATGAGCTGGCGAGCATGCGCCGCAAGCTTGCCGGTGCCGTTGATCCCGACGCCCCCAAAGCGGCATTGGAGCCCTCGTTGGTGCCGTACTACAATCCGCTGTTCGCTGACCGCTTTAGCTGGGCGCTCGAGTTCCGCATTCGCTGTGGATCGGTCTCCTACGTGGTCAAGGACATCGACGGCATGGCCGATGCCTACGTGCGCGGCGGCACGTTCTCCTATGGCAAGAAGCTCACGTTTGTCCATTCACCTGAGGCCTTTGACGAAACATCGGCAAAGCTGCTCAACCTTGTTGTGACGACAGTTGCCTATCTCGATGACATCACAAGCTCGCGTTCGGCGTCGTACGACTTTGCCCGCAGCGGTTTTGTTGCCGAGCGTCAGTTGCCGCTGTCCGAGCATAGCATCGTATATGTGCTGGACCTGCTGCGCGGCCAGACCATCTCCTTTGAGCCCGCCTGGTCGCGGGGGATGACGACGCATCGCACCTACGACGTGGCGGTTGAGCTGTCTCCGCAAGGGGAGGACGAGGCATCCGCTAAGCGCCCACCGCTGCTTGCCGCCAAAATCGCGCCGGCGGCTGGTGGTAGCTATGACCTGCGCCTGCCCGCCGATATGTACTGCTTTGCGTCGGGCGATGCCGCCTACTTGGTTGACACGCGCCGCGCGCGCCGTACCGACGCTGCATTTGCTCAGCATGCCGCACCTTTTTTGTCGCGCTTGCTGCCGTGCCGCACGCCCGCCCATATTGCCGCCGAGCAGGTGGGTGAGTTCTGCCGTATGGCGCTGCCCATTTTGCGCGACTACACCGACCTCACCGCGCCCGCCGCGCTCGATACCGTGGCACCCGAGCCGAGCTTTGCTATGGCGATCGGTGTCGACGATGGGCTCGTGACCTGCAAAATTACGGTTACCTACGGCGATTGGTCGGCGGATCTCTTTAGCCTGGGCGCTCCGGGCAGCCCCTTCGAAGAGCAGCGCCCCGGTGTGCCACCCCGCGACGAGGTGGCGGAGTTTCGCGTTATGGATACAGCGGCCCTGTACTTCGATTTCTACAAGGGCGGTCTGGCGTTTGAGGAGCGCGATGATGAGAGCCTGTTCTGTCTGCTGACCGAGGGTCTGTCCGCCCTGTCCGAGCTGGGTGAGGTCATGCTCAGTGACCGTCTGCGCCAGGTCTCGGTCCGCCCTGCGCCCAAGCTTTCGGTGCGTGCGACCGTCAAGAGTAACCTGCTCGACGTCGAGCTGGGCGCGAGCGGGCTTTCGGCCGCGGACCTTGCCGTCTATCTGGACTCGTACAAGCGCCACCAGACGTTTGCGCGCCTGACGTCCGGCGACATCGTGCGCCTGGATGAGGGAGCGCGCGCCGCGTTTGGCCTTGCCGAAGATCTGGGTGTCGATGCCGTCGACCTGCTCGACGGCGTGTCGCTTCCCGCGTCGAGCACCCTTTTTGTCGATAGCATGCTCGCGCGCACGCCGGCGCTCGAGGCCGATCGCGACGCCGCGTTCCGCCGCACCGTCGAGCGCCTGGACACGCTCGGCAAGATGGACTTTACGGTACCCGCCTCGCTCA
The DNA here is from genome assembly GCA_900543045.1 of uncultured Collinsella sp. Classification (GTDB taxonomy): domain Bacteria; phylum Actinomycetota; class Coriobacteriia; order Coriobacteriales; family Coriobacteriaceae; genus Collinsella. Next base: position 4,184 of record UQPT01000063.1, read on the forward strand.
AGGCAACGATGCGCGGCTACCAGGTCGACGGATACCAGTGGCTCGGCTCGCTCGAACACCTGGGCCTTGGCGGCATCTTGGCCGACGACATGGGCCTGGGCAAAACGCTCCAGATGATTGCGCATATTCTGGCGCGCGTGGAGGCGGGGGACACCAAGCCCACGCTCGTGGTATGCCCGGCCTCACTCGTGTACAACTGGACTGCCGAGCTGGAGCGCTTTGCCCCGTCGCTCGATGTGTGCGCCATTGTGGGCGCCAAGGCTCAACGCCGCGTGCAGATCGCCGGCGTGGCCGAGCATAGCGTGGTCGTGACGTCGTATGACCTTATGCGGCGCGATATCGACGAGTACGTCGAGCAGGATTTTGCCCGCGTGGTGCTCGATGAGGCACAGTACATTAAAAATCCGCTCACGCAGGTGGCGCGCGCCGCCAAGCGCCTGCCTGCCGGCGTGCGCTTTGCCCTGACGGGCACGCCCATCGAAAACCGCCTGTCCGAGCTCTGGAGCATCTTCGACTTTTTGATGCCGGGCCTTTTGGGGACACGCGAGTCGTTTGCCAAGCGCTTTGAGAGCCCCGTCGAGCATGCCGAGGACGATTGCGCCGCTCGCCTGCAGGCGCTCGTGTCGCCGTTTGTGCTGCGCCGTGTTAAGGAAGACGTGGTGGCCGACCTGCCCGAGAAGATCGAAGACACCGTCATGGCGCAGCTTACCGGCGAGCAGCGCAAGCTCTACCTGGCCAACCAGGACCGCATCGCCCAGCAGGTGCAGCACCGCGAGGCTGGGGAGTTTAAGAAGGACAAACTCAAGGTGCTCGCTGAGCTCACCAAGCTGCGCCAGATCTGCTGCGACCCGCGTCTACACTACGAGGATTACAAGGCGGGGAGCGCCAAGCTCGATACGTGTATGGAGCTCGTGCACGGCGCACTCGACGGCGGGCATCGCATCCTGTTGTTCAGCCAGTTTACGGGTATGCTCGATATCATCGGTAAGCGCTTGGCCAAGGAGGACATCGCCTTCCTTAAGCTCACGGGCGCTTCGTCTAAGGAGAGCCGCGCCAAGATGGTCGCGCAGTTCCAAGCGGGCGAGGTTCCGGTCTTTTTGATTTCGCTCAAGGCGGGCGGCGTGGGCCTCAACCTGACGGCGGCCGACGTGGTCATTCACTACGACCCGTGGTGGAACGTGGCGGCGCAGGACCAAGCGACCGACCGCGCGCATCGTATTGGCCAGCAACATACCGTGACCGTGTACAAGCTCATCGCCAAGGACACGATCGAGGAACGCATTATGCAGATGCAGGAGTCCAAGCGCGACCTGGTCAACAGCGTGCTCGGCGGCGACGGCATCTCGTCGGCGCTGTTTACCCGCGAAGATGTTCTGGCGCTGCTGGGCGGCGACGGGCGCTAACCCGCTCGGGTGGGGCCGCCAGGGCGGATAGCGCACGCTGCCCCATCGTCCCCGCCCGTTATGTGTTCATTTGCAATGCCGTGGATGGTTTGTCTGCCTTTGGGCATAAGAACCATCAAGAACATTGGCACGTCAGCAAAGGAGAACATCATGGCGAAATTCTTTAAGGACCCCGACGGTAAGCTCATTGCCGCCCTTGGCAACGACGTTGCAACCCCTGCCGGTTGCACGGAACTGACCGCAAACACTGAGGACGCGGCGCACGAGAAGCACGTGCCTGTTGTCGAGACCGAGCGCGACGGTCACGTGATTCGCGCACGCGTGGGCTCGGTCGAGCACCCCAGCCTGCCCGAGCACTACATTGAGTGGATCGCCCTTGAGGCCGAGGGCCGCTTAGAGGTCCATTACCTTGAGCCCGGCATGAAACCCGCGACGTTTTTTGCCGGCGGTTCCAAGACCGGTACCGTCTATGCCTACTGCAACCTGCACGGGCTGTGGTCCGCGACATTCTAGGAGCGCGCCCCCGCTCGGGGTATCATAGCTAGCATATGCACATGCGAGCGCCGACTGCATTATGCGGCCGGCGCTTTTACTACGACAACGATGGTTTACGACGGAAAGGGCTGAGCCATGAAGCTCGCGCTTGCACAGATCGATATGCGCCTGGGTGATATTGAGGGCATTTGCGGCCGCATCGAGGACCAGGCTCGTCTGGCCCACGAGCGCGGGGCGCGCGTGCTGTGCGTTCCGGCTCCGCTCTTTATGGGCGCCATGCCCGGGGGCCTGGTGGGCACTGCCGACTTTGAGCACGACATGCTTGCCGGCTTGACTGGTGTCGCCGAGCGTATCCAGGAGCTTGACATGATCTGCATCGTGCCCGCGGCGGTTTCGTTTGAGGGCCAGCCGCTGCTCGACTACATGATGCTCAAGGACGGTCATGTGGTGCCGGCGCGTTCGAGCATTGCCCTGCAGCGTGGCGAGAACAACGACACGCGTTGGGCGCCGCCGGTGTTCGACGTGGACGGCGTGCGCATCGCCGTGATTTTTGACTTGGACCGCGAACTCGAGATGTTGCCGACCGGTGTTGACCTCATTGCGTATTTCCAATTCAACGCGTTTGACATGACCGACCGCGAGACTGCCGCCATTGCCGCCGTTCGCAGCGGCGCCTACCGCAAGATCGCATCCAAGCGCAGCGTGTGGTTTGCCTGCATGGCGCCGGTCGGTGCCTATGACGAGTCGGTGTATACCGGCGGTTCGTTTGTGCTCGACGACTGCGGTCGCGTGGTGGCCCAGGCGCCGTGCTTTGAGGAGAGCCTGCTGGTTCAGGAGATTCAGCGCGGCGTGATGCTCGATGCCCTGGAAGATCACGAACTGCCCGAGTTCCGTTCCGAGGAGTGGCTATGGCAGGCGCTGGTGCTCGCAGTGCGCGACAACGCCCGAGCCCACGGTGCGTCGCGTGCTGTGGTGGCACTCGAGGGCGACTTGCCGTCGTCCCTGCTGGCGGCGCTGGCCGTCGACGCTCTGGGCCCGCGTAATGTGATTGGCCTGGTGCTGGGGCGCAACCGTATCTTTACGCCGGCGCAGGAAGAGGCCGAGGCCGCCCGCTGCGCCGCCGTTCGCGCGATTGCCGAGCGCCTGCATATTCGCACGGTTGAGCGCGATGCGCCGGATGCGGCGCGTGTGCTCGATCGCGACGTGTCGGCGGGCGATGCCGAGCGTCTGCGCTCGCGTACGCTGGGCCTCATGCTGGAGGACACGGCGCTCGAGTTGGGTGCGATGGCGCTGAGCCCGCTGTCCAAAACCGAGTACGCGCTGGCGGCGCCGGCGCTTTGCGGCGGCTACCAGGGCGATTACGCGCCCTTTGGCGATGTGTACCTGTCGACGCTTGAGTTTGTGGCGCGTGTGCGCAATCGCACGTCTGCCGTGGTACCCCAAGAGCTCGTGACGCTCAACGCGGTGGAAGATTGTATGGAGCGAGTGCTGGCGCAGGCGCTCTCGACGCTCGACGGTCCGGTCGATATGCTCGACCGCGCGGCACAGCTGCTCGGCGGGCTCGAGCCGGGTGAGATCGATGGCGCGCTTGAGGCGCACGTGGACCGCAATCGATCTTTCGACGACATCCCGATGGCCGCTGGCAAGCCTGAGGCCTGCCAGCTGCTGCTGATGCTCGTTCGACAGGGTGAGGCTGCCCGCCGCATGTTGCCGACGGCGCCGATCGTTTCGTCCCGTTCGTTTGCCGAGCGCTCCTGGCCGTACATGCTCGCGTGGTCCGACCTGGGGCTTAACGGCAAGGAGCGTATGACGGTCGATTCGCTGGCGCGCGCCGAGGTGCGCCGTTTTGCTGACGAGGATACGAGCGAGCGCGTGCGAAACGAGATGATGGGCGTGCTGGGCGAGCTACTGGGTATTTCGCCCGAACAAATGGAGGAGTTGCGCTCTGAAGACGGTCAGCGTCGTTTACACGAGGGAATGAAAAAGTTCGAGGGCGAGGTTCAGGACGCCATCGATAAGATGATGGGCGGCCAGGGCGGACCGCAAGGTGGTCCTCAGGGTGGCCCGATGCCGCATCCGCCGGTTAATCCCCGACAGTTCCCATTCTTCTCGCAGAACTAAACTGGGGATGGGGCCAAGGTTACGCGGTTTTGCCAAACCGCGTAACGAGTCGACGCTGCGCGAGCCCCTGTCGGGCAATCTGCCGCTCAAACCGTCGCTTGCGTACAGAAGTACGCGGCGCTCCTCTTTCGCGACACCTTGCCACGGCAGGGACTCGCTCGCTGACTTATGCTCAACCTATGGTTCAACCTTGCTTGTTAGATACGGTCGCTGTTGTGTTATTCTAGAACAGACGTTCGTGAATAGTGCGCGAGGCCTTGCCTTGCGCTTGGTAAAAGACGAGGGGAGGTTGGCTTGGTTATTTTGGGCATCGACCCCGGTTTGGCTCATACGGGTTGGGGGATTATCGAGGAGCGGCGTGGCGAGGTTCGCTGCCGTGCCTATGGCTGCATCGAGACCAGCGCAGGCAGTCCGCTCGCGGTGCGCCTGTCGCATATCGCCCGCGACCTCAAGGGTGTCGTGGAGCGTTATCGACCCGATACCGCTGCCATCGAGAGCATCTACTTTGGCGCTAATGTCCGCTCGGCAATCCCCACGGCACATGCCCGCGGTGCCGCGCTCGTGGCGCTTTCGGAGTGCGCGCTCGAGATCGGCGAGTACACGCCTATGCAGATCAAGCAGGCTGTGGTGGGTACCGGTGCCGCAGATAAGCGGCAGGTCGCCTACATGGTGCGCACGCTCACGCAGCTCGATCACGACCCGCATCCCGACCATGCCGCCGATGCCCTGGCCTGCGCCATCTGCCACGTTAACCTCAGCCGTACCCGGGCGCTTACCGGCGGCGAGTTCTATCAACAGAGAGGAACCGGATACTGATGATCTCCCAGCTCCACGGAACGCTTGTCGAGGCCACGATGAGCTCTGCTGTCGTCGATGTGTCGGGCGTTGGCTTTGAGCTCGGCATCTCGGGCAGCACTGCGGCCACGTTGCCGACGCCCGGCGGCGAGGTCCGCCTCTACACGCGTATGCAGGTGCGCGAGGACGCCATGACACTTTTCGGTTTTTCCTCTAAGGATGAGCGCACGATGTTCGATCGGCTCGTGTCTGTCTCGGGCGTTGGCCCGCGCTTGGCGCTCGCCGTGCTTTCCACCTATACCGTGGGGCAGCTGTATTCGCTGGTGATGGCCGAGGACGACAAGGGCATGGCCAAGGTGCCCGGTGTGGGCAAAAAGACAGCTCAGCGTCTGATCCTGGAGCTCAAGAGCACCTTTGCCAAGGACAAGGGCTTTGTGCCGGTCGACGTGATTCCCGGCCAGGTTGCGATGCCCGTGCCCGCTGCCGCTCCCTCGGCCATCGATGACGCCCGTGCGGCGCTCCTTTCCATGGGCTTTAGCCCGCAGGAGACCGATGTTGCCCTGAGCGGGTATGATGGGCAGAATATGCGTGTCGAGGATCTGCTCGGCGCGGCGCTTAAGCGACTCGGAATGGATGCGTGATGTGGGAAGCCGATGACTCTCAGGACCTGTGGGCGACGCCCGGCAACTCGCCGGCGGCATCCATGGCGCACGGCGAGCGCATGGTGGGCTCGGAGCTGACGGCCGAGGACCTCGATGTCGACCGCACTTTGCGCCCCCAGCGCCTGGACGACTACTGTGGCCAGGAGCATATCAAGCAGAGCCTGCGCGTGTTGATCGAAGCGGCGCAGAGCCGTGGCGAGACGCTCGACCACGTGATTTTCTCGGGTCCTCCGGGCCTGGGCAAGACCACGCTGGCCACCGTTATCGCCAACGAGCTGGGCGCTCAGATCAAGACGACGAGCGGCCCCGCTATTGCGCGTACCGGCGACCTGGCGGCCATCCTGACTAACCTGCAGCCGGGTGATGTGCTGTTTATTGACGAGATCCACCGCCTCAACCGTTCGGTCGAGGAGGTCCTGTACCCCGCGATGGAGGACTTTGCCCTCGATATCGTGATCGGTAAAGGCCCGGCCGCACGATCGATTCGCCTGGATATCCCCAAGTTTACGCTGGTGGCGGCAACGACCCGCTCGGGTATGTTGACTGGCCCGCTGCGCGACCGCTTTGGCATTTCATATCGCCTGGATTACTACACGGTCGAAGAACTCGCGCAGATTGTGACGCGCTCGGCGTCCATCCTGGGCGTGATGATCGACCACCCCAGTGCGCTCGAGATCGGCTCGCGTTCGCGCGGCACGCCACGTCTTGCCAACCGCCTGCTCAAGCGCGTGCGCGATTATGCACAGGTGCGCGGCAACGGCCCTATCGAGCTCGATATCTGCCGCCAGGCGCTCGAGTTCTTCGAGATCGATGAGCTTGGTCTGGACTGGATGGATATTCGCATTTTGGAGACACTCGCTAAGACGTTCTCCGGACGTGCCGTGGGCCTGACAACGCTTGCCAGCGCGGTGGGCGAGGACCCGGGAACGCTCGAGGATGTCTATGAGCCCTATCTGCTGCAGTGCGGCTTGATGATTCGCGCGCCCCAGGGCCGCCAGGCAACGCTTCGCACCTTTGAGCACTTGGGGATTGAACCTACCATTTAGGGCGCTTTGTTTTGGGTGGCTGTTAAGCTATCGCTGAGCATTGGATAAACATATCGCCATTCATCGGTTACGGGTGTTTTACTATTGCGCGCCCGTGCTATGCTGAATTGGTCTTTTTCTCATTCGGTAACGAAAGGACCGCCTATGCCTACTGACATCGAAATCGCACGTTCTGTCACGCCGCTGCCTATTACCGAGGTGGCCAAGAACGCCGGCGTCGACGTTAAGCACCTTATTCCGTACGGCTTCGACAAGGCTAAGGTCGACTATTCGCTGCTCAACGAGCCGACCGATCACCAGGCCAAGCTCGTCCTCGTGACCGCTATCAACCCAACGCCTGCGGGCGAGGGCAAGACCACCACGACCATCGGTCTGGCCGATGGCCTGCGTCGTCGCGGCGTCAAGAGTGCCGTGGCCCTGCGCGAGCCTTCGCTCGGCCCCGTCTTTGGTGTTAAGGGCGGTGCTGCCGGCGGCGGCTGGGCTCAGGTGATCCCCATGGAGGATATCAACCTGCACTTTACCGGCGACTTCCATGCCATCGGTGCTGCCAACAACCTGCTGGCCGCCATGCTTGATAACCACATCCAGCAGGGCAACCAGCTTGGCATCGACGTTAAACGCATCACTTGGAAGCGCGTCGTCGATATGAACGACCGTCAGCTGCGCCACGTCATCGACGGTATTGGCGGTAAGGCCCAGGGCGTGCCGCGCGAGGACGGCTTCGATATCACCGTCGCCTCCGAGGTCATGGCAATCCTGTGCCTGTCTACGAGTATCAGCGACCTCAAGGAGCGCCTGGGCGAGATCGTCGTCGGCTACAGCTTTGCCGGCGAGCCCGTCCGTGCCCGCGACCTTAAGGCCCAGGGTGCCATGGCCGCGTTGCTTAAGGACGCGCTCAAGCCCAACCTGGTGCAAACGCTCGAGGGCACGCCCGCGTTTGTCCACGGCGGCCCCTTCGCCAACATCGCCCACGGCTGCAACTCTATCATGGCCACGCGTATGGCGATGCGCTTTGGCGATGTTGCCATTACCGAGGCCGGCTTCGGTGCCGATCTGGGTGCCGAGAAGTTCCTCGACATCAAGTGCCGTATGACGGGCGTTCGCCCCAGCGCCGTCGTGGTCGTCGCGACCGCTCGTGCGCTGAAGTACAACGGTGGCGTCGCCAAGGCCGACCTCAACGAGGAGAACCTCGAGGCACTCAAGGCCGGCATGCCCAACCTGCTGCGTCACGTCGACAACATCCAGAACGTTTATGGTCTGCCCTGCGTAGTCGCCATCAACCGCTTCCCGACGGACACCGAGGCCGAGCTTGCGCTCATCGAGTCCGAGTGTCAGAAGCTCGGCGTCAACGTTAAGCTTTCCGAGGTCTGGGCCAAGGGCGGCGAGGGCGCGCTCGAGCTTGCCGATGAGGTCATGCGTCTGATTGAGCAGCCGAGCGAGCTCAAGTTTGCCTATGAGGACGGCGCCGATGTGGCCGACGCTCTTGAGGCCATTGCCACCAAGGTCTACCGCGCCGACGGCGTTGACTTTACGCCGGCCGCCAAGCGCCAGCTCGCCGAGCTGCGCGAGAACGGCTTTGGCAACCTGCCGGTGTGCGTGGCCAAGACGCAGTACAGCTTTAGCGACAACGCCAAGGCCCTGGGCGCTCCCGAGAACTTCCGCATCACGGTGCGCGAGCTCAAGGTTTCCGCCGGTGCCCACTTTGTGGTCGCACTGACTGGCAGTGTTCTGACCATGCCGGGCCTGCCCAAGGTTCCCGCGGCCGAGAACATCGACGTCGACAACGACGGCAACATCACCGGCCTGTTCTAAGCCTGTTGCCCATAGCTGCTTGCCCGCCCCGCCGTGCCCACAATGAACTGCCTCCCATTTCTTGGACACAAGAAATGGGAGGCTTTTTTATGGCTGG
>UQPT01000064.1:0-12390 GCA_900543045.1 uncultured Collinsella sp.
CCTATGTGCGGCGTAGGCCGCTTATTAGCCCGTCCAAGAATTGGGGCGCAGTTCATACGAGCTCGGGGCTCTTTTCGTTTGGATTTCAGACGTATTGACAGACGAAAACAGTCTGCGTCCGGTATTGAGCCATACGAAAGCGAAATTATGCGTCTTAATTCCGTACGCAAATCAAGACGAAAACAGTTTGCGTCTTATATAAATCAGTACGCAAACGGTTTTCGTCTTATAATACGGTTATGAATGGTACGAAACGAGGGGGTTGTGCATATGGTTGTTAGAGAGAGCCCTACAGTCGAATACAAGGAAAGCGTTACGCCGACGTTTCTTAAAACGGTGAGCGCCTATGCAAACTACGGGACGGGCAAGATTGAGTTTGGCGTTGATGACGAGGGCGTGGCTGTCGGCCTTGCAGATCCGGTCGCAGAGTGTCTCCGCATTGAGAACATGATTAATGACAGCTTGGATCCCGCTCCCCGTTACACGCTCGAGTCCGATGAGAAACACGGGACCGTAATCCTTACGGTTTATGAGGGACAGGACAAACCCTATCGAAGCAAGGGAAAGGCCTACAGACGAAACGATTCGGCAACGGTGGAGGTCGACCGGTTTGAGTATGGCAGGCTGACGCTCGAAGGCAGCAACGTGACGTTCGACGCGCTCACGTCGGCTCGCCAGGACTTGGGCTTTCATACGCTCGAGCATAAGTGTGTTGAACACCTCGGCATTTCCGAGCTAACGCCGGATATCATGCGTACGCTCCGCTTGCTCGGCAAGGATGGCTATACCAATGCCGCGGCGATTTTAGCGGATAAGAATGATTTTCCAGGCATCGACTGCGTCCGTTTTGGCGATACCGAGGATGTGATCTTGGATCGCGAGGCGGCGACAAATGTATCCGCAATTGAGCAGGCGGACAGGGCGGTGGCTATGTTTGCACGCTACTACCGTTATGAGCGTATCGAAGGGATGGAGCGCGTCCAAACCGATCGAATTCCTCTTGAGGCATTCCGCGAAGCTGTTGCAAACGCTTTGGTGCATCGGACGTGGGACGTTCGAGCGAACGTTCAAATTGCCCTGTACGATGATCGTGTCGTTGTGACCTCCCCTGGATCGCTGCCCGCCGGGTTGACGACGGAACAATACCTGTATGGGCAGATATCCGTGCTCAGAAACCCCATCTTTGCAGAGGCCTTCTTAAAGCTGGATTACATCGAGAAATTTGGTACGGGAATCGCGCGCATTAGACGTGCCTATCGCGATTCGATCAATCAACCAATTTTTGATGTTCGCGGCGGCATGGTGGCCGTCACATTGCCCGTTACCGATGCCTTTGAAGGGTCCGAGGAAGAGGTCCAGGTTCTCAAGGCCTTGTCGGGCGGGCGAATTATGTCGCGAAGCGAGATTGAAAAACAGACGGGGCTGAGCCGCATGCGGACGTTGGCGGCACTCGAATCTCTGCTTGAACGGAATGCAATCGTAAGGCAGGGAACCGGGCGGGCCACGAAATACGAGCGCTCATAGTCCAAAAGAGCCATGGTACAAGACGGGCCCCAAGCCAGCGTTGGCTTGGGGTCCGTTATATCCCGGATGGTAACGGGCCGATTATTGTCAAGTTAAAGCAAAGTACAGCGACGTACAGCAAAGTATAGTGAGATATAGCAAGCCGTATAGCGCGCCTTGATTTTCAACCCTTGATTATCAACCGTCCGTATTTCACAGCAACTTATAACAGGCTCGGGGTGCCAATTTGGGGTGCAGTAGTGCTGCGCCACGAAAAGGGCCTATCTACTACGTTTAAGCCGCAGGGGTCAACCATAGTCGGTTTTTTCGAAAATCGACAAGCTATCTACCTGCGGTTTTGTTTTCACGGTTTTCGGTATGGCCGAGGCTATCCGTGTTAACGTAGTAGATGGGCCACTTTTGTGGCAAGGGGGGCCGATCTGCGGGCCAGGGTAGCTAAAAGAGCCCCGTCCCAAAAAGACTGATTGGGAGCTGGGGCGTGTCGATGCGATAGTATTACGTGGTGATATTCGACAAACCGTGGGCTTCATCCGAGGGCTTTATGGAACAGCACCAGCATTATCAGAGCCTGCAAGATCAGGCATACAACGCACTGCGCTCTAAGATCATCTATGCCGAGCTCAGGCCCGGCACGCGCCTTTCGGCGATTGGTCTGGAAAAGGAGACGGGAATCGGGCGCACGCCCATTCGCGAGTCCTTTGTGCGCCTGCGTGAGCAGGAGCTAGTGGAAACGCGTCCCAAAAGCGGCACCTATGTCTCAAAAATCAGCATGGAGCGCGCCGAGAACGCCTGTTTCTTGCGTGAGAAACTCGAGAGAAGCGTACTCATTAAATGTTGCTCTGCCGCCACGCCTGAGCAAAAACATCGGCTCGAGCAGATTCTTGCCGAGTCCGAGTCGCTCGACCATAGCGAAACGCGTCGCTTTTTCGATCTGGACAACCTATTCCACGAGACGTGCTTTGAGATTGCCGGCCGCCACATGTTGTGGGATTGGATGAAGAGCGTCAATACGCATTTTGAGCGGTACAACTGGTTGCGTATGGTGTCGCAGGATATGGATTGGGAGCCGATTCGTCGTCAGCATCGCCGGATTCTCGAGTCCATTAAGAGGGGCGATACCGACACGGCGAGCTATCTGGCAGAGACACACCTGCATCTGATGCCCGAGGAACAGGGACCGGTTATCGCCTTGCATCCCGACTATTTTGAGCTGCCTAAAGACTCGGCCATCTAACTCGTTCCCTACATTAGTTGCGGTTAAATAGGGGCTGTTTTGCGGCTTTGGCGGCGTAAGCAGTCCGTGTTTCACCGCAAGTGCGGGGGTGCAATCGGGGCATGAAAAGGCTGCGGCGCCGCTTGGAGGAAAAAACCGGAAGCAAGGGTCCATTCCTCCAGACGGCGCCGCAGCTGTTTTGGTGGCTCGGCTTTTGTCGAAGTGGCTCAGCTGGGCGCGACTGCCAGCCGAGTAGGCAAAGCGGCTCGGGCGCGTGTCGCTTCCGTCACGTTCTATCAGCATACAAGACGGTTTTGGTTCTTGTTCGTGACGGAAACGGCGCGCTTCCGAGCCGCTTTAAAAGAAAGGGGGCGAGGTCTAGGGCACGCCCCCTTTCACGATAGAGAGCTAAACCTAGCCGCGGACCTTCTTGACGACGTCCATGGCCTCGCGGGCAATCTGCTCGACCTTGGAGAAGTCGCCATCGGCGAACAGGGCGGGCTTGACCATCCAGGTGCCACCGCAGGCGATGATGGCGGAGGAGCTCAGGTACTCCTCGACGTTGGCAGTGCTCACGCCGCCGGTGGGCATAAAGCGATGGCCGACAAACGGAGCGGCGAGGGCCTTGATGGTGTTCAGGCCACCATACTGAGCCGCGGGGAAGAACTTGGTGACCTTGAGCCCCAGGTTCTCGGCGGCGGTAACCTCGGAGGGGGTCACGGTGCCGGGAAGGACGGGCAAGTCGATGTCGATGCAGTGCTTCACGACGTCCTCGTTGTAACCCGGGGAGACGATGAACTTGGCACCGGCGGCGCGGGCCTGCTCAACCTGCTCGACAGTCAGGACGGTGCCGGCGCCGACGCACATCTCGGGCTCGGCCTCAGCCATGGCGGCGATGCACTCGGCGGCGCAGGCGGTGCGGAAGGTGACCTCGGCGGACTTCATGCCGGCAGACATAAGGGCGTGGGCGAGCGGTGCGGCGTCCTCGACCTTATCGAGCACGACGACCGGCACGATGCCCAGGGATTCAAGCGTGGTGTAGAACTGATCGAACATAGTGTTCCTTTCGATGTGAGGCGCGCACGGGCGCGTGATTGCCAAAGAAGATTGGCCATGAGCCGGTTCCGGATTGGTTATCGGAGGCACTGCTTGGGTCACAAGCAATTTCGGAACCGGCTACGAGGCCAGTCGTGAAGGAATGCCGGACAAAACCGGAATGGGACTAAGTGGTTCTACCTGGCCGGAGGAATCGGGGAGCGGGCTGCAGGGGTATGGGTATGGAAAGCTGCAGTCCGCGGAATGGGGAACGAATTAACGGGCGACGCGGGTGCCACCGTCGGCGGCGGATGCCACGGCTGCGATCTCGTCTGCGGTCACCAGGTTGGAATCGCCCTTGATGGTGAGCTTGAGGATCGAGGCCGCAATCGCGTAGTTGACGGCGTCTTGCGGGTCAAAGTCGTTGATGAGGGCATGGACGAGGCCGGCGTTGAAAGCGTCGCCGGCGGCAACGCCCTCGAGCACGTGCACGTCGTGAGCGGGGGAGAACCAGTGCTCGCCGCTCTCGGCGTCAAAGAGCATGCCCATCCAAATGGAGCGCTCGACGCAGGAGATGTTGCGGACGACCGAGGCGACCTTCTTGCAACCGTACTCGGCGCAGATCTGACGGGCCATCTCGACGTAGGTGTCGCGTTCCTCGATGCCGTGGGCAAGGGAGCCGGAGACGCAGGTCATACCGAGGCCGGCAGGAGCGTCCTCGTCGTTGGCAATGCAGATGTCAACGAGCGGCAGGAGTTCCTTCATGGTGGCCTGCGACTTCTCGGGCGACCACATCTTGCCGCGATAGTTCACGTCGCACACGGTGGCGATGCCTTTGGCGCGGCAGGCGGTGAGGGCATCCTTGCAGGCGGCGGCCATCTCGTCGGAGACGGCGGGCGTCACGCCGGAGAAGTAGAAGACATCGACACCCTTGAGGATCTCATCCCAGTCAAAGACGTCGCGCTTGGCCATGTTGATGGCAGAGTACTTGCGGTCGTAGACGCAGCCGTTGCCGCGCTGCGAGGCGCCGACCTCAAACACATAGGAGCCAAGACGGTCGCCCTGGCGCACGACGCGCGAGGTATCGACGTCGTAGACCTTCAGCGAACGCAGGGCGCACTCGCCCAGACGGTTGGCCGGGACAACGGAGACGTAAGCTGCCTTGTCACCCTGGTAGGCCAGGGAAAGCGCGGTGTTGGCTTCGGCGCCGCCGTAGCGGACATCAAACTCGGTCGCCTGCTCAATGCGCAGATGATCTTTGGGCGAGAGCCTCATCATGATCTCGCCGAAGGTAAGAACCGTTTTACCCATGGTCGCGCAGCTCCTTCTTGCTCGTGCGTACACCTTTGATATGGCGTTGGCACGGAGGTGCCAAGACGGTAGGGTACATCTTTGCACCTCCGTGCCAACGCTTGCCGAAATCGGTTTACGAAATCGGTTTCGTTTCGAGTTGTAGTATACTCATCTACAACGTTTTGCAAGCGAGATTTTTAAAAAAATGCCTAAAATGGCTCAGACTGCCGACAATTGGGAAACGGGGTGCGCTATGGCGCAGATGAGGATTAAGGACATTGCTGCCGAGGCGGGCGTGAGCCCGGCCACGGTCTCGCGCTATCTCAACAACCGCCCTGGGCAGATGACCGAGGAAACCCGTGCTCGCATCGCGGCAGTTATCGAGCGCACCGGCTATCGTCCACGTGCCGCCGCGCGCAATCTGCGCAGCTCGCGTACCAACCTCATCGGCGTGATCTTGGCCGACATTGCTAACCCGTTCTCCAGCGCCATGCTCGAAGGGCTTTCCGCCAGCGCCGCCGCGCGCGGCTGCTCGCTCATGACGGCCATTAGCGGCAACGACCCCGCCAAGGAGGCAGAGTCGCTCACCAGACTTATCGATGCCGGCGTGGACGGCCTGGTCGTCAATACCTGCGGAGGCAACGACAAAGCGATCGCCGAGGCTGCGGGACGCCTGCCCGTCGTGCTGCTCGACCGCGATGTTGCCGACGGCGGTGTCGATCTGGTGACCTCCAACAACCGTGAGCTGGTCGCCGGCCTGGTAGACGCCTTGGCCTCTGCGGGCAGCGAGCGCCTGTGCCTGCTCACCGAGGCAAGCGACGACAGCCCCGTGCGTCGCGAACGCGCCGAGGCGTTTGCCGACGAGCTTTCGCGCCGCGGTCTTGCGGGCGAGGTCGTCACCCTGGCCGACGGTGGCGTCGAGGGTGTCAGTCGCCTGGACGAGACCATCCGCGGCTATGCGGGTAAAAAGCTCGGCCTCATTGCCGTCAACGGTCTGGTCTTCCTGCGCCTGACCGAGGCGCTGGCACAGTTGGGACCTTCGTTGCCGGCGGGTCTCAAGATCGCAACGTTTGACGACTATCCCTGGAACCACGTGCTCTTTGGCGGTGTGACCACGGCAGCGCAGGACACTCTTACCATTGCCGAGCGCGTAGTCGAGCGTCTGTCCGAACGCATCGACATCGTTACCACTACGGTGGGCGATGCCGCAAAGCTCGCCCCCAAGCGCATCGAGATCCCCGGCCACATCGAACACCGCGCCTCGACCTTACGCTAGCCGCTCGTTCGCAACGGTCTGCTCGCGCACGTTTTTTTGAGCGCTTGATACGCTTTAACCCTGCGGAAACATTTTTCTGCGATAGTATCTGCGATATAGACCAGTCGAAACCCGCCCGAAAGAAAGGGGAGCGACATGAACCAGCAGAACATCGATTACGTACTCCGCTCCGTAGAGCAGCGTGATATCCGCTTTGTGCGTCTGTGGTTTGTCGACATTCTCGGCCGCCTCAAAAACTTTGCTATTAGCCCCGAGGACCTCGAGGTCGCTTTTGAGGAGGGCATTGGCTTTGACGGCTCGGCCATCGAGGGCTTTGCCACGCCCGAGGAAGCCGACATGCTGGCGTTCCCTGATGCCTCGACCTTCCAGATTTTGCCGTGGCGTCCGAGCCACAACGGCGTCGCCCGTGTGTTTTGCGACGTATGCACCCCCGATTGCAAGCCCTTCGCCGGCGACCCGCGCGATGCCCTGCGCCGCATGTTCCACAAGGCCGAGAAGGCCGGCTACCTACTCAACGTTGGTGCCGAGCTGGAGTATTACTACTTCCCCGACGAGCACACGCCCGAGCCGCTCGACAACGTGGGCTACTTCGATCTTTCGGTGAGCGATGCCGCCCGCGACCTGCGCCGCAACACGGTCCTCACGCTCGAGAAGATGTCCGTGCCCGTGGAGTACACCTTCCACGCCGCCGGTCGCTCGCAGCACGGCATGAGCCTGCGCCACGCCGAGGCCCTGAGCATGTCCGACGCCATCACCACGGCCAAGCTCATCATTAAGCAGCAGGCTTACGAGAGCGGTTGCCACGCCTCCTTTATGCCCAAGCCGTTGGCAGGCGAAGACGGCAGCGCTATGTTCCTGTGCCAGTCGCTATTCGACCACGACGGCAACAACGTCTTTTGGGGCGAGGACGACGAGAAGTACCACCTCTCCGATATCGCCAAGCACTACATGGCCGGCATCCTGGCGCACGCGCGCGAGATCAGCGCCATCACCAACCCCACGGTCAACTCGTACAAGCGCATTACCACGGGCGGCGACTCCGTGCCGCAGTACGCCACGTGGGGCCTGCGCAACCGCGCGAGTATGGTCCGCATTCCGGTCTACAAGCCCGGCAAGCAGCTGTCCACGCGCATCGAGCTGCGCAGTCCCGATCCCATGGCCAACCCGTACCTGGTCAACGCCGTCACGCTGGCGGCTGGTCTGGACGGCATCGAGCGCAAGCTGGAGCTCCCGCCCGAGGCCACGGCCGAGACACTCAAGCTTACCGACCGTCAGATGGTTGAGGCCGGCTATACGCCGCTGCCGCGCTCGCTCAAAGAGGCGCTCGACGTGTTTGAGGACTCGCAGTTTATGAAGGATGCCCTCGGCGAGCACATCCACAGCTTCTTCCTCAAAAAGAAGCGCGACGAATGGCATAAGTTTGAGTCCACGATCACCGAGTGGGAGATCAAGCACTACCTGGCGAACTCCTAATCACGCTGGCTTGTTCCAGTACGATTGAGCTCATTTCCTTGGAGGCCGATATGTCCGAAAAGAGTGCCCTGTTCATGGCGCGCACGACGCGCTTCCACGAGTTTGCCCGCAGCTTGACGACTACCCTGGGTGTCGAGGTGAGCCTGGCAACCCCTGATTCGCCAACTGCGGCGCACGACTTTGACCTGCTGATTCTCGATTCCGATGGCATCCGCAGCGACCGCATCGATCAGATTGCCAAGTGGCTTGACGACCGCGGCGGCGTTCCCATGCTGGTGATCGTCGACGACGAGGCGCTCGGCACCCTGCGCCTGCCGAATCACGCGCATGCCGACTTTGTATGCCCCACGGCGACGCCCAACGAGCTCAAGGCTCGCGCGCAGCGCCTGATGGGCGAGGAGGAGACCGTCACCGCCGACGATGTGCTCAACATCGATAACCTCGAGATCAACCTGGCTACCTACCAGGTGACGCTCGATAACGAGCCCATCGACCTGACGCTGATGGAGTACTCGCTGCTGAGCTTTTTGGCGACGCACCCCAACCGCGCCTACAGCCGCGAGGTGCTGCTGCACCGCGTGTGGGGCTTTGAGTACTGCGGCGGCACGCGCACCGTCGACGTGCACATCCGACGCATCCGCTCCAAGGTGGGCCCGCAGATCGCGGCACACATCACCACCGTCCGCGGCGTGGGCTATCTGTTTAAGGACTAGATTTCCACCACAAAGGGGACAGGCACCTTTGTGGTGGTTTTGACGCAGGTGCGGGTTTCTTTCGAGTTTGCAGCAGAACTTAAGCCTTCCTAAAAGATTGCGTTCTCGTACACGTACGCCCGCATATTGGGGTACAACTCAACGTGAACAATGATGGCCCGCCACATGTTTGGCGGGCCTTTGGTTATTTGACGAAAGGATCGCAGCTATGAGCGAGTACGATTCCCAGCGTCCCCAGGATGCGGGCAACGCCGGCGAGACCCAGCAGCAGCCGCGCGTGCAGGTGGAGTCGACGCCTGCCGACGGCAACATTCCCTACGTGCAGGCCTACGATACGCAGACCGGCAAGCCGCTGGGCGGCCAGCAGGTTGTAAACAAGCACACGGTGGTCAAGACCAAGACCAAAAAGCTGCCGATCTTCATTACGGCGCTTGCCGGCTGTGCCTGCGGCGCCCTGCTGGTCATTGCACTCATTATGAGCGGCACGCTCAACATTGGCGGTGGCAAGAATGCCGTGACGGCGGGTGCTTCGGGTTCATCGACGCAAAAGATCACCATCGATTCCGAGGACACTACGCTGGCCGAGGCCGTTTCTGCCAAGGCCCTGCCCTCCGTCGTTTCCATCACCGCCACGTCGAGCGGCAGCCAGAATGGCTCGCTTTCGCAGTCTGCCGACGAGTCGGACAACTCGGGCAGCGTCGGTTCGGGCGTGGTGCTCGATACCGAGGGCCATATCCTCACCAACAACCACGTGGTCGATGGCTATGACCAGTACGTGGTGACCATGGACGACGGCACCACCTACGAGGCCGAGTTCGTGGGCAACGACGCTTCGAGCGACCTGGCCGTCATCAAGCTCAAGGACGCCGACGCCTCCAAGCTCACGCCGATTGAGATCGGTGATTCCTCCAAGCTCAACGTGGGCGAGTGGGTCATGGCGATCGGCTCGCCCTTCGGCAACGAACAGTCTGTCTCCACCGGTATCGTCTCGGCGCTGTATCGCTCCACGGCCATGAGCTCTACCGGCGGCAACACCATCTATGCCAACATGATCCAGACCGATGCCGCCATCAATCCGGGCAACTCCGGCGGCGCGCTCGTTAACGACAACGGCGAGCTCGTGGGTATCAACTCGCTCATCGAGAGCTATTCGGGCTCCAGCTCGGGCGTGGGCTTTGCCATTCCGGTTAACTACGCCAAGAACATTGCCGACCAGATTATCGACGGTAAGACGCCGGTGCATCCGTACATGGGCGCCACGCTTTCGAGCGTCAACGCGCTCAACGCCCGTACCAACAAGCTGAGCACCGATAGCGGCGCGTATGTGGCGAGCGTCGTCGAGGACGGTCCTGCTGCCAAGGCCGGTATCCAAGAGGGCGATGTCATTACCAAGCTGGGCGACGACGAGATTACGAGCGCCGATGGCCTGATCATCGCACTACGCAGCCACGAGGTGGGCGAGAAGGTCGAAATCACGCTCATGCGCGGCAAGGAAGAGAAGAAGGTCACGGTCGAGCTGGGCTCCGACGAGGAGCTGCAGAACCAGCAGCAGAATGACAGTGCAACCGACACTGGCAACGGCGGTATTACCGATGAGCAGCTGCGCCAGTACCTGGAGGAGCTGCTCGGCCAGCAGGGCCAGGGCCAGGGCTACGGCCAGGGTTTCTAACGAGCTGTATCGCACATATCGAAGCCAGAGGGGCTGTTCCGCCAACGCGGGACAGCCCCTCTTTTCGCGATGATCCCTTGGAGACGGAGGAAAACGGATCATTTAGAAACGGCAAGGGCATGGTTTGAACGCGCGATCCACTCCAGTTTGATGGCTGCCGATTCGGTGCGGTTGGAAAGGGCGATTTGGCTCCATCGCGACCGGTGGTACTCTTGTATCCGTTTGAAATCGAGCGAAGGAGTGCCGCTATGGAGCAATCGAGCCTGTTTGGTGACGGCGTGGACATCGATCCCGAAACGCCCGCGGGCGCGGATGCCGCTGCACCGGCCGACGCCCATGCCCAGGCCGCCGCGCGCGCGGCCGAGCTGCGCCACGAGCTCGATTACCACGCGTACCGCTACTACATGCTCGATGCGCCCGAGATCACGGACGCCGCCTTCGACAAAATGCTCGTTGAGCTGCAGGAAATCGAGGCGACCTATCCCGATTTGGTGACGCCCGACAGCTATACCCAGCGCGTGGGCGGATACGTGAGCGAGCAGTTTACGCCTGTCACGCACATGGCACGCATGTATTCCATGGACGATGCCATGGATTTGGACGAGCTCGACGCGTGGCTCCAGCGCACCGAGGATGCGCTCGGTGCCGGCAGCGTCACCTATACCTGCGAGCTTAAGATCGACGGCTTGGGCGTCGCGCTTACCTACCAAAACGGCACCTTCGTACGCGCCGCCACGCGCGGCGACGGCACCACGGGCGAGGACGTGTCGCTTAACGTGCGTACCATCAAGGATGTGCCCATGCACCTGTCCGAGCCGGCGCTCGCTCACATGGGCGCCGATCGCGAGCGTACCATCGAAGTGCGTGGTGAGGTCTACATGCCCAAGGGCAGCTTTGTCCGTCTAAACGAAGAGGCCGATGCCGAGGGCCGCGACCCCTTTGCCAACCCGCGCAACGCTGCTGCAGGATCCCTGCGCCAAAAGGACCCCAAGGTCACGGCGCGCCGTGACCTGGCCACCTTTATCTACGCCATTGCCGATACCGATCCGCTGCACGTCCACAGCCAGCGCGAATTTCTCGACTGGCTGCGCAGCGCCGGCTTCAGCGTCAACCCCAACGTGGCCCGCTGCGCCACGCCGGCCGAGGTCCACGAGTTCTGCGCCCAGGCCCTCGAGCACCGCGGTGACCTGGACTACGACATCGACGGCGTAGTCGTAAAGGTCGACAGCTTCCAGCAGCAGCTCGACCTGGGCTTTACCGCTCGCGCACCGCGCTGGGCTATTGCCTTTAAGTTCCCGCCCGAGGAAAAGCAGACCGTCCTGCGCGAGATTCGCATCCAGGTGGGCCGCACCGGTGTGCTCACGCCGGTCGCCGAGTTCGACCCGGTGACGGTTGCCGGCTCCACTATCGCGCGCGCCACGCTGCACAACATCGACGAGATCCGTCGCAAAAACGTGCGCGAGGGCGATACCATCATCGTGCACAAGGCGGGCGACGTGATCCCCGAGGTCGTGGGTCCGGTGCTTGACAAGCGTCCGGCCGACAGCGTTGACTGGCAGATGCCCGAGGTCTGTCCCGTGTGCGGTAGCCCCGTGGTTCACGAGGATGGCGAGGTGGCCTACCGCTGCGTGTCCATCGACTGCCCCGCACAGCTCAAGGAGCGCCTGCTCCACTGGGTGAGCCGCGGCTGCATGGACGTGGACGGCCTGGGCGATGAGATTGTCGACAAGATGATCGCCGCCGGCCTGATTCATGATGTCGCGGACTTCTACCAGCTCACGGTCGACGACATCGCCGGCCTGGACACGGGCCGCACCTATGCTAGCTCCAACAGCAAAAAGGGTGTCAAGAAGGGCGACCCCATCCCGGTGGGCCTCAAGACGGCCGAGAAAATCATCGCCGAGCTCAACAAGTCCAAGAGCCAGCCGCTCGGTCGCGTGCTGTTTGCCCTGGGCATCCGCCACGTGGGCAAGAGCGTGGGCGAGGTCATCGCCGAGCGATTCCTGTCGATCGACAAGCTCATCTTGGCGAGCGAAGAGGACATCGCCGAGTGTGAGGGTATCGGTCCCAAGATTGCGGCGAGCGTCAAGCAGTTCCTGGCCGTGCCCGAGAACCTCGCCGTGCTAGAGCGCCTGCGTCAGGCGGGCCTGTCGCTCGAGGTCGACTTGGGCGCCGCGCACGCGCAGGCCGCAGC
>UQPT01000065.1:0-11673 GCA_900543045.1 uncultured Collinsella sp.
ATTTTATGGACTTTGAATTATTGGAAAAAGCAGGAATGACAAAATATGAGATGGCAAAAAATGATCCATTTTGTTTTTTTATGAGAAGTATCGTTGCAGGGCTTTATTTAGGGCTTGCAACGATTTTATCTTATACTTTAGCAGTTTTATTAATTGGACATCATGTGATTGCATCTAAAATTGCATTTGCAGGAGCATTTGGAATAGGACTCGTTATTATTGTATTACTTGGTTCAGAATTATTTACAGGAAATTGTTTTACCACAATGTTTCCAGTTTATCATAAAAAACTAAGATTTTTTGATATTTTACCGATGTGGGGGATTTGTTATGTAGGTAACTTTGTAGGCATTGCGCTGATTTGTTTTTTATTTATTAAAAGTGGTGTTAATCATGAGGCAATGAATCAATATCTTGCAAGTGTTGTTTCTAATAAGTTAAATTTTGATTATTTAGAACTTTTTATTAAAGGAATCTTATGTAATTTCATTGTTTGTGCAGCAGCATTTGTAGGAATGAAGCTAAAGGAAGAAACAGCTAAAACATTTATTATGATGATTATTGTTATGACTTTTGTTTTACCAGGATTTGAACATAGTATTGCCAATATGGGAACATTTTCGATGACTTTTACAGCTCTTGGTACAGAAATTTCTTGGAGTGGTGTGTGGTTACATATGTTACTTTCAACTTTAGGAAATATTATAGGTGGAAGTATTTTACTTGGATTACCAATTTATTTAATGATTAGACCTAAAAAAATCTAGCTAATTGCTAGATTTTTTTTATGTCTTGATAATTAATGAGTTCAATCTTTTTTGTCATTTCTTTTGCTTTTTGGCTACATATAATATCTAATTCATGAGCGCGTCTTAAATTATAAGAAGATATTTGATAAAGTTTCCAATCAATCATTGCAGGATGACACATTAATTCATAATTTTTAACATCTTTATGTAAAATAGTATCAATCATTTCAAATGTAGCATCTTGGTTATAGAATAGTTCTTCAAAATAAACAGGTTCAAAATCTTTTTGTAAGTATGTTTCTTGACGAATAGGTAAATCATATTCATGAGCTAGCTTTAATGCAACATCAATATTACTATTAAGTAAATGAACATGATGATGAGAATCTAGATGGGTTGGTTTATGGCCCATGATTTTAATAAATTTTTCAATTTGAGCTTTCCATTCTTGATAAAGCTCTTCTTGAGATACGATAGCTTCTCTATTTGTATAAGTATCTCTTGATTTAAAATTTCCTTTTTCATCAACAAAACTTACATTTGTTAAAGGTTTTCCTACTGTAATATTCAAATGAACACCTAAGCCTAAATTTGGATAGTCTTTTGTCATTTCTAAATATTTTTCAATGTTTTATCGCTAAATGCTACTTATTTTGGCGTAAGTGGTCATTTATCCCCAAATTAGTCTGTTTTATCCAATACTTACGACTAACCCCCTACGCAACTTCCCCATAGAAGGTTCGTTTTTTGCGAAACTAAAATAATGGTACCCCCCACCACATTAAAACAAACTACTGGAAGTGTCATTTATTTCCGACCCCCCTTTGCCGGAGTTTTATGACAGCCCCATGTAGTTCGTAGCCCATAATCCTCTGAGAACCGTGTCCCAGAATTCGCTTGCGAAATGGGATGCGGTTTCCGCTTGTGGCCCCGTTGGGAAACCACATCCCACTCCGATCGCAAATTCCGGATCGCACTTTCCGCCAAGACCCTCAACCGGAAACGGCATCCCATTTCTCGGCCGAAAACTGGGATGCGGTTTCCACAGAGCTCCTCAACGGGAAACCGCATCCCATTCCAAAGGCAAATTCCGGGACGCAGCTTCCGCAACCCCACCCATCCGGAAATCCCATCCCACTCCGCACACATCCGGGCATAGAACAATCAGCTTACTAGGCCTTCCATCAATAAAGGGGCGCCCTCGTGTCACGAAAAAAGCCTCGAGAACTTCGAGGCTTTCACATTTGTATTGTTTTGCACGAAGGACCACGAACGGCGAAGCTACTCTCCCAGCACGGCCTTTTTGGCGGCCGCCGCCATGTTGTCCAGATCTTCCTTGGTGGGATGGTCCTTCGCGGCAACCCAGTTGTCGAGCAGCATCTTAAATCGGGCGTTGTCGGGATCTTGCTCGAGCATTGCCTCGTAGCGCTGCTTGACCGCAGGGCCCATCTTGCCCTGGCACATCGCCCAGCCCGCAAGCTCGGCATCCTCGGCTAAATTGGACGACACGCGATCGATAATCTGCTGAAAATAGCTCTGGTCGGCACCGAAGCCGCAGGTGCCAAACAAAAAGACGCGCTTGCCATGCAGGGCGGAAAGCAGCGCCGCCACCGAGGGCGTGCAGGCGCCCTTGTCGCACCAAAAACCAACGAGCACCGTATCGGCAGCGCAGGCACCCTGTGCCTCGTGCGCGACCTGCTCCGGATCTGCATCATCGCTCAGCGCGGCGGCGTGGATAAACTCGACACCCGCAGCCTGCAGGGCGCGCTTAATCGCCCCCGAAACCATCCTGGTATTACCGCTCTTGCTGTTGACCACCATAGAGCATGTCATAGTCACGTTGCCTCGTTTCCCCCGAAACTCGAGCCATTAATGCAATTTGTTAAAAGCATATCTTAGTACTATCGACGCAGATGTAAACCATCTGCCGCTAATCGGCAGCCCCTACTGGGCTCTACTGGGCGAACTGACTGCGGTAGAGCTCGGCATAGAAGCCGTCTGCCGCCAGCAGCTCGTCGTGTGTGCCGCGCTCGATAATCTGGCCGTCGCGCATGACCAGAATGCAGTCGGCGTTGCGAATCGTCGAAAGGCGATGCGCCACAACAAAGCTGGTACGACCGGCCATGAGCTCGTCAAATGCCGCCTGAACCTGCAGCTCGGTACGCGTATCGATGCTCGACGTTGCCTCGTCCAGCAGCAAGATCGCCGGGTCGGTGAGCATGACGCGCGCGATGCACAGCAGCTGCTTTTGACCCTGGCTAAACGTGCCGCCGTCCTCGCCGATTACCGTGTCGTAGCCGCCTGGCAGCTGCACGATAAACTTGTGCGCGTGCGCGCGCTTGGCGGCTTCGATGACCTGCTCGCGCGTGGCTCCTGGGCAACCGTAAGCGATGTTGTCCGCCACCGTGCCCTCGAACAGCCACGTATCTTGCAGCACCATACCAAAGGCGCGGCGCAGGCTTGCGCGCGTGTAGTCACGCGAAGACCGGCCATCGACCATGATGCGTCCGGCATCGATATCGTAAAACCGCAGCAGCAGGTTGATGAGCGTCGTCTTGCCGCAGCCCGTGGGACCGACCAGGGCAAAGCGCATGCCGGGCTTGGCCTCGATGCAAATATCCTGCAGCAGCTTGCGATCGGGCACATAGCTAAAGTCCACATGCTCAAAGGCGACCTCGCCCTGCGGGGCGGCAAGCTCCACGGCATCTGGCGCATCGGGCTCTTGCTCGCGAGCGTCGAGCAGCGCGAACATGCGGCGCGCCGAGGCGTACGCGGTCTGGATCTGCGTAATGACGTTGGTGACCTCGTTGAACGGCTTGGTGTACTGGTTGGCATAGGACAAGAAGATCTGCACGCCGCCCACCGTAAGCGCCGCCGGCACGCCCGTGATCACGCCCACGCAGCCGATCACAGCGACCACGGCATAGATGATGTTGTTGATAAAGCGCGTGCCGGGGTTGGAGAGCGAACCCATAAACTGCGCGCGCTCGCCCGCGGTGTAAAGCTCGGCATTGAGGGCATCGAAGCGCTGCTGGACGTTGGGACCATAGGCAAAGGCGTCGACAAGCTTCTGCTCACCCACGTATTCCTCGATATGACCGCCAAGCTGACCCTGAATGCGCTGTTGAGCCGTAAAGCTCTTGTTGGAGAGCTTGGCGATGGCGCCGGCGGCAAAGATGGAAAGCGGCGTGACGAGCACCACCACGAGCGTCATGGTCAGGTTAATGGAGAGCATAAACGCAAGCGTGCCCACGATGGTGATGACGCCGGTAAAGAGCTGGGTAAAGCCCTGCAGCAGACCGTCGCCAACCTGGTCGACGTCGTTGACCACGCGGCTCATAAGGTCGCCGTGGGCATGGCTGTCGATAAAGCCGAGCGGCATGCGGCTGAGCTTATCACTCGCCTCCACGCGCATGTCACGCACCGTCTCGTAGGATAGGCGGTTAACGCAGTAGCCCTGCAGCCACTGGAAGGCCGCGGCTCCCACCACGACGAGCGCGAGTTTGGTGACGAGCGGCAGCAGTGCGTCGAAATCCACCTGGCCCGCGGCAACAATCAGGTCGATGCCCTCGCCAATGAGAATAGGTGTGTAGAGCTGCAAGATAACGGAAATGGCGGCACTCACAAACGACGCCGCAAACGAGACGCGGTGCGGGCGAACATAACCCATCAGGCGACGGGTCACCGCGCCCACGGGATAGCGCTCAGGGTCGCCGGGCTGGCGCGGGCCGTCACCCAGGTCGTTGAGCTTGTCGTTGCCGGACACATTGGCCGTCATCGTGGCGACCGAACCGGAAGAAGTATACGGATTCATCTAGCAGCCCTCCTTTGCGCAGACGGATGCGGGAACGGTTGGGGCGGACGTGGGCGCCGCACTCCTCTGCTGGCCCTCGAGCTCCTCGCGGCGCAGCTGCGACTGGCAAATCTCGCGATAGAGCTGGCAGCTTGCATACAGCTCGTCATGCGTGCCCAGACCCGCGACCGAGCCGTGGTCGAGTACGCAGATCATGTCGGCGTCGCGCACGGTCGAGACGCGCTGGCTTACGATGACGGTCGTCAGCGGCAGCCCGCCCTCGGCGGCACCGCGCACGCTGCGCTCGCGAATGGCATGGCGAAGCGCCGCGTCGGTCTTAAAATCGAGCGCCGAGGCGGAATCGTCCATGATCAGGACCTGTGGCGAACCCACCAGGGCGCGCGCGATGGTCAGGCGCTGGCGCTGGCCACCACTAAAGTTCTTGCCGCCCGCCTCGACCGGGGCATCGAGCCCCTGCAGCTTGTTGCGCACGAACTCGCTGGCCTGCGCCATATCGAGCGCCGCCCAGAGCTCCTCGTCGGTTGCCGCCTCGTCGCGCCAGGTCAGGTTGCTGCGGATGGTGCCGCTCACCAGCGACGCGCGCTGCGGTACGGTCGCAACCACATGGCGCAGCTGATCGAGCGGCCAAGTGCGCACGTCGGTACCCATCACGCTCACACTGCCGGTGCCCGCATCATACAGGCGCGGAATAAGCGAGACGAGCGTGGACTTGCCGCTGCCCGTGCCGCCGATGATTCCGAGCGTCTTGCCCAGCGGCAGCTCCAGGGTCACATCGTCGACGGCATTTGCCGCGCCCGCGCCAAACGAAAAACTCGCATGGTCAAAGCTCAGTGCGGGGGCCGGGGCGCCACTTGCCAGGTCACCCGGCCTGGGCAGCGCGACCTGCTGGTTGTCCCCGTCCGTGATGCTCGGCACGCAATTGAGCACCTCGTTGATACGTGACGCACTGGCGCTCGCCTTGGTAAAGACCACGACCAGGTTGGCGACATACACGATGGAGGTGAGGGTCTGCGTCATGTAGTTCACAAACGCCATGACCTGGCCCTGCGTGAGCTCACCCACGTTGACCTGGATGCCACCCACCCACAGGATGGCGCACACGCCTAGGTTCATCACCAAAAACGTGACGGGGTTGAGAATCGATGAGAGCTTGCCCACCGCGATGGCAGTATTGGCCTGGTCATCGGCGGCTTGGGCAAAGCGCTCACGCTCGTGGTCCTCGCGCACGAAGGCGCGAACCACGCGGACGCCCGAAAGACCTTCGCGGCAGATAAGCGCGATGCGATCGAGCTTTGCCTGCAGCTGCTTGTAGTAGGGAATGCAGCGCGCCATGACAAACCAAAACACCAGGCCAATGGCGGGTGTGCAAATCAAGAAAATCACGCCAAGCTTAAGGTCGATGGCGAGGGCCGCGCACATAGAGCCCACCGCCAAGAAAGGCCAGCGGATGAGCATACGCACGCCCAGCGCCACGGCGAGCTGAACTTGGTTGACGTCGTTGGTAATGCGCGTGATGAGCGACGGCGTGCCGAAGCGGTCGAGTTCGGCATAGCTCAGCTTGTTGATGTGCTCGTAGAGCGCACCACGGATATCGGTGCCCATGCCCTGTGAGGTGAGCGCCGCCATCTTTTGGCAGACGAGCGTAAACGAGATGCCGATCACAGCCATGGCGCCAAGTACCATGCCGTAGTGGATAACGGCATTCACGTCGTGCGAGCCAATGCCCTTATCGATCATCTGGGCAATCACCAGCGGCGTCAGCAGGTCAAAGATCACTTCGATCAACTTGCACGCAGGGCCGATCACCATATATCGGCGAAACTTACCACCAAAACGCCTGAGCAACTCAATCATGTATAGGCGCTCCCTATCATCATCCACATTCAATTCGAACCATGATAGTACCGCCACCCCAAAAGAAGCGTAAACAACTCGTCATTTCTAACGGGATTCAGTTTTCAGAGGAGCATACGCGCACACCCAGCCAGTGGCGGGCCAATCGCTTGGTTTACTTACATTAGTGCTACCAAGTTAGTCGCCGACCCTTGAAATGAGGTGCCGAGATGAACGACATTCTCGCGAGAAGAGCAAGACGAACAACCTTGGGCATCGCCCTTTCCGCGGCACTTATCGCGGGAATCGCCCCTGCAACGGCGATCGCGGCGGAAACCAGCTCCCCCACCGGTGCAGTTGCCTTGCAGACGGAAGACGCGGCCGCCGCAAAAGAAAAAGCGTATGCAGCCATGCAGGAAGCGCTCAAAAACCTCGAAGCCGCAAAAGACGCCGCAAGTCCCGAGAAACTTGCGGAAATCGATGATGACATTGCCAGTTTTCAAGAGATCCACGACATGGTGGTGACGGAAGCCGCCAAACGGAGGGAACCCCTTCCCGCCATGCAAGCGAACGTCGATGCAGCCCAAGCCAAATACGATGAGGCCCACAACCGGACAAGCGGCCTTCAGGCAGAATTAGATAAGGTACTCAAGGAGCTCGGCGACGAGGCGCCCAGCACAGCTATTAAGGAGCATATTAAGCAGTTGCGCAGTGAGATCATGGCGGCAGAAAGGCGAGAAGAATCTTGTGAAGATGATCTTCACCGCTACCAACGCCGGCTCGAAAGCCAGGAAAAACAGGTTCAGTATTTCGAAAGTGAGGCAGAGGAAGCTAAAGCCCACATCGACGAGGACATAGCCAAGCGAAATGCACTCCTCGGCGATTTGGAAAAGGCGCAAACGGCCTATGACGACGCCTGCAAAGCATACGAAGAGGCGAAAGCCGCGGCAGACAAGGCCACCTCGCCCGAGATAACGAAACCCGCCGAGACGACAAAACCCTCCAGCTCAGCGCAGCCGGCCGAAACGGCACAGCCCGCCAGCTCGCCCGCGACCGGCAAATACGCTCCATCGAGCTCCACCAAGCAAGCAGATACGACCGCCGGCAAGCTCGCGAACACGGGCGACACAGCACCGAGCGCAATCGCACTCGCAGGAATCACCGCCGCAGGACTCGGAATAACCACCGCAGCCACACGCCGCATCAAGAACTCAAAATAGCTGCCAGAGCATATCGCTCCCACCAATCTACAAGCCCATAGACAAAGAGGCCCGTTTCCCCAACCAAAACCAGAGAAACGGGCCTCCTTACTTGTAAAAACAGATGGCAACGCCGCCGTCTCTTGAACCACGTAGCCATTGATGTCTTGGCGCAGTCAGCGAGCGCCATCCAGAGCGAACAAGTTGGCATGAAAAAGGCAAGGCATAGACCTTCTGGTCATGCCTTGCCTTTTGAATGACAAATTGTCGCTCTGGGTGGCGCGCAGCGTCGAGCATTGCGCGGTTTGGTAAAACCGCGCAAAAAGAAAGCCCGTGCGCTCGATGGATTCGGATGCCCGACAGAGGCTCCTTATGGCTGCTTCCTTCCGGACCTGACCAGATTCGGAACATGTCGTCATCCGAACCCATCGAACGCGCTAGGCGCTCGATATATCTTACCCGCTCCCGCCCGATGGGGCAAGACAGCCAATTTGGGACGGGGCTTTTTTGACTACTTTTTAACTGATGGGTAGTCAAAAAAGCCCCAAAATGACTACTTTTCTAGAGGCGGCCGAGGTCGTAGGCTCGCGCGGCAGACTCGCCAGCGCAGATGAGGTTGGTTGCGGCTTCTTGCGGATCGAGTGCCCGCTCCAGGTCCATGGGCTTGCGACAGATCGGCAGGACAAGGTCGATGCCCTGCTCGTACACCGCATCCAGGTTGTCGGCACGACCGCCCACGACGGCAACAACCGGCTTGCCATAGCGCTTGGCACGGCGGGCCACGCCCACCGGCGCCTTACCGGCGGCGGATTGCTCGTCCATATTGCCCTCGCCCGTTATGACCAGGTCGACATCGCGTACACGCTCGTCAAACCCCACGAGATCGAGCACCGTCTCCACACCCGAGCGTAGCTCCGCACCGAGTGCCAGCAACGCCGCGCCCAAGCCCCCGGCAGCGCCCGCGCCGGGCACGCCGAGCACCGAGCCAAATGTCCGTGCGCCCTCGGGTGTGCGCAACAACCCCTGGGCTCGAGCTCCGGCAATCGCAGCGTCGAGCAAGCGGCCGTAGCCGACCATCCAGCTGTCGCACCTGCGCAGTGCCTCGACGTCGCCCGTCGGCAGACCCTTCTGTCCGCCGAACACCGCCAATGCGCCCCGACGCCCTACGAGCGGATTCTCGACATCGGAAAGCACCACGACACGCGCGCCATTCAGTGCCCGTAGCGCCGGTACCAAATCGATACTCGCCACGTGTTCAAGGCCCGCGAGCCCCGGCGCGATATCGCAGCCACGGTCATCGACAAGACGCGCGCCCAGCGCCTGCAGCATGCCGGCGCCACCGTCGTTGGTGGCACTGCCGCCCAGACCAATATAGATAGTCTTTGCCCCAGCACGGACTGCGCGAAGCATGAGCTCGCCCACGCCATAGGTTGTAGCAACCAGCGCCGACGACTCCGTGCAAGGCGAGTACCCAATGCCGGCCGCCTCGGCCATCTCGATGACCGCGGACTCGCGCTCGCCGTCCACCAGCATCCGGGCAGACACGCGTTCGCCCAAGGGACCTGCCACCTCGCAGGTCGAGAGCTCACCACCGCATGCGGCGATAGCATCGAGCGTTCCCTCGCCACCATCTGCCAGCGGCAACGCGGCCACCTGGGCATCGGGCCAAACGCGGCGCACGCCTTCGGCAACGGCCTCCTCTGCCTGCGCACTCGACACACTGCCCTTAAAGGAGTCGATCGCCAGCAGCACGCGGCGGGGCCGGCGGCACGCGGGGCCAAAGTCAACCGCCGCGCCAGCATCCTCTTCGGCACACGCGAGCGCCTCAGCATGAGCGGCATGCGCCTCAAGATCGGCCCCGCAACCGCAGCCAGCACCATCGGCGTCACGCAGCCCACTAAAATAGTCGCTCAACACCTCACAACACTCATCCGCCAGCACGCCGGCATGTACGTTAAACCGATGATTCAGGCGCGAATCGGCATTCAGGTCATACAGCGAACCCAGAGCGCCCGCCTTGGCATCAGCCGCGCCATACACGCAGCGTCCTACGCGCGCGTTAACCATAAGCCCCGCACACATGCAGCAGGGCTCAAGCGTCACGTAGACCGTACAGTCGGAAAGGCGCCAGCGACCGAGCGACCGAGCGGCAGCGCACAGGGCCGCGAACTCTGCATGCGCCGAAGGGTCCTGATCGAGCTCGCGACGATTATGCGCCCGCGCGACAATCTCACCCGCGCGCACCACCACAGCGCCAATGGGCACCTCGCCCACCGCAGCGGCGGCGCGAGCCTCCGCCAGCGCCTCGCGCATGAACTTCTCGTCGATTTCGGTGATCGTCATCGTTCGCCTTCCCTGTTGCAAATTCAAAACGATGCTATCATTACGACTCACG
Source organism: uncultured Collinsella sp. (assembly GCA_900543045.1). GTDB lineage: Bacteria > Actinomycetota > Coriobacteriia > Coriobacteriales > Coriobacteriaceae > Collinsella. The sequence continues at coordinate 9,991 of UQPT01000065.1, forward strand.
GAGAGATGGCAGAGCGGTTGAATGCGGCGGTCTTGAAAACCGTTGAGCGCGAGAGCGTTCCGGGGGTTCGAATCCCCCTCTCTCCGCCACTTTTAGTGATGCACCGGCGTCATGGTTCGCTCGAACAGCGCATCGACCACGTCGGCCATCTCGGGTCGACGCTCGAGGTCGTGACCCGACTCCCACCATATCGTGAAAAGTCGAATAATACCGCCGGCGACAAACTCAGACGTCGTCTCGAGCGACACGGGGGCCAGGGCATCCTCGGCAAGCACGTTCATCACACGCTCGCGGATGGAGCGGGCAATGCGGTCGCAAATAACGTTGGTCAGCATGCCCGACATGCTGCTTGCCAAAATGTTATCCATGAGCTGCTCGTGCGCCAGAATCAAATCCATGGCATCGTCCAAAATCGCGTGCCGAAGCGCGCGCACGTCCTCGGCAGACACTGCGCCGGCCTCATCGGGCTGTTTTTGCGGCAAGCCCGACATGAGCTCATCGATATAAAAGGCAAAGTAATCGTTCTTGTCGCAAAAGTGCTTGTAGAACGTCGTGCGGCGAATCATGGCGCGGTCGCACAGCATGGCAACCGTCAGGTCCTCAAAACGATGCTCCTCGAGAAGCTCGGTGAAGGCATCGAACAGGGCGCGGTAGGTTTTCTTAATGCGAAGGTCCACTGGTATCGCCATCCTCAGGGCAAAGACAACGTTCGTCAATCTGTCGCATATCTTACACCTGTACCTCGTGCGCTTTGTCCCGGTGCCAACCCCGCCGAAAACATAACGCTTACCGGAAAGTTCGGCACGACAAAACGTTGCGGGTATACTAGTAGCGTTATACCAACGGCAGCTGGCGCATGCCGCCGCGGCCATTCGAAACGGAGACATCATGCTTCCCGTCATCATCGGCATCGTTGTTGTTATTGTGATTGTCTGCGCCATCGCCGGCATCTACAACAACATGGTCACCAAGCGCAACCGCATCGATAACGCATGGCAGAACATCGATACGCAGCTGCAGCGCCGCAACGACCTGATCCCCAACCTAGTCGAGACCGTCAAGGGCTACGCCAAGCACGAGCAGGAGACGCTCTCCGCCGTGATCAGCGCGCGTAACACCGCCGTCAAGGCCACCACGCCCGAGGCCAAGATGGAAGCCGACAACGTGCTGACCGGTGCGCTGCGCCATCTCTTCGCCGTAGCCGAGGCCTATCCCGACCTTAAGGCAAACACCAACTTTACGCAGCTGCAGGCGTCGCTCGAGGATACCGAGAACAAGATTAGCTATGCACGCCAGAGCTACAACGACTGCGTGCTCAGCTACAACAACGCCATTCAGACGTTCCCGGCTGTCATCTTTGCCGGCATCTTCCAGTTTAAGGAGCGCCAGGGCTTCGAGGCAGCTGAGGCCGCCCGCCAGACCCCGACCGTCAAGTTTTAAACAACAAGGCAGAGTCTTAAGCCAGTTCATCAGCCCTTTGGGGCCCAAGGCACAAACCTTGGGCCCTTTTCGTATCCACGCACAACGCGCGGCCAAAAGGCCGGGCGCCATCTTTATGCAGATTAATTGTTGCCTGTTGCGACAACGTCGTTCCCGCAGGGCGGAGAGCAAGTTCCCTCCCGGCGCACTCCGCAGGACGCAAGAAGCCCTCGCCGCACGAAGTGCGCAGCGAGGGCTTCTTGC
>UQPT01000066.1:0-11660 GCA_900543045.1 uncultured Collinsella sp.
CACAGGATAAAACTGCAAGCATTTGTAATTCCTCTCCCTGCTTCACTAAAAGCTGTATCTTCATTTTCTTTTTCTTAATTCGTTTCAAAGCATTATATAAGCCAAGTATTTCCTCCATATCCATCTGTTTCAATGATTCTGGTACTAAATCCTGATTCTCTCTTTCAATTTGCGGTACTTCCCATTCTCCCGGGTTGTCATAATCTGTATCGTCTGGGAAAAAAATCTCTGTCATAAAATCGTATGTCATAAAACTCTGACAAAATGGGATTAATTCTGTCTCTGTAAGAATAACACCTCTGATAATTTCATGTTTCCGAGATTCTTTATAACTACCTGAAATCTTTTTAGCCACGGCCACCATAAATTCTCCTGAAAAGAATTTATATACGCATATACATGGATTTTCCAAATCCTTTGCAATTAATTCCAGGCAATTGTTGTTTATCTCATCCAGTAAATTTTTTTGAAATTCAGTCGAAACCCTTGAGATATGTAATCCCCCTTTCTGCGGATCCCGCATTGCTACAAACCATTTATCTCTCCACATAATTTACTCCTCCTCATAAGCTTCTACATCACATTCCATACCTTCATCTAACTGTAGCTTTTTTATCAGGCGATTTACATAGGACGGCGTGGTTCCAACTTCTTCAGCCAGCTTTGCCTGCGTGGTCGCAGCTTCTATACATTTTACCTTTACATCGACCTCTATATTATTTTTCAGCATACTTCCACCTCATCTGTTTGAAATATATTTCACTGTAAGTGTAATTTATTATATTACAAGAATTGAGTTTTTTCAATCGCTTAGATCTATTCCGTTTATTCATATTAGTACAAAGTTATTTCCAAAAACAATAAATAAAATTACAACCAAAATAAGTTCCCCTCAAATACATCAGAATACCCCCTCTATAATTAAACCGTTTCATTTATCTTAGCAACAAAATGAGGCGTATCCATATATCGTGGATACGCCTCATTTTGTTTATTCTATTATCTTTATACGTTTTACAGATGCAGCACGCGGTCCTTGATTTCGGCGGTGCGGCCCTGGTTCCAGAACTGGGTACCGATGTAGCCGCACGTGCGACGGGCGACATTCATCTTCTCCTGGTCGCGGTTGCCGCACTTGGGGCACTCCCACACCAGCTTGCCATCGTCCTCGACAATGCGGATCTCGCCATCGTAGCCGCACACCTGGCAGTAGTCGCTCTTGGTGTTGAGCTCGGCGTACATGATGTTGTCGTAGATGTACTGCATCACGCGAATGACAGCCTTGAGGTTGTCCTGCATGTTGGGAACCTCGACGTAGGAGATAGCACCGCCCGGCGAAAGCTGCTGGAACATGCCCTCGAACTTGAGCTTGTCGAATGCGTCGATCTCCTCGGACACGTGGACGTGGTAGCTGTTGGTGATGTAGCCCTTGTCCGTCACGCCCGGGATAATGCCAAAACGACGCTGCAGGCACTTGGCGAACTTGTAGGTCGTCGACTCAAGCGGGGTGCCGTACAGCGAGAAGTCGATATCGCTTTCGGCCTTCCACTCGGCGCACTTGTCGTTCATGCGCTGCATGACGGCCATGGCAAACGGCGTGCCCTCCTTCTCGGTGTGGCTGTGACCCGTCATGTACTTGACGCACTCATACAGACCGGCATACCCCAGGCTGATGGTGGAATAGCCGCCCACGAGCAGCTTATCGATCGTCTCGCCCTTCTTCAGACGCGCCAGGGCACCGTACTGCCAAAGAATCGGCGCGGCATCCGAAAGCGTGCCCATCAGACGCTCATGACGGCACAGCAGGGCGCGGTGGCACAGCTCGAGGCGCTCGTCGAAGATTTTCCAGAACTTGTCCATGTCCTGATGCGAGCTCAGCGCGACATCGGGCAGGTTGATGGTCACAACGCCCTGGTTAAAGCGACCGTAGTACTTGGGCTTGTTCGGGTCATAGTTCAGCGCGTTGGCCACATTGTTAAATCCGTTACCGGAGCGGTCGGGCGTCAAGAAGCTGCGGCAACCCATGCAGGTGTAGCAATCGCCGTTGCCGGCGGTCTCGCCCTTAGACAGCTTGAGCTCGCGCATCTTCTTCTCGGAGATGTAGTCGGGCACCATGCGCTTGGCGGTGCACTTGGCAGCCAGCTGGGTCAGGTAGAAGTACGGGGAATTCTCGTGAACGTTATCGTCCTCGAGTACATAGATAAGCTTGGGGAATGCCGGGGTAATCCACACACCGGCTTCGTTCTTAACGCCCTCATAGCGCTGACGAAGCGTCTCCTCCACGATCATGGCAAGGTCGTGCTTCTCCTGCGCTGAGCGAGCCTCGTTGAGATACATAAAGACCGTCACAAACGGCGCCTGGCCGTTTGTGGTCATAAGGGTCACGACCTGATACTGAATCGTCTGGACGCCGCGACGGATCTCGTCACGCAGACGGTCCTCAACGACCTCACGGACCTTTTCGGCAGATGCCGAAACACCGAGCTCCTCGAGCTCGCGGGCAACCTCGCCGCGAATCTTTTGACGGCTCACCTCAACAAAGGGGGCGAGATGGGTCAGCGAAATAGACTGGCCGCCGTACTGGGAGGAAGCAACCTGGGCGATAATCTGCGTCGCGATGTTGCAGGCAGTCGAGAAGCTGTGCGGCTTCTCAATCAGCGTGCCCGAGATAACGGTGCCGTTCTGGAGCATGTCCTCCAGGTTCACCAGGTCGCAGTTATGCATGTGCTGGGCAAAGTAGTCGGAATCGTGGAAGTGGATCAGCCCCTCATTGTGGGCATCCACGATCTCCTGGGGCAGCAGCACGCGCTGAGTCAGGTCCTTGGAAATCTCGCCGGCCATATAGTCGCGCTGGACGGAATTGACGGTCGGGTTCTTGTTAGAGTTCTCCTGCTTGACCTCTTCGTTATTGCACTCGATCAGCGACAAAATCTTGTCGTCGGTCGTGTTCTTCTGGCGCTTCAGGCTCTGAACATAGCGATAGATGATGTAGTGGCGAGCAACCTCGTAGCAGTCGAGACGCATGATCTCGTCTTCGACCAAATCCTGGATCTCCTCGACCGAAACGGTGTGGCCCGCGTTCTCGCATGCCTCGGCGACGTTTTGTGCCGCGTAAACCACCTGGCGGTCGGTTAGACGAGAGCTCTCCTCGACCTCCAAGTTGGCGGCGCGGATGGCATTGACGATCTTATCGATGTCAAAGACAACCTCGGTGCCGCTGCGCTTGATGATCTTCATCCTCTTGCCTCTTTCGCGTCGTAGTCTCATTGCGCTTCAGAGCCAAACGATGCCCGGCAGGGCCTGTCCCTGTCTTGCGGCGCCGTCGCGCAATCTGTGTTCTCGATAACCATAGGCCCTCATGCGGACAATCCTCGCAGCCCATCAAGGGGCTCAAAGATCTATCCAAATGGGGCGAGTAAGGTCCTCGTTCTCTGTCCGCCATCTATCATACGACAAAGACGCATCTATATCCTGTATTCTTTTTTTAGGTCAAACACAACATATAGTGTTTCAGCAGGTCAAAGCAATTAGTCATTTTGCAGACGCATTAAAAATGAAGGGCTCTTGGCAGAGTGCTAAAACGTTATCAGCTCGACTACCTGCACGACAGTTTTGAAACCCCCTCAACCGCGCCGCTGACAAATCCTACCAAAACCAAGCCGCTCACGCCAAAAGAATCCAAAAGATTATGCTTGACCAACATGTTGCGGTCGAATGCCGGCGGACGGAGCGACAGGACTGTAAACGCTCGGAAGACTACAGCCCCGGCGCCCCGTCCGCCGGCATTCGACAGGCGAGGATCTATTACCTCTCTTCGCGAACTATCATGCGGCCGAGAGCCGCTGTAAAGGGATCGAGCAGCACGCCGGCGATAACCACAAAGGCCCATCCCTTTGTGACGAGGCCGGCCCAACGCGCGAAGAACGTACGGCCTTCAATCGTTCCGAATCCTCCCTGGAAGGCAATCTCGCCAAAACCGATCACCATAAAAAGGAGCGTGGCACCGATGACCGTACCGGCGATCTTGTGTGATGCACTCCCCTGCTCAAAAGCAAAAAAGTCCAGGCACATACCGACTGTTTTGCCAAACAGCGGGAGTGCGCTCAGAACCTCGGCGATCACCGTGGCCACGACGAGTTGTCCCCAAAAGCCCGTGGGGCCCGTCAGATCCAAGCCAGGCGCCCCTTCAATGATGGGGAGAAACGCGCAGAGCAATAGCGGGTTAAAGAAGCCGTTGAGAATACCGATAACGCGCCTGACAGGTAACTTCATAGCCGTAAGCCTTTCAAAGTCATTGATAGACAGAGGGCCGCCGGCATATGTCGGCGGCCCCGATAAACCATGATGTGCGGCAAAGCAACTACTCGAGCGGCTACTCCGCCTCGCCGCCGGCCGCCATCTTCTCGGCCTCGGCAAGCTGGGCAGGGGTGAGTTTGCGATACTTAATGACGCCAAAGACGACACAAGCCGCACAGACGATCATGCCGGCGATGAACTTCTGGTCAATCGTCGCACCAAACGGCGACGTCACGGCCTCAAACACAATGGGAGACAGTGCCATGCCAAAGTTGATGCCTGCCATGCCAATGGCAAGGTTAAACGCACGTCCCTCGGGGGCAGAGTTGCCGGCGGCAAAATTGCCCTCCAACGGCACGTAGGTCTCCTTGCCCAGCGCAACGACAAAGCCCGCAACGCACAGCACCATAAAGGCGGGCGCAACCAGCGTCAGGCCCAGGCCAACGAGCGTCACGCCCCACGCGATCGGCATAGCCAGGTTCTTGAACTTGGCAAACAGCGGACCGACCAAAAGACCAGCCGCAATACCGGCAACGGTCATAACGGTAGAGGCAAGACCGGCCTCCACGGTACCGCCAAAGCCACGACCTACAACAAGCAGCGAAACGTTGGAGCTGAAGAGCTGGAACGTGAGTACGAACACAAAGCTCATGAGCGTGATAATCGCGACCTCTTTAGGCATATTGGCAAACACATTGACCTTGCGCTTGGGTTCAAGATGACCCTCGGGAAGGCAAACAGCCTCGATCACGATGAAAATGATCATGATGAAGTACGCCGCATAGCTGTGGAACCACTCGGCAGAACCCAAGATGCCGGAAACCATCGTCCAGATAATGCCGCCCAGTGCAACAAAAGTGGAGTAGATGCCCATGACAAACGAGCGCTGCTTTCCGCCAAAGTAATCCGCGATAAGAGCGTCCGTTGAATTCTGCACGGCGCCGAGACCAAGGCCCATGACAGCAGAAGCCGCTAAGACCTGGCCGAGCGAGTCGTGGAACACAAGGACCGAGGCGCCGGCGAGCATCACGATAGCATGACCGACAAGCGTCGTCTTCTTCTTGGAAACGCGCGAAGCGAGCTGGGAAGACACGAGCATGGCGGACAGCGCCATCATCAACGGGATGATGCCGATGATCATCTGAACTGCAGCGATGTTCTCGTTGGGAAACGCCGCCGCGACAGAAGCCACGATGGGGACGGGCACCAACATGCCCATAATGCACATGGCGGCAGCATAAATGCCCACCAGGTACTTGATCTTGGTTTTATCCATGATCCATCCTTACACTTAAAGAAAAGGGTCGGAGCGGCCAGATATCACCAGCGGCCGCCCCAAACACAGCACTATTAGTCGTTGAATCCGGTGAACACGGGTTCTCCGCTGTACACGAGCGCTTCCTCGATACCATCGAGCACGCGGCAGGCGCCAGACGCCATCGCCTCGAGTTCGAACTCGCCGGGATAAGCCGACACGGGGGCGATCCAAGAGCAGCATTCCTCAATCGAGGCAACGAGCTCCTTGCTGTGGACCATGCCGCCTCCGAGCAAGATGCCGTCGACATCGCCCTTCAGCACACAGGCCATCTCGCCAATCCACTTGCAGATTTGGTAAACCATCGCATCCCAGGCACGAGCCGCGGCCTCATCGCCCGCGGCGGCGCGCTCGCACACCTCGATGGCATCGGACGTACCCAAAAGGTCGACGAAGCCACCGGTCTTCATGCAATGGGCGCGGGCAACGTCGAGACCATGCTCAGCCGTATACTTCGCGACCTCGATTGCGGGGACCGAGCCACAGCGCGTCGGCGCCATGGGGCCCTCGCCGCCGACGATGTCGTTGCCGTCGACCATCTTGCCCTTAAGGTGAGCGGAAATCGAAATGCCACCGCCGATATGACAAACAATAAAGTTGCACTCGTCATATGCGCGACCGAGCTTTGCCGCGTGACGAATGGCAGTCTCTTTAAGATTAAGGGCGTGCAGGTGCACGTTTCGATACACGCCCTTAATGCCTGTCATACGTGCGAGGTCGCACAGCTCGTCGGTATCGGGAGGATTCACCACAAAAGAGGGCTTTCCCGTCTTTGAGGCGAACTCATGGGCAATCTGGGGGCCAAGCTGCGCCGGGTGCTGAATGCCGTTCGCACCGATGCGGGCATGCTCGAGCATGACCTCGTTGATGGCATACGTGCCGCCGGGCAACGAAAGCAAGCCGCCGCCGCGACCGACAAATGCATCAAAGTCCTCGAGCTTCAGGCCCGCCTCCCCCAGTGCTCCAAGAATCAGATCGCAGCGATACGGCATCTGAGCCGAAACCCCATCGAGCTGGGCGAGGTCCTTCGCATCGTGCGCAACGTTCTTGCTGAGCTTGCACTCATCACCCTCAAAAACGCCCACCTTCGTGGAAGTGGAACCCGGGTTGACTACCAGGACGCGCCAGGGAGTCTTTTTATCGGACATACCTTAAGCCTCCTTAAGCGCCTGGGCGCGCACGCAGCTCATCACCACGTTGCCGACGATCTCGTCGACGGGCGCAGAGCGCGAGCAATCGCACACGATCTTCTTGAAGCCCTGAAGCATGGGGCCGTAGGCATTGGCACCGGTCAGATTCTGGATGATCTTGACGCCGATATTGCCCACGTTGATATCGGGCCAGATGACCACATTGGCCTGTCCCGCAACAGCAGACTCGCGATGAACCTTCTTGGCCGCAACCCTGGGGTTAATCGCCGAATCAAACTGGAACTCGCCGTCGATGGCAAGGTCGGGACGGCGATCGTTGGCAATCTCGCGAGCGCGACGTACTTTGTCGACAAGCTCGTTATCCATCGAGCCGTCAGTCGAATGCGAAAGCAGCGCGCAACGGATATCCCATCCGGTCAGCGAGCGTACCGTTTCGCTCGACGAAATCGCGATCGAGGCAAGCTCCTCGCTCGTGGGGTCAACGCAAACGGCGGAATCGCCAAAAGCCAAAAGGCCACCTTCGCCGCCGTTCCAGTTGGGAATGTCGGCGATACCGCACGAGCTCACGGTGTCCACCCCGTCGGCAAGGCCGACGATGGTCTGACCCGCCAGGATGATGTCGCCCGTGGCGTTATCGATGCCGGCGAACATTACGTCGACATCGCCGAGCACCTGCAAAATCAGGGCGCGCTCAAGCGGACGCGTCATACGGCGCGCGGCGCCCTTGGGCTTAAACTTGCAATCCGGATGCGAAAGGTAGCGCTCGCAGCAGGCGGCGTTCGCCTCCTCGTCGGTCACATCGACAATCTCGATGCCGTCAAGGGAGATGCCGCGCTCATCGGCAAGCTCCTTGAGCTTACCGCCGTCGCCGACCAGCACACATTCGGCAAGATGCTCGGCGGCGATCTTTGCGACCGCCTGCATCATGGTCTCGTTTTCGCCCTCGGGAAAAGCAACGCGCATAGGCTTGGCGGCAGCCTGCTCGCGCAGGGTCTGCATCAGGTCCATGGCAGCTACTCCATCTCTTCGGCAGCGCGCTCGATAAGCTCGCCGATGGTCTTCATGACCATGACCTCGCGAACGGGGACCTCGGCATCGAGCTCGTTCTCGATCATGGAGGTCAGGGCGATCATCTTCATCGAGCCCTTGCCCAGGGTCTCAAACGTCGTCTCGGGGGTCACATCGCCATCGTAGTTGTAAGCGGACTTGGCAAAATCGCAGATCTGCTGAGTGAGTTCTTCGTTCATGATGGTGCCTTTCTAAGATAAAAAGAGGGGCGGCCACGGCGGGCTGGAGACATGGGTCCCGCCGTGGCCTAAGAGAGGAATCGAATTGTTAAAAGGGTGAAAACCTAGTCGTCAAGCTCAAACGTGAGCTCTTTGTAACCCGGTCGATCGATGACCTTGGCATGGACACCAACGGTCTCGCCTGCCATGAGCTTGGCGCGGATCTCGGGGGCCTTCTTCTTGGTAATGCCGTAGATGACGTAGGTGTACTGAGAACCCTCGTCAATATCGACGGCACCGTAGGCGTACTTGCCATACTCCTTGAGGTAGGGCTTGTCGTTCTGCGGACCAGGCAGGGTAAAATCGATCAGATGGCCGTGACCGGAAACCTGGACCCAATCGGTCTTGTGGTAGCCGCAGGCATTGCAGGCAAGGTGAGGCGGAAACTCGACGGCTCCGCACTCGGGGCACTGACGTGCCCAATAGATGCCCTCTTCAAGACCCGTGTAGAACTTCTTGACCACGGGCTCCATATCTTTGAGTTGCATGAGAATACTCCTTATGGGAAATCGAAAACCGCGGTCGCTTAGGCGACGGTACGAAGAATCTGGCAGCGCACATTCTGAGAACCGCCAAAACCGCGCAGGAAGGCCGTCTCAGGAATCTTCTTCATCTGGGTTGCACCGGCGACGCCGCGCATCTGCTTGACGGCCTCGACGATATCGGCGATACCGGATGCGCCATGAGCGTGGCCGAAGTTGCAACGGCCACCGTGCGGGTTGATGGGCTTATCGCCGTCAAAAGCGGTGCGGCCATCGATCGCATACTTCCAAGCCTCACCGCGCGGAATATAGCCGCACTCCTCGGCCGAGACGATCTCGGAAGCCAGGAAGAAGTCATTGCACATAAACAGGTCGATCTCATCGGGGCTCACGCCGGTAAGGTCGTAGACCTGCTTGGCAGCAAGCTCGGTAGCCCAGTGCTCGTTGTGAAGCAGGCCGGCTTCGACGGCAGAGGCGCCCGTGCCCAGAACCTCGATAGGTGCATACGGGACACCCATGGCTTTGGCCTTCTCCGTGGGCATCACGACAACAGCGGCGGCACCGTCGCATTTCTTCTCAAAGCCGGTAACGCGCAGGTACTGCGTAACGCGCGGGTTGTACATGCTCTTGAGATACTCGTCGGCGGTATCGAACCCAGCCGCCTTCGCATCCTCCTCGACCGTGGTCTCGTACCAGGCAAGGGGATTCAGGACGGCACCGCGGCGAAGGCTCTTGGTAAGGCCGTTCAGGGCGTCATCGATCTGATCGGCAGTAAGGTCGTACTGCATCGAATACTCGTTGATCCAGTTGTCGAACGACACGCCAAAGGCACCATCGAGCGGGCGACCATACGCGCGGTCATAGATCTTATCGAGCGAGGGAATCATGACGTCGAGCGTAAAGTCCTGGCGAATATGCGAGGGCATGTGCTCAACGGGAAGGGTCGAAGCCAAATCGCAGGCACCCGTAAGGACGACATCGTAGGCACCGGAGGCGGCTGCCATCACGGCCTGCTCAAGGGCGACGTAGCCCGTGCAGCAAGCCTCGGAATGATGGACGGAACCCTTGGCGCGAACGCCAAACCAATCGGCAACCTGCATGTTGGGGGTAATGCAATCGCCAACGAGATAGGGATTGGCGCTGCCGTGATAGAAAAAGTCGATATCGCGGGGCTCAAGACCGGCATCGGTAATTGCCTCGAGGGCCGCATAGCCAAACGCCTCGCCCTCGCCAATACCCTGGGTCTCGGGATGTTCCTCAAAATCCTTGAACGGGGTGCAGCCCACGCCTACAATCGAGACGCTGCGCATGTTCTTTCCGAGCGTAACCACTGAATATCACATCCTAATCATGTGAAGGTGTACGGAGTGATGGCGCAGTCCAGCCGCGAGCGAAGATGAGAGAGCGCTCGCGGCTTTTCTGTGCCGTCACACGTTGAACTACTGCAGTGGTTCTCTTGAACGTGACTTTAGTTTACGAGGGGCAAGACAGGACGTATGGGACAAAAAGGCCCTATGTGTCCCATCATTTGAGACCCATAGGGCAAAAACGTTCCAAATAGCAGGTAAATGGTCTTATCAATAATGCAAGGATTCGGCAAATCATTATGACACCGCCATGGATCTAACCATTTACCCGTAAATAGCGACCGTTCATCCGAGCGTATTATCGAAATCAGGGATCCGCGGATGCCAATGGCGCGATGCATCGTCGACAAAGAGCGGTGCGTAGAACATGCGATTGAGCGCGGCGGCAACGGTTCGTGCCTCAAGGTCAGGCCGGACTTCGAGCCAATACTGGATGAGGTTATGGTGGCCCGCAAGCGCAAAAGCAAGATACAGATCGAGGTCCGTCTCATCTGAAAACGTCGACCGCAAACGATCGCGAAAATAGTCATGCATGAAGATCGTTGCCTTGTGTGCAAACACGGGATCACCGTTATCGCTGTTAAGCGCCAGGACTTTCGAGCGATTGGCCTTGAGGATTTCCATGCGCTTGATCATCGTGGGCGTGGGATCAAGCTGCGCATCACCAAAACGAGCCTCAAGGGCAACGTCGTTAATGTCTTGCATGTTCTGGAGCAGCTCATCTTCAAAGCGCTTGACCACATCATCGACAGAGCGGTAACAACGATAGAAGGTTGATTTTGATGTATGGGCAAGACGGAGTACGTCGGTGACCTTAATCGATTGCAGGCGTTGTCGCCATAAGTTCAAAGACGGCGCCTTCGATCCGCGAAGCAATATCGTTTTTAGCGTTCAGTGACATAGAAGGCCTCCCCTGTTGGCGATTGGCTACTATGCTACCCGAAAGGCATGCTCCTCAATGGCGATATGGGACATAGAACGCGCTGCACAAGAGATGACACACTGGCCAAACACCACCGAGGAAGTAAACCATCCGCTCGGCAACCCGTCTTTGCGGGGATCGATTGAAAAGCCGGACCCCTCCGCCTTCAGGACGGCTTCGATACGCGTCCAAACCCGACACAGCCGAAAGGCGCGTTCCTGCGAATCTGCCGCAGCGTCAATCCACGCCCGTTCCCTTGAGCTCGCCATACGCTCAACCGCAATAGGTACAATCTCATCGACCGCCTCGATATCCACGCCAATAGGTCCTCCGACCGACCGAGCAACATCGGAAACAGCGAGGACGGCCACGCTTCCGCCATGTGAAATGGAAATAGAGGGGGCCTCCCCATCCGCAAGCTCGATCTTGCCGAAAGCAGAACGCGCAAGCTGGGTGTCGTCGAAGACACCCAGGGCGTCGCGAAGCAGCAGACCCACGCCCGCAGCTTCCCTCCGAGACGCAATGGGGAGATCACCATTGGAGGCACGCGAGGCATAACGTCCCGCGATTGATGCCATATCAACGGTCTCGCCGGGATCGATCGCAGAAACGTCAACGAGGTGCACGGTTATGTTCAAAATGGTCAACCCCACTCGATTGAGATGACAAGGCTAAACTGACGCTCAGAACCGCTCTTTCATGAATCGAGGTACCTTTTGCCGACGATTTGGCGACCCATTTGGCGACCAAAACAAAACAGCCCAGAGGACATAGCCTCTGGGCTGCGAACATTTGGTGGGCGTTAGAAGATTTGAACTTCTGACCTCTTCCGTGTCAGGGA
>UQPT01000067.1:0-11635 GCA_900543045.1 uncultured Collinsella sp.
CCGTGCCTGGTGCCGGCGTGCGCCTGGCCGGTCAGATCACCGGCACCGAGGGGTACATGGAAGCCGTGGCGACCGGTCTGCTCGCGGCGCTCAACACCTATGCCGAGGCTATCGGCGCCGCGGGCGTCGAGTTGCCCCGCGTGGGCGCCCTGGGCGCGCTCGTGGGCTATGCGACCGATCCTGCCACCGTGGGCTACCAGCCCATGCATGTCAACTTTGGCCTGGTGCCGCCACTCGAGGATGGTAAGCGCCGCAGCAAGCGCGACCGCTACCAGGCCTATGCGGACCGTGCGCTCGAGGCCCTTGATGCCTATCTGGCCACTCGCCCCGATCTGTTTGGAGGCGACCGGTCATAGCCTTTGACCTGTACGACACCGTCGACTCGTTTATCGCCTATATCGCACGTGTCGAGGGGCTTTCTCCCAATACGGTGACGGCCTATGGCTCGAGGCTGGAGCGCTTTGCTGCCTGGTGCGAGCGCGAGGATATCGATGCTTTCGCTGCCGACGTGCGCACCATTCGTCGCTATCTTGCCGAGCTTTCGCGTGAGCAGGTGGCTCCCCGAACGCTTGCGGCGCATCTGTCGGCTATCCGATCGCTCTATCGATGGATGGCCGCCGAGGGGGTCGTGGAGGGCGATGCAGTCTCGGCGATCGCATCGCCCAAGCTGCCGCGTGACCTGCCGGGCGTCCTTACGACCAAGCAGGTCGAGGCGCTGCTCAAGACGCCTGATACCTCAACACCCGCGGGACTGCGCGATGCGGCGATGCTCGAGCTGCTCTATGCCTCGGGCGCCCGTATCTCTGAGCTCGCAGCACTCAATGTGGAGTCCATTGCGTGGTCCGAACGCACGCTGCGCCTGTGGGGCAAGGGGAGCAAAGAACGTATCGTCCCTCTGTATCGTCGCGCGCTCGAGGCGACGCGTCTCTATATTGAGGAGGGGAGGCCGGAGTTGCTCGCTCAGGCAAAGCGTCGTGACCCCGCTACCGGGCCGCATCCGCTGCTTATATCGGCGCGCGGTAATCGCATGAGTGCCGCCATGCTCAGGCGGCGGTTTCATATGCTGGCGACGCTCGCCGGCATTCCGGCCGACATCGCCCCGCATGCGATGCGCCATACCTTTGCGACCGACTTGCTCGAGGGCGGCGCGGACCTGCGCTCGGTTCAAGAGCTGCTAGGTCATGCGAGCCTGTCCACGACGCAGATCTACACGCATCTCACACCCGATCGGCTTAAGCGGGCTGTGGCTCAAGCCCATCCCCGCGGCGAATAGTGGCTGGGACGTCCCGCGCCGCGCTCAGGTGTGTGGTTTTGATTGCGGGTTGGCAGGAAGATGCATTCCTGCTATCATTCATCGGGTTGCTTCACGGCAACAGGTTTTTATCACGCACGCGCGGCTACTTCATACCGTGGTGCCCGGGCTTTGGTAGCACATGTCCGGGTTGGTTTTGGAGGATGACCCCGCGCGGAGGCAAACCACAGGAGGTTTAACATGGCTACCAAGATTAATATCCGCACCCTGCTCGAGGCCGGCTGCCACTTCGGTCACCAGACCCGTCGCTGGAACCCCAAGATGAAGCCGTTCATCTTCGGTGAGCGCAACGGCATCTACATCCTCGACCTCAAGCAGACCATCCTCGACGCCGACCAGGCCTACACTTTCGTCAAGAACGTCGCCAAGGGCGGCAACGTGCTGTTCGTCGGCACCAAGAAGCAGGCTCAGGAGGCCGTCAAGAACGCCGCTGAGCGCGCCAACATGCCTTACATCAACCAGCGTTGGCTCGGCGGCATGCTGACCAACTTCGTTACCATCCGCTCCCGCATCAACCGCATGGAGGAGCTTGAGGCCATGGTCGAGGACGGCCGCATGGCAGTGCTCCCCAAGAAGGAGCAGGCTGTTCTCGGCAAGGAGCTCACCAAGCTCCAGACCAACCTCGGTGGCGCCCGCGACATGAAGGGTCTGCCCCAGGCTCTCTTCGTCATCGACACCAAGCGCGAGGAGAACGCCATCAAGGAGGCTCAGCGCCTGAACATCCCCGTCGTCGCTCTGATCGACACCAACTCCGATCCCGACGAGGTCGAGTACGGCATCCCCTGCAACGATGACGCTATCTCCGCTGTCACCCTTATGTGCGAGCTCATGGCTGACGCCTGCCTCGCTGGCTCCGGCAAGGAGCAGGTCTCCGAGGCCGAGATGGCCGCTGAGCCCAAGGCCGAGTAAATCAGTCTTAGTTAATTCTTTTTCATCTCTTTGAAAGGAACCACAATGGCCCAGATTACCGCCGCTATGGTCAAGCAGCTCCGCGAGATGACCGACTCCCCGATGATGGAGTGCAAGAAGGCTCTCGTCGAGGCTGACGGCGACATGGACGCCGCTGTCGACGTTCTGCGCAAGAACGGCCTCGCCAAGGCTGCTAAGAAGGCTGGCCGCGAGACCAACGAGGGCGCTGTAGCCGCGTTCGTCTCCGAGGATGGCAAGACCGGCGCTCTGCTTGAGCTCTCCTGCGAGACCGACTTCGTTGGCTCCAACGCCAAGTTCACCGGCTTTGCTTCCAAGGTCGCCGAGGTTGTCGCCACCACCGAGCCGGCCGATGTCGATGCTCTGCTCGAGAAGCCGATGGGCGAGGAGACCGTTTCCTCCGAGCTCACCGAGATGATTCACATCATGGGCGAGAACATGAAGATCTCCCGCTTCGCTGCCCGCAAGGCCGAGAACGGCGCGCTCGCTTCTTACATCCACATGGGTGGTAAGATCGGCGTCCTCGTCGAGTTTGCTTTCGAGAAGGCCGAGACCGCTCAGGCTGAGTCCTTCAAGACCTTCGCTCACGACGTTGCCCTTCAGGTTGCCGCCGTCGCCCCGATCTGCGCTACCCGCGATCAGGTTCCGGCCGAGACCGTCGAGCACGAGAAGCAGATCTACATGGCTCAGGCTGCCGAGTCCGGCAAGCCCGAGGCTATCCAGGAGAAGATGGCTGTCGGCCGTCTGGAGAAGTTCTACAAGCAGTCCGTGCTCACCGAGCAGGAGTTCATCAAGGACAGCTCCCTCACCATCAAGAAGTACGCTGAGCAGGTCTCCAAGGAGCTCGGCGACACCATTACCGTCGTTGCCTTTGACCGTCTGGTCCGTGGCGAGTAAATAAGCTCTTGTAGCTGGTAATGAGCAGGCTGTGGGTTTTACTCACAGCCTGCTTTTTCATGGCTCTTATCAGAGCCTTTGATATCATATTGAGAGTCTAATTAAAGGAGGATCGCTTTGTCCGACATCCGATATAAACGCGTGCTTCTTAAGCTTTCCGGCGAAGCACTGATGGGCGACGGCCAATATGGCATTGACCCCAAGGTTACCGACCATCTTGCCAAGCAGGTCAAGGAGCTGCTCGCCGTTGGCCATGAGGTCGGCGTCGTTGTCGGCGGCGGCAATATTTTCCGCGGCATGGCAGGCGCTGCCGGTGGCATGGAGCGTGCTCAGGCCGACTACATGGGCATGCTGGCAACCGTTATGAACGCGCTCGCCCTGCAGGATGCCTTCGAGCATAACGATGTTCCCTGCCGCGTGATGAGCGCTATCCAGATGAACGAGATCTGCGAGCCCTATATTCGCCGTCGCGCTATCAACCACCTTTCCAAGGGCAACGTTGTTATTTTTGCCGCCGGTTCGGGTAATCCGTACTTTACGACCGACACCGCCGCGGCTCTTCGTGCGTGCGAGATCGGCGCCGAGATTCTGATTAAAGCCACCAAGGTTGACGGCATCTACGACAAGGATCCCGTCAAGTGCGCCGATGCCGTCCGTTTTGACAAGATTACCTATCACGAGGTTCTCGTTCGCGGCCTGCAGGTTATGGATTCCACGGCTACGGCTCTGTGCCAGGATAACCGTATGCCTATTTTGGTCCTCAACATCGATGGCGAGGACACCGTCAAGCGCGCGCTCGCGGGTGAGCCCGTCGGCACGCTCGTCTATCAGGAGGATTAAGCATGGCAGAGAACATCACCGCCCATATGGACAAGTCGCTCGAGTCCCTCAAGCATAACTTCTCCAAGGTTCGTACCGGCCGCGCCAATGCCAACATTCTGTCCGACATCACCGTCGATTATTACGGTGTTCCCACGCCGGTCACGCAGGTTGCCGCCGTCAAGACCCCCGAGGCCCACATGCTGCTCATCGAGCCGTGGGACAAGGCGCTCATCAATGCTATCGTCAAGGCCATCGGCGCTTCCGATCTGGGTATTACCCCCAACTCCGATGGCACCGTCGTTCGTCTTCCGTTCCCGGCTCCCACTGAGGAGCGCCGTCGCGAGCTCGTCAAGGAGTGCCGCGAGTACGCCGAGCAGGCCAAGGTGTCTATCCGTAACATCCGTCGCGACTTTAACAACAAGCTCGAGCGCGATGAGGAGCTCACCGAGGACGATGTCCGTCGCGAGCAGGCCAAGGTCCAGAAGCACACCGATGAGTATGTCGCCAAGGTCGAGGAGCTTCTGAAGGAAAAAGAAGCCGAGGTCATGGAGATCTAAGGTGCAATACGACGAGCATAAACTGGTCGAGTACTTTGCCGACGCCCCTGCGGGCGTCGGTTTTTCCGACCTTGACCTCAATAACATTCCGCACCATATCTCGTGCATCATGGACGGCAACGGTCGTTGGGCCACGTCGCGCGGTCTTGCGCGCACTGAGGGCCACAAGGCGGGTATCGTCTCCCTTCGCGAGATCATTACCGCCTGCGTGCGCCTGGGCGTCGACGTGCTTTCTGCCTATGCGTTTTCTACCGAAAACTGGAACCGTCCGCAGCATGAGGTAAACGTCTTGATGCACCTGTTTGCCAAGACGTTTATCGACGAGCTGCCGCTTCTGAAGCGCGAAAATGTGCGCGTTGTCTTTTTGGGTGACATTTCCGCGCTGCCCAAGAAGACCCGCGACGTTTTTGAACGCGGTCTTGCCGAGTGCGCCGATCACACCGGTATGACGCTGGCGCTTGCCGTCAACTACGGCGCGCGTGCCGAGATTACCCGCGCTGTCCGTCAAATCGCACTCGACACTGCCGCCGGTAAGATCGATCCTGCCGCAATTGATGACGACATGGTGGCTTCCCACCTCTATACCGCCGGCCTTCCCGATCCTGAGCTTGTGATTCGCACTTCTGGTGAGCTGCGCCTTTCGAACTATCTGCTGTGGCAGGTGGCTTATTCCGAATTCTACGTCACCGATACCTATTGGCCCGACTTTGATCGTTGGGGCCTTGTCGACGCCATTTTGGCCTATCAGGGCCGTGACCGTAGGTTTGGTGGACTGAGCAAGACCGAGGAGGCTTAATCGTGTCCGATCGTCCCAAGGCATCTGCTCCCAAGACGCCAGTTTCCGCGGCGCCTGCGCGCAAGGCTGCCGCTGCGGGAGCACCTGCAGCAAAGAGCGGCACCGGTTCGTGGCTGGCGGGCTTTATTACCCGTGCCGCCGCCGGTATCGTCTACGCCGTTGTCTTTATCCTGTGCCTGGTTTTGGGTATCGTGCCCACGGCCATCTTTGTTTCTGTCATGAGCGGTCTGTGCTGCTATGAGTTTTTCCGTATGACAAGGCTCGATGGCAAGATGGCTAACGAGCGCATGGGTATCGCTGCCGCCGTACTCTTTCCGCTGTCGGCGTTGGGCGATTCGATGTTGCTGAATGCCCTGCTTTTTGCCTTGATGCTCGCTGTGGGCATTTGGTATGTCTGGTCGCCGCGTACCCGCATCTCTGATGTGGCCGTGACGCTCATGGGTCCCATCTACACTGGCTTTATGCTGTCGGCTATCGTGCTGCTGCGCGATGCCGTGCCCGGTTTTGCCGGCGCCCTGCTTTCAGTGGGCGTTTGCGCGTCCCTTTGGGTCTCCGATTCGTTTGCCTACATCGTGGGCAGCCGTATCGGCAAGCACAAGATGGTTCCCAAGATCTCTCCCAAAAAGAGCTGGGAGGGGTTTGCCGGCGGCATCTTGGGCTCGGTTTTGATTTGGCTCATCCTGTGGGCGACGCACTTCTACAAGCTCAGCCTGCCCTATGCGCTGCTGTGCGGCGTGGTCGTGTCCATTCTGGGCGTTATCGGCGACCTTATCGAGTCGCGCATCAAGCGCGGTGTGGGCGTCAAAGATTCCGGCAACCTTATCCCGGGCCACGGCGGAATGCTCGATCGTAGCGATTCGCTTATCTTCGGCTGCATCACCGCGCAGCTGTTGCTGATGATCGGAGGCGTGCTGTAATGTCCTTCCAGACGACGTATGGCCCCGATGGACGCCTTCGCGTTGCCATCCTGGGTTGTACGGGCTCTATCGGCACCCAGGCGCTCGATGTGTGCCGCCAGCATGCCGATCGCCTGCAGGTGACGGCGCTGTCCGTTAACTCCAGTACCTCCGAGCTCGTTGCCGCTGCCCGCGAGTTCTCGGTTCCGGCGGTTGCCGTGGCCGATGTCGATCATGGCGATGACGCCGTGCTGCAGGAGTTGCCCGAGGGAACGAAGCTCGGCGTTGGCGCGCAGGCGGTTTGCGAGCTCGCGCATCGCGACGATGTCGACTGCGTGCTTGTCGCTATTGTGGGCGCCGCCGGTCTCGAGGCGAGCCATGCGGCCTTGACCTCGAATAAGCGCCTTGCCCTTGCCAACAAGGAGTCCCTCGTCGTCGGTGGCGACTTGCTTATGCCGTTGGCACAACCGGGCCAGCTTATTCCGGTCGACTCTGAGCATTCCGCCATCTACCAGTGCTATCTGGGGGAGAACCCGCGCGAGGCCCACTGCATTTGGCTCACCTGCTCGGGCGGTCCGTTCTTTGGCCGCACGCGCGACGAGCTCGATCGCGTGACGCGTGCCGATGCCCTCGCGCATCCCACGTGGGCCATGGGTGCCAAGATCACCATTGACTCCGCCACCCTCATGAACAAGGGCCTGGAGCGCATTGAGGCCATGCATCTGTTTAACTGCGACCTCGATTTCATTAACGTGGTCGTGCAGCGTCAGTCCAAGATTCACTCTATGGTCGAGTTCGCCGACGGCTCCGTGATGGCGCATCTCGGCGCATCCGACATGCGTATTCCCATCCAGTTCGCGTTCTCGTATCCCGAGCGTTGGGATACCCTGGCGCCTCGTATCGATTTCCGCGAGCTGGGGCAGCTCACGTTTGATGCTGCCGACATGGATACCTTCCGCTGTCTGGCACTGGCCGAGCGTGCCGGCAAGACGGGTGGCACCATGCCGTGCGTGCTCAATGCCGCCAACGAGGTCGCCGTCGATGCCTTCCTGCACGATGGCTGCAGCTTTACCGATATCGATCGCATTGTGGAATCCTGCATGGACGCCCACGATATGCAGGTGGTCGATTCGTTTGAGCAGCTTCGCGACATCGATGCGTGGGCGCGTGAAAAGGCTGCGCAGGTGCTCGCCGCAACCCGTTCCTAACCCATAAGGATTGCTTTTTCGTTTTATGGATACTGTTCTGAGCGTTCTCTCATCGGTCTTTTGGGGCCTGCTGATGCTTTCCGTCCTCGTGTTTTTGCACGAGGGCGGCCACTTTTTGGCGGCGCGTGCCTGCGGCGTCCGTGTGACCGAGTTCTTTTTGGGTCTGCCGTGCCGCTTTGACATCCATTACACGTCGCGTCGCATTGGAACCAAGTTTGGCGTGACCCCGCTGCTGCTGGGTGGCTACGCTGCCATCTGCGGTATGGATCCGACCGATGTTTCGTGCGCCGATCGCGTGCTCGCGGCTATCTATCGTCATGGTCGCGTGACCGTGGCCGACCTTGCTGTCGAGCTCGAACTTTCCGAGGAGGATGTGCTCGAGGCATGCGCCCTTTTGCTGGGCTGGGGCTCCATCGCGCCCTGGTATGAGGAAGGGGAGAAGCCCTCGCCGAGCTACTATCCCACCAAATATCAGACGTTGCCACGAGACACGGCAGGCTATACCACCTTTGATGGTCGCCGTTTCGATCGCGAACATGCGACTGCCGAGGGCGATGTGTGGGAGCTGCCGTGCGGCGAGGCCGAGTTCCTTGCGCAAGAACGCTCGCACACCTATCTTGGCCAAGGCTTTCTCAAGCGCGCCTTTATGCTGCTCGCAGGCATTATCGTCAATATCTTGACGGGTTTTTTGTTTCTTATGAGCATCTATTCCATTGCGGGTGTCACCGTGCCGATGGATACCAACGTGATCGGTCAGGTTGACGAGGGGTCTATTGCCGCCAAGGCGGGTATCGAGGCCGGTGATGCGATCCTTTCGGTTGACGGTGTCTCATGTTCTACTTGGATGGATGTCTACGATGCCATCGGCAAGGCCGCCGGTAAGGGCGATATCGCCATCGAGTACGAGCGTGACGGCAAGCAGCATTCGACCACGGTTGCGCTCAAAGAGGACGAGCGCCTAGGTGTGTATGCCTCTACGCAGGTGGTCCGTATAGACCCGATCACCTCGGCGCGTCTGTCATTCTCCTATGTTGTACAGACGGCGGATGGCGTGATGCGCCTACTCCAGCCGCAGCATACGATGGAGATTCTCGATCAGTCTTCTTCGATCGTGGGTATTAGCGTTATGTCCTCACAGGCTGCTGCTGCCGGCCCTGCCACGTTCCTTTCGTTTGCCGCCCTCATTTCATTCTCGCTTGGCTTTATGAACCTGCTGCCCATCCCGCCACTCGATGGCGGCAAGCTAGTCATCGAGATCATTCAGAAGATTGCGGGCCGCGAGCTTCCGCTCAAGGTCCAGACGATTGTGAGCTATGTGGGCATCGCGCTCTTTGCGCTGCTGTTTGTCTATATGCTTCGTTCCGACATCCTTCGATTTATTCTGTAGGGGAGTGTTTGGATTGTCTTTATCCCATCCTTTGCCTCGCGAGCTGACGCGCCCCGTGCATGTGGGCGGCGTGCAGATCGGTGGCGGCGCGCCGGTGGTGGTCCAATCTATGACCTGCACCGATACCGCTGATGCCCAGGCAACGCTTGCGCAAGTGTGCGCGTTGGCGCAGGCTGGCTGCGATATCGTGCGCGTGAGCGTGCCCTCCGAGGCCGCGCTTGAGGGCTTCCGCACCATCTGTGCCGAGTCTCCGGTGCCGATTGTCGCCGATATCCACTTTAACCATAAGCTCGCCATTGGTGCCGTTGAGGCCGGTGCCGCCAAGCTGCGCATCAATCCCGGCAATATCGGCGATTGGGCCAAGGTTGACGCGGTGATCGATGCTGCGGGTGCCGCGGGCTGTGCGATTCGCATTGGCGTGAACGCGGGCTCGCTTGAGCAAGATATTGCCGAGCGCGACGACCTCACGCAGCCCGAAAAGCTCGTGATGTCGAGCGAGCGCTTCGTCAAGCACTTTGAGGATCGCGGCTTTACGAATATTGTGCTTTCGGCCAAGGCCCATAGCGTGCAAACGACGCTCGATACCTATCGAGCCCTGTCACGTGAGATTCCCCACGTTCCGCTTCACCTGGGCGTGACGGAGGCGGGGACCAAGCTTCAGGGCACCATCAAGAGCTCTGTAGGCTTGGGTATCTTGCTTTCCGAAGGCATTGGCGACACCATGCGTGTGTCGCTCACGGCCGATCCGGTTGAGGAGCCGCCGGTCGCCTGGGGAATTCTACAGTCGCTGGGCCTGCGTCGCCGTGGTCCCGAGATTGTCTCGTGCCCCACGTGCGCCCGCTGCCAGGTTAACCTCATTCCCATCGCCGAGGAGGTCACCGAGCGGCTTAAGAACTATTCCGCGCCGCTTTCGATTGCCGTCATGGGATGTGCCGTTAATGGCCCCGGTGAGGCTTCTGATGCCGACCTGGGCGTTGCTTGCGGACGTGGTCAGGCCTTGCTCTTTTCGCATGGCCAGATCATTGGTAAAGTAACTGAGGACCAAATTGTCGACGCGCTTATGGCAGAGGTCGACAAGCTTATTGAGGAGAAATAAATGACCCGAGCAATGTATATGTCTAAGCTCTATGCGCCGACGCTTAAAGAGGATCCGGCGGACGCTGAGCTCGCCAGCCACCGCCTGTTGCTCCGTGCCGGCATGATCCGCAAGGAGGCCGCCGGCCTGTATTCCTATCTGCCGCTTGCTTGGCGCTCGATCCGCAAGATTGAGAACATCGTGCGCGACGAGATGGACGCTGCCGGCGCCCAGGAGCTTATGATGCCCATCATGGTCGATGCCGAGCTGTGGCGTGAGTCCGGCCGTATCGATGCCTATGGCAAGGAGCTTGTGCGCTTTGATGACCGCCACGGCCGCGAGTTTGTGCTCGGACCCACGCACGAGGAGACCGTCACGGCCCTAGTGCGCAATGAGCTGCGCTCCTATAAGCAGCTGCCCGTCAACCTGTACCACATTCAGGACAAGTTCCGCGACGAGTTCCGCCCTCGCTTTGGCCTGATGCGCGGTCGCGAGTTCATCATGAAGGACGCCTACAGCTTCTCCGCCACGCAGGAGAGTCTGCAGGAGGAGTACGACAAGATGAAGCAGGCCTATGCCAACATTTGCGAGCGCTGCTACATCAAGGCTCTGCCCGTTGTCGCCGACTCCGGCGAGATCGGTGGCGATACCTCCGTCGAGTACATGGCTTTGGCCGACGCCGGCGAGGCTTCGCTCGTCTACTGCGACGATTGCGGCTTTGCTGCCGATGACGAGGCCGCAAGCACCAAGGTCGTTGTGACCGAGGGTCCTGGCGACGGTACGCTTACCAAGGTCGAGACTCCGGGCATGGGCACCATCGAGGCCGTTGCAAAGTTCTTCGGCTTCCCCGAGAACGGCACGCGTAAGTCTCTGGCACTCATCGACGCCGAGGGCAAGCCCGTCGTGGCCATTGTTCCGGGCGACCACGAGCTCAACGATTGCAAGGCCGAGCATGTCTTTGGCAAGGGCTATCGCATGATGACTGATGAGGAGCTCCAGACCTACGGTCTGCATAAGGGCTTTATCGGACCGGTTAACCTGCCCGAGGGCATTCGCCTGGTGTGCGACGAGAGCCTGCGCGAGTCCAAGCAGTGGGCCTGCGGTGCCAACGAGGTCGATTATCACTTTACCGGTGCCTGCCCCGAGCGCGACTTTACCGTCGACGAGTGGGCCGACCTGGTAACCGTCGTTGCCGGCGATCCCTGCCCGCACTGCGGCAAGCCGCTCTCTGCTGCTCGCGGCATCGAGGTTTCGCAGGTCTTCCAGCTGGGTACCAAGTATTCCGAGGCCATGGGCGCCACCTTTATGGACGAGGACGGCAAGGAGAAGCCGCTTATCATGGGTTGCTACGGCGTGGGCGTGTCCCGCTCGCTTGCTGCCGTCGTGGAGCAGCACAACGACGAGCACGGTATCGTCTGGCCGGTTTCCGTTGCCCCGTACGAGGTCGCTGTGATTCCGCTCGATCCCAAGAAGGAGGAGTGCGCAACCGTCTGCGACCAAATCGTCGAGGGCTTGTGCGCCGAGGGTATCGAGGTCGTCGTCGACGACCGTGACGAGCGTCCCGGCTTTAAGTTTGCCGATAACGACCTTATGGGATTCCCGTATCAGGTGGTGCTTGGCAAGCGTGGCCTTAAGAATGGCACCGTTGAGCTCAAGGACCGTGCCACGGGCGAGCGCGAGGACGTGGCGATTGACGAGGTCGTCGCCAAGGTTGCCGAGCTTGTTAAAGTTTGGGCTTTGTTGTAAATAAAAATGTTT
>UQPT01000068.1:0-11277 GCA_900543045.1 uncultured Collinsella sp.
CGCTAGAGGCGTCGCGGCCCTGTCTGCGTTTCCCCAGATAAAACCTGCCAAAATAAATCTGTCCTCTTTTGGCGGGTTGGCGGGGCAATGCCCGCCGCAACTTAGGGCACGGTTGGGATGTGTACGCTTTAAAGAGCGGAGCCCATGGTTAGAGAGATGCGCTCGTCTCTCTAAATGTCTCTCTAAAGAGAAAGCCAGTTAAAGAGATAACATTAGGTAATCTAGCAGTGAATTCGATACATCTCTCTAAATTTCTCTCTAAAAGAAGGTGCTCATCTCTCTAAAGTTAGAGAGATATACTAAGCTTTAGAGAGATAAATCTATTGTTTTAGAGAGACGGAATGCCAATGCTGTTGGATGAACCTCTTGGCCTTATCGTTGAGCGCCTTCGCAGGCGGGGGACCGATGACGCATCGGTAGAAGTTAAAGCCTGCGCGAATAAATTGAGTGCAGACGTATGGGAGACAGTGAGTGCTTTTGCGAACACTGCGGGCGGGCTCATTATTTTGGGCCTGAACGAAGCCAAAGGATTTGTTCCTTCTGCCAACTTTGCTATCGACAGGGTACGCGACCAGTTTGTTTCGGGTATCGGAGACGGAGGCTCAGCGGCGGTGGTGACCCATGCGCCACGGTATGAGCTTGATCGAGGCGAGGTTGACGGGCTCCAGGTACTTCTGGTGCGCATCTTTGAACTTGAGCTCAAAGCGAAGCCATGCTATATCGGCGCGCGCGGCGTGCAGAACGGTAGCTACAAGCGCGTGGATGATAAAGATATCAAGATGTCGCCCGCTGAGCTATATGAGCTACAGAGTGCGTTGCTTCCGAGTGATGCAGACGGTACGGTGGTTTCGGAGGCAACAGTCGAGGATTTGGATCCAGATGTCGTGCGGTCCATTATCGCAAATCGCCGGCTGCAGACCCCGCGCGTTTTGCGCGGGGCCGATACGCTGGAAAAGCAGCTGGTCAGACTCAATATCACTACAAAGGATGGTGCGGTGAAGCTCGCAGGGCTTCTATCGGCGGGAATTTACCCCCAGCAGTTCTATCCCAAACTGATGATCGATGTTGCTGCTCATTCCGATGTGGAAAAATCTGCACCCGGGCAACCCCGGTTTATTGACCGCCAGTTGTGCGATGGCCCGATTCCGGCTTGCATCGAAGATGCCCTTGCCGCGATTGGACGAAACTTGCGCAAAGCGGCGATAGTGCAAGGCGCTGGCAGAAGGGAGGATTGGGAAGTTCCCCAGGAGGTTTTGCGCGAGGCCTTGGCAAATGCCTGCATCCATCGAGAATATTCGCCCATGTTTGTGGGGCAGGCCGTGAGTGTCGATATCTACCCAGACAGAATAGAGATCAAAAACCCCGGTGGGCTTTGGGGCGGAAAGACGGTGGACAATCTTGCAGACGGGGAATCGCGCTGCCGAAACCCAAAGCTCATGAGCCTAATGGGGGCGACGCCGTTGGGGCATGCCGAGGGGGCCGTTGCAGAAAGCCAAGGATCTGGTATCCCGGCTATGATTCGCGAGATGGAGTCTCGTTCGCTTGGAAGGCCGAAATTTATCGTTAAGGCCGATTCGTTTACGGTGCTGCTTTCCCGGCACGGGGCGGAGCTTGCTGAAAACCGCACGTGGATTCAGAGCCATGTGGGTACCGAGCTGACGGATCGCGAGGAAACATTGCTCATGTTTATGCGGGAGCATGGGTGCGTATGCGATGTTCAAAAAATACGAGAGGCCCTGAAGTGGGATTCGGATGACATTCGCCTGATCTGCGGGGATCTTGTCGATAAACATGTCCTATCAAAATGTGGCAAAGACACGTTTGAGATTATCGATATGAGCAGAGGATCGTCAGCTTCGACAGCGGATAGGATCCTGGAGGCTCTCAGCGCCGAAGTGGATATGACGGCGCGAGAAATAGCGGTTGCATCGGGGGTCAAAATTTCGTCCGTCCGCTACCATCTGCCAAAAATGGCGGATAAAGGGCTCATCGAAGTAATGGGTTCATCGACGAGCCGCAACCGCCGCTATCGGAAGAAGTAGATGCAGCCGAGTCGCCCCTCTCGTGTCTCTCGAAGTGGATGGGTGCTAGAGGGGCGACTGTCTCGCGATATTTCCCCAGATAAAACCTGCCAAAATAAACCTGTCCCTTTTTAGCAGGTCTGCGTGCCAATGACCGCCAAACGGAGTTGCGGTGGAATAGTTCCTGTTTTGGCCCGATAGGCCGCAAAACGGGAACTATTCCACCGCAACTTATCGGGATACGCTACTGGTTCATGTTGCCGTGGATGTAGGGGGTGACCTCGGGGGAGATGTGGGCGCAGCCCAGCTCGCGCAGCGCGGACTCGATGGCGGCGGGCAACGGGGTCTTGCCCTTGTCGTCGACGGCGGCACCGCCGAGAGCGGCGATCTTGGCGACATCTGCGGGTGCGGCCTCGATATGCATGCAGCCGCCGACCAAGCGCGCGCGTACCTGCGCCAGGTCGAGATCGTGCAGGTAATCCTCGCAGGCGCGAATCAGGGAGACCTTCTCGCGCGTAAGCTCCTCGCCCGTGGGGACGCGCGTGGCAAGACAGGCTCCCGCCGGCAGGTTCCAAACGGGATAGCCCCATGCGCGCAACAGCTCACGCTCTTCGTCCTTGGTAAAGCCGACCTCCATAAGAGGGGAGCGTACGCCGAGCTCTTCTGCGGCGCGCATGCCAGGGCGGTAGTCACCGCGATCGCTTGCATTGCTGCCATCGATGACGGTGGAAAAGCCGAGCGACGTGGCGTGGTTGACGATGGCGGTAAAGCCGGCCTGCTTACAGTGGTAGCAGCGATTGGCATCGTTGCAGGCTACTTGGGGGAGCTGCAACTGATCGACCGAAAGATTGAGCACAGGGAGCTTAAAATGCGGCTCCTCATTGGCTTGCCCATCAACGGACCGCTCAAACGAAGCCTGTTCAGGCGTGCCGATGAGCGGCGTGGTGAGGTGAACGAGAAGCGTGCTGGACGGCATGATGCGGGCGCAGACCGCGGCTAAAAAGCTGCTGTCGACGCCACCGGAAAAGCCGATGGCGACGCGTCCGTATGCCAAAAGCAGCTGTTCGAGCGCTGCGAGTTTGTCCTGAAGCTCCTCTGCAGGTGCGGTGGTGTCTGAAAGCATGAAACGTTCCTTACCAATATGTACTCGGTCGAAAACTATAATCCTACCGAGCTGCTTGTCATAAGATTTCTACCTATGTAACGAAAGCGCAATATGGTATATACGTTATATACAAGTTGTCAAATGCGGTAGAGTTGCGGCAATGCGACAGCGAGAGTCGATGGGGGACCGATATGATCAAGGCTGTTATTTTTGACATGGACGGAACGCTGGTCGATACCGAGCGTCTGGGCATCAAGGCATGGAAAGCGCCCGCTGCTGAGCTGGGTGTCGCGATTGATGACACGCTGATTCATCAGTTTATCGGTCGCACGCTGCCCGATGTCATGGACATCCTTGAGGCACATTACGGCAGCAGGGAAACCGCTGAGGCGATCTATCATCGTCACAAGGAGATTCGCGACGAGATGGTCAAGACCGAACTGGAACTTAAGGCCGGTGCCGCCGAGTGCCTGGACGAGCTGCTGGCTGCGGGCTATCACGTGGGCCTTGCGACGTCATCGCGTCATGCCACGGCCGAGCACAACCTTAAGATGGTCGGCCTCTTTGACAGGTTTGAAACGGTGACCTGTGGCGAGGACGTCGTGCACGGCAAGCCCGACCCCGAGATGTATCTGCTCGCCTGCGAGCGCGCGGGCTTTGTCCCCGAGGAATGCGCCGTGGTCGAGGATTCGCGCAACGGCTGCGTCTCGGGCATCACGGCCGGCTGCCACGTCTTTGCCGTCCCCGATATCGTGCCACTGCCGCAAGACGTGGTGGATGGCTGCGAGGCCGTGCTCGATACGCTGTTCGATCTGACGGCGGCGGTCAAGGCCGTGCGCTAGCGTTTGTACGCGAGTCGCCATGTCCCGCGCCCGATCCCGCGGGACGGTGACGGCAACGGCGCCTGCGTGGAAGCGCTGACGCAGTCAGCCCCTTTTATCACGCCAAGATTGCTGTTTTGGCCGATAAGAGGGGCATTGTGCTTTAAGCGACTGGGGCTGCGGCCTTGGTAAGGAGCTGGCGGAGGGTTATGACGCTACAAGTTACTCCAGGAGCCAGTCGATCACGTTGCGCTTGCGGACTCCTTCGTAGTTCGCGTTCGCAAACAGCGTGTCGAGCGTAAGAAGCGTCTTGGGGTAGTTGTCTCGGACTTTTTTAAAGGGGGCCAACTCTCGATTGAGGGTGGTTTCGTCGAGTGTGGTGGCTGAAACCTGAAAATAGGCCGTCTCGTCTGAGCGTAGGGCAACAAAATCGATTTCCCCACCGTCGATATCGCCCACGTAGACGTCGTATCCGCGGCGTAGGAGCTCGAGATAGACAACATTTTCGAGGATATGACCGATATCGCTGCTTTGGGTTTTGACAAGAGCGCCTCTAAGCCCAAGGTCAACGGCGTAGTATTTGCCGTTTGTTGTAAGAAGCTGCCGACCGCGCACGTTATAGCGCGGAGCATAGTACAGCACAAGGCTGTCTGTTAAGCCTTTGAGGTACTTGGCTACGGTTTTCTGGTCGGTTTTGTTGCCGTTGGACGAGAGCGTGTCGGAGATTTTTTTAATCGAGATCCGGTTTCCAATGCTATGGAGTAGGAACTTGGTGATATCGCGCAGGGTCGGGACGTCCGAGACCTTCAGGCGTTCGATAACGTCGCGTATGACGATGGTATCGTAGAGGCTCATAAGATAATCGCGCGCCTGGGGTCCCTGAATGCCCGTCTCGGCGATAAAGGGAAAAGAGCCCCGGGTGATGTACTTGTCAAACAACTGCGCGGGAGCCTTTCCGTCATTGGTTTTTGCCGAGCAAAACTCTTTAAAGGATAGGGGCAGCATCTTGAGCTCTACGTAGCGACCGGAGAGCAAAGTTGCCAGCTCGCTCGAGAGCAGATAGGCGTTGGAACCGGTTATGTAGAGGTCGACATTGTCTTTGATAAAAAGACTGTCGACGGCTTTTTCGAAATGCTCGACGTGCTGTATCTCGTCCAGAAAAACGTAGTTCATCTTATCGGGGACGAGTCTGGCGGAAATGTAGTCGTAGAGTGCTCTATACGACGTAAGCGACTCGAACTCCAGGTCTTCAAAGTTGAGGGATATAACCTGGCCGCCTGTGATTCCATGATCGCGCAGGTAGCTGCGGTAGATTTCGAATAGCTTTGATTTGCCGGACCTTCGGACGCCCGAAACGACCTTGATGACGTGCGAGTCTTTCCACGAAATGAGCCAGTCGAGATACTGCTTGCGATCAATCAGATTCATGAAGCCTCTTTCTTGGCGAGAAAAAACTGGAGCAAAATCAATACTTATAGGAAATTTCTAAAAATATGGAATTGAATCCATTTTAGCAAAAAAGTTAATAAAAAACGGATTATATGCCATAAATTTCCGTAGCCGCAAGCCCGGCTAAATGGGGAGGGCACGTGGGGCCAACAAAAACGCCGCAGCGTAGTTATTTCCGCTGCGGCGTTTATTTGTTACAGGTAAGCGCCCAGGTTGATGTCGGTTATTGGGGCCGCGGATGGGCCCGTCGGGTGCTGCTCGGCCTTTTGGGTGCTCACACGCTCGAGCAAGAAGGGGCGCACGAGTTCCTGACGATTAATGTCCTCGGTGGCCGTGACCGTGGTGACGGTGCGCGCGGCGGAGCCGATGCGGACTCGTTTGGTCTTGGCGGCAGGTTTATCCTCGATTTGTTCCATGAGCAGCTGCACGCCCTTGCGGCCGATCTCGTAGCCCGGTGGTGCTACCGTGGTGAGGGGGACCGATCCGCTCCAGGCAAGTGGGTTGCCATCGCAGCCGGCAACAAGAATCTGGCCGGGGACGGAAATGCCTTTGTCGGTCAGCGCCGAGATAACGCCCGATGCCAGTACGTCGGTCAGGCCGATGACAAAATCGGGGCGCTCGTCGCCGGAGCGCTCGGCAATCTGGGCGCCGATGCTGTAGCCGTCGGCAGCGGTATTCCATTCGCCGGCGTCGATGACTTCGATCTTGATATCGGGGTGCAGGGCAAGGGCCTTGTGGATGCCAAGTACGCGCAGGGTGAGCTGCATAAATGCCGCTCTGCCCACAACGGTGATATGGCGTGCGCCACGGGCAACGGCGAGCTCGGCGATAATGCGCCCCTGCGCCTCGTTGTCGGCGGCCACGTAGTAACCGGGTTCGGAACAGTGGATGTCCAGATGGACGATCGGCACGGGCATCTTGGTCATAGCGGGGTGCCAGTCGGGGGACGCCATGGGCTGAACCATGACGCCGGACATCTGCGTGCCCATAAAGTAGCGCAGGTAATGGTCCTGGAGAATGCCGTCGTTATCGGCGTTGGCGATGAGCAGGTCGTAACCGTGCTTGCGGGCCTCGTTATGGGCGCCGCTGGCAATTTGGAGCGAGAAGCCGTGATCGAGACGGGGGAGGACCAGGCCAAAGGACTTGGTGGTGCCGCCTGCGAGCTGACGGGCACTTTGGTTGGGCAGGTAGCCAAGGCGATTGATGGTCTCGTTGATGAGCTTGAGGGTCTCGGGGCGCAGCTTTTCGGGATGGTTGAGCGCGTTGGAAACCGTGCCCAACGAAACCCCGGCCTCGCGCGCGACGTCGCTGATTTTTACCTTTGCCATAGCGGCCCCTTTGATGCGTTTCAAGTACAAGCCAGATTGTAGCATCCCAAACCTACCAAAAAGGGACAGGTTTATTTTGGCAGGTTTTATCTGGGGAAACGCCGTTGCCAGCGCGGCCACCACGAAGGGGACAGACACCTTTGTGGTGGTTTGAGCTGCCTAGGCCTTCAATTGTCTCGATCTGTAACACCTGGACGGCAAAACCGGCTCTACCTGTTACAGATCGAGACATAGCGCGGGGGCCGAACCGCAATGTCTCGATCTGTAACACTAAGCCGGCTTCCGGAGCCCCAGATGTTACAGATCGAGATCTTTCGCCGGGACAGAGCGCCGGCCCGCCCCAAACCACCACGAAGGTGTCTGTCCCCATTGTGGCGGTTTGGACCGGCTGGGCATGTGTGCATCGGGTGGCATCTAAGTTGAGATACCACATCTGGTATATCAGCTTGCGCCTGCGTGAGTACAATACTCGAACGTTATGCGTCTCAGCGCCCCTTGTGCGTGGACGTCTTGCAGTCACGCGAACGAAGGGATTTATCTTATGTGCGGAATCGTCGGCTACACCGGCTCTGATATTGCAAAGAACATCCTGGTCACGGGCCTCAAGCGTATGGAGTATCGCGGCTATGACTCCTCGGGCGTCGCGCTCGAGGTGGGCGAGGGCGCCGCGGCGCACCTCGACGTCATCCGCCGCGTGGGCAAGGTCGCGGGCCTAGAGAGCGAGCTTTCCAACATCGACAGCGACGCTACCTGCGGTATCGGCCACACCCGTTGGGCCACCCACGGCAAGCCCTCCGTCGTTAACGCTCACCCCCACACCAGCTGCGACGGTCGTATCGCCATCGTCCACAACGGCATCATCGAGAACTTCGCCGAGCTGCGCGAAGAGCTGGAGGGCCGCGGCCATCACTTTAAGAGCGAGACCGATACCGAGGTCTTCGCGCATCTGATCGAAGAGGCTTATGTCGAGACGCACGACCTGATGGCCTCCGTGCGCGAGGCTTGCACCCACGTGGTCGGTGCCTATGGTCTGGCCGCCGTGTGCGCTGACGAGCCCGGCGTGATCGCCGTGGCCCGCAAGGATTCCCCGATCGTAGTCGGCGTGGGCGAAACCGGTTCCTATGTTGCTTCCGACGTGATCGCGCTCATCGACGCCACCCGCGATGTCGTGGTGCTCGAGGACGGTCAGTTTGCCAAGCTTACGCCCGCAGGCGTCGAGTACACCGACGAGGCCGGCAACGTTATCGAGCCCAAGGTCACCCACATCGACTGGGACCTGGACATGGCAGAAAAGGGCGGTTATCCCGACTTTATGCTCAAGGAAATCCACGAGCAGCCTCGCGTTGTGCGCGATACCCTGGTGGGCCGCATGACCCCCGCCGGCGAGCTCGATATCGACGAGCTGGGCCTTTCGCTCGAGGAGCTCAACGACATCGACCGTGTCTACGTGATCGCTTGCGGCACCAGCTACCACGCCGGACTCATTGCCAAGAATCTCATTGAGGGCTGGGCTCGCATCCCCACCGAGGTGGAGGCGGCCAGCGAGTTCCGCTATCGCAATCCCATCATCACGCCGACGACGCTTGTCGTTGCCGTGTCCCAGTCGGGCGAGACGGCCGACACCCTTGCCGCCATTCGCGACGCGCGCATCAAGGGTGCCAAGGTCTTCGGCATCACCAACGTGGTTGGTAGCCCCGTGGCGCGTGAGAGCGACGGCGTCATCTACACTAAGGCCAACAAGGAGATCGCGGTCGCCTCGACCAAGAGCTTCATCGGCCAGGTCGTGAGCCTTACGCTGCTGGCTTTGCTGTTGGCGCAGGTTAAGTACCGTCTGACCACCAAACAGGCGCGCATGCTGTTCCGCGAGCTTTCCGATACGGCCGAGCAGATCCAGTGGATTTTGGATACCCAGACCGAGGCCGTTCATGAGGCCGCCCTGCTGTGCAAGGACGCGCAGTCCGCGCTGTTCGTGGGTCGCGGCATGGGTGCCGCTATTTCCTACGAGGGTGCGCTCAAGCTCAAGGAGGTCAGCTACCTGCACGCCGAGGCCTACGCCGCCGGTGAGATGAAGCACGGCCCCATTGCCCTGATCGACCCGGGCTTCCCTGTCATCGCTGTGGCCACCAAGAGTGCCACCTACGACAAGACCGTGTCGAACCTTATGGAGTGCAAGGCACGCGGCGCCAAGGTCATCGTCGTTGCCACCGAGGGCGACGAGGAGATCAACAAGATCGCCGACTGCATCGTCCGCGTGCCGGCAGTCCGAGACGTGTTCAGCCCCATCACGGCGAGCGTTCCTCTGCAGCTGCTCGCCCGCGAGGTCGCCATCCTGCGCGGCTGCGACGTCGACCAGCCCCGTAACCTGGCCAAGAGCGTCACGGTAGAGTAGTTGGTTCCGCCGTTCTAACGACCAAGGCCCGGCTCCGCGTCATCAGACAGAGTCGGGCCTTTTTGTACGGAGAAACCACCGCAAAGGTGCCTGTCCCCTTTGTGGTGGTTTTGGCAGGTTAGCGGAGCTTGCTGGTCTCGAAGTACTCGGGGAACTGGTCCAGAACCTCCGTTTGGTTACGGAACATCATGTGCAGGTGCTTGCTGACCAAAAAGCTCGCTTCGATGGGGTCGCGACCGGCGATAGCGCGGCGAATCTGCTTGTGCTCGTTCACGATGTCCTGATTGTCGAGAACCTGCGTGGCGGCGCGCAGCCAGCGGAAGCGCTCCAGGTCGGCATTGGTCTCCTCGAGCCACGACCACACGGTGCTGCGGCATGCGATGCTAAAAATCATGTGATGCATGAGGTTGTCGCTCAAAAAGAAGCCGATGCGATCCTCTTCGGCCATGGCCTTTTCCTGCAGCGCGATGGCGCGGTCGAGCTGCTCGATGCCGGCCGACGTGGCGCGCGCACAGCACTCCACGATCACCTGCTTTTCCAGATGCTCGCGGATGTAACAGGCACTCTCGGCAAGGGTGAGGTTGATGGGTGAGACGTAGGTGCCACTCTGGGGCACGGTGCGCACCAGGCCTTCCTGCGCCAAGCGAACCAAAGCCTCGCGCACGGGCGTGCGACCCATATCCAGGTCGTCGCAAAGTTGCTTGACGCCCAGCTTTTCGCCCGGCTTGTAGTCCAGGTAGACGATTTTGCGTCGAATGGTGTGGTAGGACTGGTCCTGTAGGCTCGTTTCCTGCTCGCCGACGTGCATCGATTCTTCCATAGCGCCTCGCAACTGTTCTATCAAACTCATATGTCAGTTGTTAATTATGCCGCGAATCAGCTTTCCGCGGTGGGTAATTCGGCTGTCGCCCGAGAACTATTGCGGCATCTTAGTCTGTGTTTGCGCAAGGCTATGCCCAATGTTGCCGTATCATAAGCCGTCGCAAACGTGAAAGAGAAAGAAGGAATCCCATATGCAACTGGCGAATATCGTACGTGAGCGCTGGAAGGGCGTCTTGTTCTGCCTGATCATCGCCATTCCCGCGACGTTGCTCGGCAAACAGATTGAGGTGGTCGGTGGGCCGGTATTCGCCATCCTCTTCGGCATGGTTCTGGCGCTCGTCTTTCCCAAGAATCATCGCGAACAGCTCGCCGCCGGTGCCACCTATACGTCTAAAAAAGTCTTGCAGTACGCGGTTATCCTGCTTGGCTTTGGCATGAACCTCTCCCAGATTCTGTCCAAGGGCGCCCAGTCGTTGCCGATTATCGTGGCGACGATCTCGACCTCGCTTGTCATCGCCTTTGTGCTCTGCCGCGTTATGAACGTGCCGAGCAAGATCGCGACGCTTGTGGGTGTGGGTTCGTCGATTTGCGGCGGTTCTGCCATCGCCGCGACCGCGCCCGTCATCGATGCCGACGATCGCGAGATTGCCCAGGCTATTTCGGTCATCTTCCTGTTTAACGTTATCGCGGCGCTCGTGTTTCCAACGCTCGGCGGTATGCTCGGGCTGACCAACGAGGGCTTTGGCCTGTTTGCCGGCACCGCCATCAACGACACCTCGTCCGTAACGGCTGCGGCGAGCGCTTGGGACAGCATGCATCCCGGCGCCAATGTGCTCGAGAGCGCCACGGTGGTCAAGCTCACCAGGACACTGGCCATTATTCCCATCACGTTGGTCCTCGCATGCTGGCAGATGCATCTGGCGCGCAAGGCCGGCGGCGACGCCAAAAGCACGTTCTCGCTTAAACGCGCGTTTCCCATGTTTGTGCTGTTCTTTGTGCTGGCGAGCGTAATCACCACGGTGCTTCAGCTTCCCGTGTCCATCACGGCGCCCATCAAGGAGCTGTCGAAGTTCTTTATCGTGATGGCCATGGCGGCTATTGGCTTTAATACCGATATCGTCGAGCTGGTCAAAAAGGGCGGCAAGCCCATCGCGCTGGGCTTTTGCTGCTGGATTGGCATTGCGTGCATGAGTTTGGGAATGCAGCACGTGCTGGGAATCTGGTAGAGGAGTAGCTTATTCGCGTGCTGGTTGCTGGTTGCTGGTGAGCGCAAGCCTGCGGTGGAGCGATAGGAGCTCTTGCGGGTATGGCTTGTCCGCAGGTTTATAAGTCCCGAAGAGCT
>UQPT01000069.1:0-11203 GCA_900543045.1 uncultured Collinsella sp.
ATGCGCGCGCGGTTGAACAGGTTGAGTCCCGCCAATGGCAGCTCACCATGCGCAGCCTCGGTCTCCTCCTGCACCTCGTCGACACCCTCCAGGTCCTCAGCCGCCGCGAGCTTGCGGTACACGAGCACGCGCTGGTCCACCGCCGGCATGTACTCCTCGGACAAGAAGTAGTCGGCCGGCAGGTTGATGCCCACGCTCGCCGCCTCCACGCCGGCATCGTCATCGCCGCGCGCCTCGGCCACGGCCTGTCCCAGCATCTGCGTAAACAGGTCGAAGCCCACGCTCGACAGGTTACCGTGCTGCTCGGCACCCATGAGCGAACCGGCGCCGCGAATCTCCAGGTCGCGCATGGCGATGCGCATGCCGCTGCCCAGATCCTGGAACTCGGAAAGTGCGGTCAGGCGTGCCGTGGCCTCCTCGGTAAGCGGCAGCTCGCCGGGGAACATAAAGTACGCGTATGCCTGCGTGGCTGAGCGGCCCACGCGGCCCTTGAGCTGGTAGAGCTGTGCCAGGCCCAGGCGCTGCGAGTCCTCGATGATGAGCGTGTTGGCCGTTGCGTTGTCGATACCGCTCTCCACGATGGTCGTGGCGATGAGCACGTCAATCTTCTTGGTCGCGAACTCGATCATCACGTCCTCGACCTCGCGCGGGCTCATCTTGCCGTGTGCCACACCCACGCGCGCCTCGGGCGCGGCCTCGTGCACGCGCGCCACGGCATCGTCGATGGTCTTGACGCGGTTGGACACGTAATACACCTGGCCACCGCGGCCCACTTCCAGACGGATCGCCGCGCTCACCACGTCGGGGTCGTACTCCCCCACGTGCACGATCACGGGGCGGCGCCCGGTCGGCGGCGTGGTGATCAGGCTCATGTCGCGCACGCCGCTCGTGGCCATCTGCATAGTTCGCGGAATGGGCGTTGCCGAAAGCGTGAGCACGTCAATCTGCTCACGCAGGTTCTTGAGCTGCTCCTTGTGCTGCACGCCAAAGCGCTGCTCCTCGTCGATGATCACCAGGCCCAGGTTCTTGGGGTTCACATCGGCCGAAAGCAGGCGGTGCGTGCCGATGAGCACATCGATCGTGCCCTCGGCAAACGCCTTGAGCGCGCGCTTTTGCTGCGCCGGGGTACGGAAGCGGCTGAGCACCTCGACCTCCAGGCCAAACGGTGCAAAGCGCTCAAAAAATGTCTCGTAGTGCTGTTGGGCCAGAATGGTCGTGGGGCAGAGTACCATGACCTGGCGGCCGGAGTCCACGCACTTAAACGCTGCGCGCAGGGCGACCTCGGTCTTGCCAAAGCCCACGTCGCCGCACAGCAGGCGGTCCATGGGCTTGGGTGCCTCCATGTCCGCCTTAATGTCGGCAATAGCCTCCAGCTGGTCGCGCGTCTCGTCGTAGGGGAAGCTCTCCTCCATCTCAATCTGCTCGGGCGTGTCGGGCGGGCAGGCGATACCGGCAATCGAGGAGCGGCGCGTATACAGGTCGACCAGGTCAAACGCCAGCTTTTTGGCGTTCTTGCGCGCCTTGTTGGTGGCGCGCGTCCAGTCGGCGGTGTTGAGCCTGGTCAGGCGCGGCTTGTCGCCGTCGGGGCCAACATAGCGCGTGATGCGGTCGACCTGCTCGAGCGGCACGTAGAGCTTGTCGCCATCGGCATATTCCAGCAAAAAGTAGTCGCGCTCCTTGCCGCCCACTTCCTGGCGCGCAATCTCGCTAAAGAGCGCGATGCCATGCGTTGCGTGCACCACGTAGTCGCCCGGCTTAAAGGGGAAGGTGATCTGCGTAATGTCCACCTTGCGGCGGCTGCGGGCGCGATTGGCATCCATGCGGGCGTTGAGGTCGGCGATCGAGAACACGGCCAGATTGGCATCGGGCACCACCACGCCCTGCGGCAGGGCGGCATCCACAAAGGTCACGCGCCCGCGCGAGATGGTGGGCACAGCGGCACCGGCGGCAGCCTGGGCCGCGCCCGCCTCGAGCGAGCGGGCGTTGAGCGCATCGGCATGGCGCTCGCGAATCGAAGCATGGGCCGCCTGACGAGCAGCACGATCGGCAGAATCCGCCGCCGCCACGCGCACACGGTCGCCAATAGCGCCCGCGTTTTCGGGCGCGGCCGTCAGCGACTCCTCAAAGGTAATACCCTCATCGCCAAAGGTGAGCTCCATCGACTCGCGCGCACCGCGGTCGGGGATGGCAAACACGCAGGCATAGCGCTTGCCCACGACCTCCTGGATGCGCGTCATAAAGCGATTGTCCGAGCCCGCGGTGGCCGGCTGCTCAATCTTGAGCTCTGCCGTCACCGCACCGCCGGCACGAATCAAGCTCACGTAGTTAAGGCGCTGCTGGGCACCAAAGTCGAGTTGCTGGGCACGCACGTACAGGCCGTCCAGACGGTCGACCCCCGCCTCGCCGGCACGCGCCTCGATATCCTCGTAGGCGCGCAGGCAGTCGTCGAACAGCGAGCGCGGCTCGGACAGCACCACGAGCGCCTTGCCGCTCACATGCGACAGCGGGCTCACGGTCTGGCCGTACATCACCGGCAAAAAGCGGTCGAGCTCGGGCGTGACGATGCGTGCATCCACCATCTCGAGCAGCGCCGCCAGCTTACTGTCGTCCTGGCTGGCACGGTAGAGCGCCACGTGCATGTTGTGAACGGCCTCGTCGGTGAGCGCCAGCTCGCGGCAGGGGAAGATTTCGATGCTGTCCTCGTTGCCGATGGTCTGCCCCGTGGAACTCACCATGCGGCGGATGCGATCAATCTCGTCGCCAAAGAACTCAATGCGCACGGGTGCCTTCTCCTGCGCGGGGAACACCTCGACGGTATCACCGTACACGCGGAACAGGCCGGGTGCGTCGGCGGCACCGGCATTGGTATAGCCCATGCCCACCAGGCGCTGCGGCACCTCGTCAAAAGGGATCTCCTCGCCCACCGCAAAGGTCGTGGACTCCCAGTAGCGGCTCTCGACTGGCGGCACGCAACGCAGCAGCGCGCGGGCCGAGGCAACCATAATGCAGTTGTCACCGCGCACGATGCGTCCCAGGGCCTCGCAGCGCTGCGCCACCACGGCATCGTCGGGCGCCTGCTCGCGCCAAGGGTAGTCCTTGCGCTCGGGAAAGCGGCACACGCGCGCCAGGCCCACATAGGCGGCCAGACTGCGTGCGGCGCGGTCGGCGGCATCCTCGCCACTCACGATGTAGACCGTGGGGCGCGGACGACGCGCAAACTGGGCGGCCGCCATCAGCGTACGGCCCGACTGCGACACGGCCAGCGTCACGTCCTCGCCAGCATCGAGCCCGGCCTCGACGGTCTGCAGCGCCTCGGCAGTGTAGAGCTGCGCGGCTATACGGTGAATGAGCATGCTGTTCCTCCGGCATCGCAACGCCAAAAGCCCGCCGGGGCAAGCTCGGCGGGTCGTACGTCAAAGATCATTGTTTGTCATGGTAGCGCATGGAGAGGACTCCTGCTCAAGGGCAAACCCGGCCCTGCAAAAAACGCCAGACGAAGATGCATTCCGCCCTACCCCGCTACGCGCACGCTGGGGCACAAATCTGCCAGCGGACACTCGTCGCACTTGGGTTTGCGGGCATCGCAGATTTCGCGACCGAAGGTGATCCACTGATGGTTGACCGACTCCCAATACTCGTGCGGCAAAATCTTGAGCAGATCCTGCTCGGTCTTGAGCGGCTCTTTGGCGTGTGTCTTGGGACTCAGCATCAGGCGGTGCGCGATGCGGTTGACGTGCGTATCCACCGCGATGCCCTCAACGATGCCAAATCCCACGTTGAGCACGATGTTCGCCGTCTTGCGTCCCACGCCCGGCAGCTTTACAAGCTCCTTCATGTCGGCCGGTACCTCGCCGCCGTAGTCGGCAACGATCATCTGCGCGGCCTCCACGGCATGCTTGGCCTTACTCTTATAAAAGCCGAGCGACTTAATGGTGTCCGCCACATCGGCCACGCTCGCCCCTGCCATGGCCTCGGGCGTGGGCCACTGGGCAAACAGCTGCGGCGTCACCTTGTTGACCTGCGCGTCGGTCGTTTGCGCCGAAAGCAGCACCGCGATCAGCAGGCGGAAGGGATTCTCGTGGTCCAAAAAGCACTCGACCGGGCCATAGCGACGGTTGAGGCGCTCACACACCTCGATGGCGCGCTCGCGCTTGGCGGCATTGGTCTCGCGTGGCATAACGACTCCTCGGCTCAACGGCACAATAAACTTATGGGCACAATTGTCCCACGTCCGAGACGTTTACGCCTCCAAGAATGCGCCGGTCTGACGGCTCCACAGGCTCGCGTACTCGCCGCCCGCCTCGACGAGCTGCACATGCGTGCCGTCCTCGACGATCTCGCCATCCGCCAGTACCACGATGCGGTCGAGCGCCGCCACGGTGGACAGGCGATGCGCCACCACAATGGAGGTGCGGCCGCGCATCAGGTTCTCGAGAGCTTCCTGCACCAACGCCTCGGACTCGCTATCGAGGGCAGACGTCGCCTCGTCGAGTACCAGAATCGGCGCGTCGGTGAGGATGGCACGGGCAATGGCCACGCGCTGGCGCTGGCCGCCCGAAAGCTTGACGCCGCGCTCGCCCACCATGGTGTCAAAGCCATGGGGCAGGCGGTCGATAAACTCCAGGGCATTGGCCAGGCGCGCCGCCTCACGAATTTGCTCGTCGGTGGCGTCGGGGCGGCCGTAGGCGATATTCTCGCGAATGGAGCGGTGGAACAGCAGCGCCTCCTGCGGCACGTAGGCAACCTGGCGGCGCAGGCTCTGCTGTGTGCAGCGCGAGACATCCTGACCGTCCACGAGTACGCGGCCGCCCTGGACATCGTCCAGGCGCAGCAGCAGCTTGGTGAGCGTCGTCTTACCCGAGCCCGATTTGCCCACCAGGCCCACGCGCTGGCCCGCCGCCACATGAAGTGTCAGGTCATCGAACACGTTCTCGCCCGCCGCAGCGTCACGGTACGCAAAGCTCAGGTGCTCAAAATCAATCGCGCCCTCGCTCACCTTGAGCTCGGGGGCATCCGGGTCGTCTGCCACCAAGCGTGGCTCGTCCAGCACGCGCGTCATCTCGGCCGCATCGCCCAAAGCGCGGTTGATACGCTGCATCATGGAACTCACGTAGTTCAGGCGCATGGTGAGGTTATAGGTGTAGGTAAAGATCATGACGAGCGAGCCCGCCGAGATGCCAAACCACGCGTTGCCGCCCGCCACGAACACACTCACCACGGCCATGGTGATGACGATAAGGCCCGAGGTCGTAAAGTTGCGCTGCATCATGGCGTGCATCGAGACCGTCTCGGCGTCGCGCGCGGCTCGATCGGCGGTGTCGAACAGATCGCGTTCAAAGTCCTCGCGCCCGCAGGTCTTGACGGCCAAGATGTTCGTGACCGCGTCGGAGAGCACGCCCGACAGCTTGTTCTGTGCGGCGGACGTCGCGGCCGAAAGCGGCATGATGCGCTTGTACATAAGCCAGACAAACGCGATGTAGACGACCATGATGCACACCAGGATCACGGTAAATGTGGGCACCACCGGAGCGAGCGCCGTCACCGTGCAGACAACCGAGGTGATGGTGGGAATGAGCGAATACACCGTCACGTCCACCAGACCCGTGTAGCCGCTCATAAAACGGCTCGTTTGGCTCACAAGCGATCCGCCAAAGCGGCTGGTATGGAATGTCATAGATTGGTTGGAGAGCGTGTCGAAGCATAGGCGCGCCAGGTGATAGTTGCCCGCAATCTCGAGCTTGTAGACGGTGTAGTCCTGCAGCTTGGAGAGGATCTGGCCTGCCAAGTTGACGAGCACGAGCGCTAGGATATAGGGGCCGAAGACCTCAAACACCTGGTCACCCGCCACGGGGCCGGCCTGGACGCGGTCGACGATGAGGGCCATCACGTAGGTGTTGGCAAACGTGAGCAAAAAGATGTAGCCCGCCGACGAGAACACCGAGAGAAAGACGATCAGCGGCTGCGTGCGCGTGACGTCCCAAAAACGCTGCAGCGTGCGGCGCACGGTGGAGCGTTTGAGCGGACTGGTGCTTCTCTGAGACATGGGCTTCCTTTCGCGTCTGATAGGGCGAAACGCCATTGTTGCACATTGAAGCGCACTTCAGGCAAGCACGATGCGAAAAGCGCCCGCGCCGTGCTTGCGCCGGCACCCCGCCGTCAGATGCAGCTAGTCCTCGTCTTTTTGGCCTGCGAGCAGCTCCGCGGATGTGAGCCCCAAAATCTCATCGGCTTGGTCGGCATCCTCCAGCGCGTCGATGTCCTTGAGCTTGCGCTCCATGACGTTGGTGCGCGTGGTAATGATGCCCTCGACCGTTTTGCCCGCGGTCTCGATCTGCTGCTGGGCGCGGCGCAGCGCCGCCTGATAGCGCGGCAGCTCGGCCTTGACGGCGGAGAGCACGCGCAGTACGTCGTCGGTACGTTTTTGCAGCCTAAACGTCTGGTAGCTCATCTGCAGACTATTGAGGATGGCCGCCATGGTGCTGGGACCGGCTACGTTGACGTGATAGTCGCGGCCCAGGATCTCGATAAGCCCGGGGCGGCTGACGATCTCGGCGTACAGCCCCTCAAACGGCACGAACATGATGCCAAAGTTGGTCGTTGCCGGCACACTCAGGTACTTTTCGCAGATGTCCTTGGCCTCGCGTTTCACCATCGTATCGAGCGTCTTGCGCGCTGCGGCGACGGCCTCAGCGTCACCAGACTCCTGGGCGTCGAGCAGATGCTCGTACGCGTCGCCCGGAAACTTGGAGTCGATCGGCAGCAGCACGGGGTCGCCCTCGTCTACCGGCAGCCTGACAGCAAACTCAACGCGTTCCGAGGCGCCGGGCTTGGTGGCGACGTTTTCCAGATATTGGTCGGGCGTAAGGATGTCCGCCAGGATCGCGCCCAGCTGCACCTCGCCCAAAATGCCACGCGCCTTGACATTGCCCAGCACGCGCTTAAGGTCGCCCACGCCGGTGGCGATAGACTGCATGTCGCCCAGGCCCTTGTACACGGCCTCGAGCTGGTCGCTCACCTGCTTAAACGATGCCGACAGTCGGTCGTTGAGTGTGCGAGAGAGCTTCTCGTCCACCGTCGCGCGCATTTGGTCGAGCTGCACGTTGTTGTCTTTGCGGATGGCGCCCAGCTGAGCATCGACCGTCTCGCGCACCTTGTCCAGGCGATGCTCGATGCCTTCGCGGTTGGCGCCAAGCTGTTGGGCCGTCTCGCGGCGCAGGTCATCCATACGGTCGCCGGCCTGCGAGAACTCGCGCGCAATGGTCAGGTAGCGCTGCTGCTCTACGGCGGCGTCGGTCGTCTGCTGCTGCGCGATGGCATTTGCCGTGCGGCGGGTTTCGGCCAACGCGACGTTCAGGGTGTCGAGCGTGCTGTTGGCCTGCTCGAGCGCTGCCAGCGTTTCCGCGCTACTGTCGCCACGCTCCCGCAGCTCGGCACGCAGGCTCTTGAGCTGGAGGGCGCAAGCCACAGCAACCCCCACCGCCACCAAGGCGATCACAACAAGCACAATATCAATAGCAGACATAAACTCCGCCCAACAAACCCAATCGAGCACCAATCAAAACCGCGATCAATCTTACCCTGTCAAACGCAGCTCATGTCCAATCGAGCGCAGACAAGTTACCTTTGCGCTATGGGTGCTGGTCCGCTAGCTCTCCCAGCTGGCGCGGATGGTTGCTGCGACATCCCCCAAGCGCTGACCAAGAGCTGCCAAGTGCTGAAGTACCTCATTGGGCGAGGCGCCGTTGAGGATGCACGTGAGGGCATATGAGGCCAAGAAGATTGTCGCGAGCCCCAGCGGAATCAGCACGATCATCGCCAGCGTACGCAGGCGCTGGGCCCAGCGACGGTGACGCGCACGACGTTTATCGAACGCGAGCTCCTGCGCATATGAATCCTGCTGTACGGAATAGGCCTCTGGCGCCGATTCACACCCGGGCACTGCTGCAGGTACAGCAGCGGGCACGACATTTTGCGCAAAGAGCTGGGCTGCCGCCCCTTGCATTTGCATCTCCATGAGCCGTTGCTGCTGACGCAGCATGCGCTCAGCTTGTTGCTGCGGAGTCTCAAGAAACAGATCCATGCTGGCCTCCAAAATCGGAGCATTCGACGCTTACGACCAGCATCCCGCACCGCCATGACCGCGACAACGCAATCGCCGGCAATAGCCACAAAGTTTCTTTTGCTCAAAAGCCGTCGAAAAGCTCAACAACTCCCCTACCAGCACTTTCTCTGAGCTTTTTTCGCCAGCAATCTTTTGGCCTTCCACTCTTACGCCAACTGACCAAAATCTAACCAAAAACTTGACGAAAATTGTGAAGACAGGGACCCCACACAAAAACGTGCCGCCCCAAAAGGGGCGGCACACAAACCAATCTATTAGTCAAAACTCGCTGGCAAGCTCGCGCCGTCAGACCCGCGGCGTATGCCTTTGCCTCGCGCGACCCTGCGAAGCCGTGAGCGAGGAGGGAGGTAGTCCGGCCCTCCCGGCCCAGCTCACGCTAGCGCCACGCGCTAGTAGTTCACCACCTGCTCCTCAAAGTACGCCTTCGGGTGGTTACAAACCGGGCACACCTCAGGCGCCTCGGCACCAACGTGCAGGTGCCCGCAGTTCAGGCACTTCCACACCTTTACGCCCTCACGCTCAAACACCTCGCCCGACTCGATGCGCTCGACGAGCTTGTTGTAGCGCTCCTCGT
This sequence comes from uncultured Collinsella sp., assembly GCA_900543045.1. Lineage (GTDB taxonomy): Bacteria > Actinomycetota > Coriobacteriia > Coriobacteriales > Coriobacteriaceae > Collinsella. Next base: position 8,697 of record UQPT01000069.1, read on the forward strand.
GGGCCTTCTCGACGGCGGCGACACCACGGAACTTTGCGGCAATCTCGGCAAAGCCCTCTTCCTCGGCGGTCTTGGCAAACTCGTCGTACATCGTGGTCCACTCGTAGTTCTCACCCGCGGCGGCATCGCGCAGATTGTCCAGGGTATCGGGGACGGCGCCATCGTGCAGATACTTAAACCACAGTTTGGCGTGCTCGGACTCGTTGCCAGCCGTCTCGGCAAAGATGTTCGAGATCTGAACGTAGCCGTCCTTCTTTGCCTTGGAGGCATAGTAGCGATACTTGGTGTGTGCCTGGGACTCACCGGCAAAAGCGGTCTCGAGGTTCTTCTTGGTTTGGGAATTCTCAAAATCCATAGGTGTACTTCCCTTCAACGCATGCCGCCCGTAGGCTTCGAGCGGCCTCGTCTTTAGGATGCCCTCATGTCGGAAATCTAAACCTTACAATCCTGTTCTTCAGATTTCCACGGGCTAAATGCTCAGCCAGCGATCGCCCTCGGCTCGGCAAAAGCCCTCACGCTCCAGGTCGGCCAGAATGCCCGCGACAAGCTCGCGCTCGACCGGCCCGCGCCCAGCCGCCGCTTCCATATCGTTAACGCCCACCACGGCATCAGCAAGCGTAATCCCCGCCGGTTGGCCATCGCGCGCTGCCAGCAGCATGCGCACGATATGCGCGCGCTTTTGGCGACGTGAGCCCTCAAACTTTGATTGACGGCTATAGCCCGCCGAGCGCCTGGACGGATTGGGCAACGTCTTTTTTAGATATGCGCCGTAATCCAGCAACGCGTAATACCACGCGCGCGGCGTGTCGGCATCATCGAGCGGCACGGCAAAGGGAGCGATCTCGTCGGTCGCCGCACCGGGGACCGCCGGACAGGCCGCCTGAATCAGCGGCACCAGCTCGCGGTCGGGAACAGCCGGTACATCGGGAAAGAAGTGATGCAGAAAGACCGTGCGCACGTTGGTCTCCAGATACACGCCTGGAAGGTCAAACGCAAACGACCGGATACCTTGCGCCGTTGCCGGGCCAATACCAGGCAGAGCGACCAGGTCACGCGTCTCACGCGGAAACTCACCGTCCCAGTCCTCCACAACGCGCTGAGCGGCCTTGTGGAGCGCCAGAGCGCGTCGGTTGTAGCCCATGCCCTGCCAAGCGTCCAAAACATCGGAAGGCGCGGCTTGGGCAAGCGCCTGCACGGTCGGAAAGCGATCGAGCCACGCCGGCATACGCGTCTCCACGCGTGGCACCTGTGTTTGCTGCAACATGACCTCGGAAAGCCAAATGATGTACGGATCGCGCGTGCGGCGCCACGGAAGGTCGCGATAACGCAGGACCCCTTCCGAACGAATCATCGAACGAAAGGGGTCCTGAATCATATCTATGCTCCTTATGCGGCGCTATTCCTCCCGGCATGTATACGCACAGGTGGCGTACTCGGGAAACGCTTCGCGGTCGGCGAACTTGGGATCGACGGCCGGGAACTGGCGGTGAGCGACGATGTCGCCGAGCGAAACGGAATCGAGGTAGTCGCGCATCAATGCTTGAGCTCCGGCCCACAGGGGATGATAGCAGCACGTGCCCATGCGCGCACAGTCACCATCGGGCGCGGTGCAATCATTCATAACCATAGGGCCTTGAACGGCCTCGACGACCTGGCGGATAGTGACGTCGTCCGGACTGACCTTGAGACGCATGCCACCGTGGACGCCACGCAGGCTCTCCACAATACCGGCCTGGACCAAACCGTGCTGAATCGAGCGGGCAAACGAATACGGAACATTGACCTCTTCGGCAGCGGTGCGAACAGAAAGCAAACGCTCCGGATCCTCGGCAAGCATCGCCAACATACGAAGGGCGTAATCAGTCTTCCTCGATATGTCCATTTTTCCCCTTTCAAGGAATACGAACAGCTCGAACGAGCTCCGGGGCCGAGCTTGTGTCGAGACGCTAAATGACCGCAGGGCATCCAAATGGTAAATCGGATATCCACTGAGTGCCGCGCTTGGAGCGAAATGCATCAGATGCGGCCTACAGTGCAATTTAGTATAACCTAACCCCCTGTCTCGTTGAACAGGTGTTGCGCAACAAAGCTGTTGTTTAGACAGATATGCTTATTAGATTTTACTTGCGTTCCCGAAGGGGCGGGGATTCTGGGCGAAGATGCGCCAGGGCGATCGTTCTATCGAAACAAAGTGCATCAAACGCAAAAAGCCACGTCCGAAGACGTGGCTTTAATTGCGTTGGCGGGAAGTACGGGGCTCGAACCCGCGACCTCCGACGTGACAGGCCGGCGCTCTAACCAAACTGAGCTAACTCCCCAGGCAGGCGTTCGCGTTTGTTTCCGCTCGCGTGCGCTGCGGGGATTAGTATACACAGAAGTCTGTCCGGCGCGCAACAACTTTTTTGAAAAAATTTTTCGGTCCCTCCGGGAGGGTCTCCGGGGCTGGGGGCGGGGGTTAAGTTTGTCGCGAGTTCCGCACGCAAAGGAAAGCACTTAATGTGCTTTCC
>UQPT01000070.1:0-11164 GCA_900543045.1 uncultured Collinsella sp.
GTGCGGCGTAGGCCGCTTATTAGCCCGTCCAAGAATTGGGGCGCAGTTCACATGAGGGCGCATTTGACATAGGGCAGCTAAAAAAGCCCCGTCCCAAAAAGACTACCCCGTCATGTAATGATGTTGAGAGAGGACTCCTGTTGAAGACTGTTCATGTTGCTGCTGGGATCATTCGCAAGGAAGGATCCGACGAGCTACTGGCCGTGCAGCGCGGCTATGGCGACATGCAGGGACTTTGGGAGTTCCCAGGCGGCAAGCTCATGCGCGGCGAAACACCCGAAGACGCCGTGCGCCGCGAGCTTATGGAAGAGCTGCAGGTAAAAGTCACCAACCTGCGCGATTTTTACACCGTTGAGTACGACTACCCCGATTTCCATCTCTCCATGGAGTGCTACTACTGCTCGCTCGCCGATGAATCCGATGAGCCTCAGAAGCACGACCGCCAACTTGATATCCGCTGGATTCCGCGCACCTCGCTTGCCACGGTGGAATGGATGCCCGCAGACAAGGGGCTCATCGATGCCCTGATTGAGCTGAAGGAAGACCGGCTTGAGTCCAACGGCACTGTCAACGACGCCGAGGCCGCCACGACCGAACACCCCGCTACCAAACCCAAGCGCGCACCTAAACGCCGCAGCAAAAAGCGTCCCAAGCCCGGTCTGCTCGACGGCATCGATACCTCGGACCTCTCCGCTGACGAGCGCGAACTGGTCCGCCGTCGCGCCGCCATCAAAAAGTCCATGAAGGGCAACAAGCGCGCCAACACCAAGCCCGAGCTGCTCGTACGTCAGCGCCTACGGGCCGCGGGCCTTACGGGCTATCGTTTGGAATGGAAGGTACCCGGCAAGCCCGACATCGCCTTCCCCGGCCGCAAGATCGCCATCTTCGTCAACGGTTGCTTTTGGCACCGCTGCCCCAAGTGCAACCCAAGCCAGCCCAAGCGCAACGTTGAGTTTTGGGAGGCAAAGTTCCGTCGCAACGTCGAGCGCGACCGTGCTGCTGTGGCAGCGCTCACTCAAATGGGCTGGACGCCCATAACCATCTGGGAATGCGAACTCAAAAAAGACCGCATCGACGCCACGATGGAAAAGGTCATCGAGCAGGTGCGCGCCACAGAGCCGCAGCGCTAACAGCGAGCATTCACACGCTCCGCACGTCCGAGCCACATCCACGTCACAAACCTTAGAAAGCCCTTAAGCCCAAAACCTTTCAAGAGTGTTACTCAATAGCCTTGACCTGCGGTTTCATCGTAACACCAAACCAGGTTAAGCCTTTCTTTAGCGCTTCTTTGAACGGTCCGCTGCATAATACTGCCAACGCACGGGACCTAGCAGCACACCCTGTGCGCAACCTTTTGGTGGACATCGAGGAGGCCGCATAAGCATGCATTCTTCCAATGACGCAACACAGCAGTCATCCCTAAAACATGCAGACCTTTTCTCCTTCCCCCCGACACAGAGAAACGGCCTCCTCGACTCCCCCACCACAAAGGCCAAACGCTCAACCAATCAGAGCCTCAACCTGCGAGCATCGTTCGAAAAGCTCCAAGCATCTCTAAACAAGGCGTTCCCCGAACAGGCAAGAGCAATCTAAGCCCATCGCGCTTTATACTGATGCCATGCGAAACATGGATCACATAGAATTGCACCGCGGAGGACGCGAGGAAGCGTTTCCCGAGACCGCCGATGACTGGCCCTATATTGCCGAACGCGCAGAATTCGCTCGCTATCCGGGCAATTCCGTCCCCTGGCACTGGCATTCCGAAGTTGAGCTTTTCTACATGGAGCAGGGAGCGATTGACTATCGAACGCGCGCGGCTCATGAGCACGTACGCTTTGAGGAAGGGTCCGCCGGCTTTATCAACGGCGGCGTTTTGCACAGCACGCTGCAATCACCCAATTCGGCACCAGCCATTCAAATGTTGCATATCTTTCAGCCGTCGATGCTCGGCGATCCCGCGGGACGCCTTCAAAAGCGCTATATCAATCCTTTACTGCAATGTCGAGGCGTCGATGTGCTCAAATGGTCGCCCACCAACCCCGACGATATGCCCTTTATCGATTTGCTAAAGAGTTCCTTTAACCACGACCTTCAACGGCCGCAGAACGAGATGGCGCTTCGGAATAGCTTGTCAGAGCTCTGGATTCAGATTTACGCCAAGGCCGAACCGTTCTTTTCCTCCGACAACGCCTCTTGGATGACCAACCGCGACGTACAGTTCAAGGCAATCCTGGACTATATCCGCGCGAACTATGCAGCCGCTATAGATGTGCCCCAGATGGCATCTGCAGCCGGCGTAAGCGAAAGAGAGTGTTACCGCATTATCGAAGCTTGCGCAGGAACGACCCCGGCGGCATATCTGCGCGCATACCGCGTAAACCGTGCTTGCGAACTTTTGACACACACCACGCGAACGGTCCAGACAGTCGCGCGCCAATGCGGCTTTGCGACAGCAAGCCATCTTGGCCAGGTATTTAAAGAACAAATGGGATGCACTCCTTCGAGCTATCGAGCAGCGAGGCAGAATCTCGATAGCACCAGGCAGAAATCCCGCTAGCCTTTCTTCTGTCACCGCATCAAACTTGCAGGCAAACAACAGAGAGGAGCAATCATATGAAGCACTTTGACCATATCGTATTTGACGTTGATGGGACATTGGCAGATACAGAAGAAAGCGTTCTATCATCGCTTGTCCAGATTGTCCAAGAAGAGACCGGCAAAACGCTCCCCCGACACGAGCTTGAATTTGCCCTCGGCATACCCGGCAAGGATGCCCTTGAGAAACTTGGAATCTACTCGCAGGCAACGTTGGATCGCTGGTGCCAAGTTGCCGCCAGCTTTAAAAGCACCATCAGCGTGTTTCCAGGTTTGCTTGAAGTCATCGCAACACTCGCCGATAGCGGCTGCAAACTTGGCATCGTCTCCTCACGTGCGCGCGACGAATACACAAAAGAAATTGCACCCCTTGGTTTCGATAAGTATTTTGAGCACATCATCCTTGTCGAAGACACAACCGAACATAAACCCGCACCCGCACCCATGCTCGAATATCTCCGGCGTACGGGCGCGAATCCTGGCAACGTCGTCTACGTTGGCGACACCGTCTACGACGAACAATGCGCAACTTCAGCAGGGGTCAGTTTTGCCCGAGCAGCATGGGGATCACACCAAGATATCCCAAACGCCACCTACAACCTCAAAACCCCCAACGACCTACTAACCCTAACAACCAAATAACCCACGCGTCCCACCCTTTCAGTCCCAACACCACAAGGGCGATTGAGCAGAACGGCTTGGGCGGGTCCCCGTACTTAGTTTCCAAAATCATTCCGCAGCGCGAAGGCTTCTTATTATTTTCCGCCCTAACGCCACAAGGGCGACGACCTCGAGTAGGTCATCCTGGGAGGGACGAGGGCTTAGTTCCCCAATCTTTCCGCAGGGGGCAAAAAGCCTCGCCGCACGAAGTGCGCAGCGAGGCTTTTTGCATGCCCGAGGACGATTGGGGAACTAAGTCCTCGTCCCTCCCCGGGATATGTAGCGAGTCGGAGTACCCTTGCTGTTACTCTGCCTTGCCCACAGAGTTGAGGTTGGTCATGCGGATCTTAACCAGCTCGGTGATCTCACGCATGCCCTCCTTGGCCGGCTTCTTGGGGTCGAAGCAGGCGGGGTTCTCGGCCATGTAGGTCATGAAGCCCTTGGTGTAGGCCTGGCGCAGCTCGGTGGCGTAGTTAACCTTGCAGATGCCGTTCTTCACAGCCTCGGCAACCTGCTCATCGGGCACACCGGAGGTGCCGTGCAGAACCAGCGGCACGTCGACGGCGTCGCGGATGGCCTTGACCACGGACTGCTCGATGTGCGGATCGCTCGTGTACACGCCGTGGCTGGTGCCAACGCCAATAGCGAGGGAGGTGCAGCCAGTGCGCTCGACGAACTCCTTGGCCTCGGCCGGATCGGTGTAGGGGCTCTCACCCTCAACCGCGGGGCCGTCGTCCTCCTTGCCGCCAACCTTGCCAAGCTCAGCCTCGACGGGCACGCCCATAGCGCGGCCAGCGTCGGCGACGGACTTGGTCAGGGCAATGTTGTCCTCGAAGGACTCGTGCGAACCGTCGATCATGACGGAGGTGTAGCCCGTGCGGAAAGCCTGCATGCAGCGGTCATAGCCATCGCCGTGATCGAGGTGCAGGGCAACGGGCACGGAAGCGCGCTCGGCGGCAGCCTTGACCATGCCGTAGAAGTAGTCCAGACCAGCGGTCTTGATGGTGCCCGGGGTGGTCTGCATGATGACGGGGGACTTGGTCTCCTCGGCAGCAGCCAGAACGGCCATAACAAACTCGAGGTTCTCGACGTTGAACGCGCCGACGGCGTAGTGGCCGGCCTGAGCGTCCTTGAGCATCTTTTCGGTGGTAACAAGTGCCATGAGCGTTTGCTCCTCTCCCTCGCCCGCATCTGGACATCGGGCGTACGTGTCCGCAAGGCGTTTTACCTTGCGTTTTGCTGCGCTCATTGTATGAAATTCAGCGGGTATGCATGTGCGAGATATTGAGCCCATGCAGGTCAATACAGTCGCTTTTGAAAAGTAAACGGAAGGAATTGGAGCTGAGTGGGCGTGTTCGATATTGAATTTTGGGCGTTAAACGTCTTTCTTTTATAGAAAAAGTAAGTAATCGAAAGGCGTTTTCTTACTTAAAAAGAAAATGAACGAAAATAGACTCAACACAATTCCTGCAAATATCAGACGATGATGGAGCGGATATGGCCTATGCAACAACCCGAGCTTTCGCCGATGAGCGGCGTGCCGCCATCATGGAGATGCTCGAACATAACGCCTCGGTGCAAGTAGCAGAAATCGCCCAGACCTTTGGCGTGTCCTCCGTTACCGCCCGCGCCGACCTAGACGCGCTCGCCGAGTCCGGCAAGCTGCGCCGCACGCATGGCGGCGCCGTGTCGCTCCAGAAGCGACTGACCGTATCCACCCAGGATCGCCGCATCAACGTCAATGTCGCCGCCAAGCAGGCCATTGCCCAAAGCGCTATCAGGCTTGTTAACGACGGCGACACGGTGCTTGTCGACTCCGGCACCACGGCACTCGAGTTCGTTCGGCTCCTCGACCAGCGCGATGGCATCACCGTCATCACGGCCGACATTACCATTGCCGATTACATCGACGAGAGCATGCCCTCAGTCGATGTCGTCATGCTGGGCGGGGCACTGCGCAAAGGCCATCGCTATCTGTACGGCCCACTTACCATGCAGGCGCTCCAAATGGTCCATGCCGATCTGGCCGTCATGTGCCCTGGCGCTTTCGTTCCCGGCTGCGGCTTTACGACCGACTTTCCGCAGATGGCCGAGACCAAAGCGGCTATGGTCGGTGCTGCTCGTCAAAGTGTCGCCCTCATGGACGCCAGTAAGGTCAACGGACGTGGCATGTACCGCTTTGCCGAGCTGACCGACGTCAACGCCATCGTGATGGACCGTGACCCCGATCACGCCGTCGCCACCTCAATCGCCGAAATCGTCGACAACGCCCGCCCAAATCTCCTCATCGCCGGCGCTTAAACAAAAACCACCACAAAGGTTCACCGTCCCCTTTGTGGTGGTTTGAGCGTTAAACGTGAACGTATCGCTACTTGGAGAGCTCGTCAGCGAGGACCTCGATCTGAGCGCGCGAGGCGTCGTTGAGCGAACCCAGGACGGTCACCTTGTTCTGCGTCAGGGTGATGTCCTTCATACCCTCGAGCTCCTTGGTCATAATCTTGGCAGCTGCGGGCGCCCAGGAGCCGCCCTCGACGACCGCCACCGTACGGTTCTGGTAGGCATGCTCGGCAAGCGTATGGATAAAGGTGCTCATGAATGGGAAGATCTCGCCCTGATAGGTGATGGAAGCGAGTACCAGACGGTCATAGCGGAACGCATCCTCAACGGCCTCGGCCATGTCGTCGCGAGCCAGGTCAAAGACGGAAACCTTCTGGCCGCGGGCCTCGAGCGCAGATGCAAGCTCCTCAACGGCAGCCTTCAGATGGCCATACACGCTCGCATAGGCAATCGTGATGCCCTCGTCCTCGGGCTGATAGCTCGACCAAGTGTTGTAGGTGTCGAGGTAATAGCCAAGGTTCTCGGTCAGCACGGGGCCGTGAAGCGGGCAGATGATCTGGATGTCCAGGTCGGCGGCCTTCTTGAGCACGGCCTGCACAAACTTGCCGAACTTGCCCACGATGCCAAAGTAGTAACGGCGCGCCTCGCAGGCCCACCCTTCCGGATCCTCGATGTCGTTGGCGCCAAACTTGCCAAAGCCGTCGGCACTAAAGAGCACCTTGTCGGTGGCCTCATAGGAGAAGAGCACCTCGGGCCAGTGCACGTTGGGGGCGCCGACAAACGTTAGGCTGTGGCCACTCAGGTCGAGCACGTCGCCCTCTTTGACGACCATCTTGCGCTCGGGGAAGTCGGTGCCAAAGTAGTTGACCATCATGCGGAAGGCGCCCATGCTGGCCACAATCTGCGCCTGGGGATAGCGCTCCATAAAGGCAGCGATGCCAGCGGAGTGATCGGGCTCCATATGGTGAACGACCAGGTAATCGGGCGTGCGGCCGTCGAGCACGGCTTCGATGTTACCGAGCCACTCGTCGACAAAACCGCCGTCGACCGAATCGGCGACAGCGATCTTTTCGCCCAAGATAACGTAGCTGTTGTATGCCATACCGTTTTCGGACACATCGTACTGGCCCTCGAACAGGTCAATGTCGTGATCGTCGACGCCAACGTAGCGGATATCCTTGGTGATCTCCATCAGGCAAAGCCTCCTAGATAGACAAAAGAGCCCGTCTATCATAGCACTCGGCTGCATCCCAACAGCTATCTGCCGGCATCCTTACCGATTGTTATTGAAATGCGATAAATCGCCGTTTACCAGCACAAACTATGAGCGCGGTATCGCCGTGCTATGTCGAATGATGAGCTGGCCGGGAATACGAATGGCAACGGTTTTGCCCACCGTACCCGCCTCGGGAACCGCATGCTCGAACACCTCGCGCCCACGCTGATGCAAGTCGAATCGAACGGTCGTGAGCTCGTTGTGTGCTACAAAATCATCGAGCGAATCATCGACGCCCACCACGCTCACGTCCTCGGGCACGCGCAAGCCGCTATCGCGCAGCGCGGCGATGGCACCGTTTGCCATCTGGTCGTTTGCCGCGTAAATCGCCGTCATGGTGCGGTCGTGCTCGGCCAGATATCTGCCGGCCTCGTAACCGCTGTTGGCAGACCAATCGCCCTCGAGCGGCGCCTGCGGCTTAATGTGTTTACGCTCGAGCGCATCCTGCCAACCGGCGCGACGAAATTGCTCGTCAACCGAGAACGACGGGCCACCAATATAGCGAATCCGCTCGTGTCCCAGCTCAAACAGGTGATCCATAAGCAATAGCGAGCAGCCGTAATGGTCGGAATCGACCGTGGTCACGCGCGGATGCGCGTACATGGTAACGATGACCGTGCCAATGCCCGGCAGTGGATCAAACGTCTCAAAATCGGGCGCCATGCGACTCATGCCGATGATGATACCGTCCACGGGCAGCGCGGCCATACGACGCGTGGCCTCGGCAAGCGAAAACTCCTCGGTCTTGGACATCTCGACCAGCGTGATGGCGCAATTATGCTCGCGAGCAGCACTGGCGATGCCGTCGATCATTGAAAGGTTGCCAAACTTGGTGACATCGTTGACGCACAGCCCGACCGAATGGTAACGGCCGTCACGCAGCGAGCGACCGGCATAACTCGGACGAAAGCCAAGCTCTTGCATAGCGGCCTGCACGCGCCGGCGCGTCTGTTCGTTAACGTTGGGCAAGCCGTTGGCGACGCGCGAAACCGTCTGCTGCGAAACGCCAGCAGCGCGGGCGACGTCGGCCATGGAGACCGGACGCGAACTGGTATCGTTGGACGGGCGCCTTGCCACAGGATCACCTTCACCCTTGAGAGATCTGAATAGCGTGAATGCCGGCCCGGGCAGAAATACATCCCGCGCCGAGGCCCGCTATCGTCGGACGCATGTTAACGTACTCTACTTTTTCTATCTGCATCTCTTCTGCTTTATAAGTCCATACGGCAGTACCGTTCACGGCTGAATTTCTACCGATTACCAGATTCTCAAAAAGTGATAAGTGTTGTGTTATGAGTACGTTAACATAGCCCGTAACGTGCGGCATCGTAGATGCTGAGTTTATGCCGCTTCAAATTGTTAACGTACTCATAACGACGCAAAACTCACCCGTGCGCGCCAAGGAAAGGACTCCCATGACCACCCCCGACGAAAAGACACTCGCCACGCTCACCAAGCTGTTTGAGGAGGAGTTTGGCCCCATCGGCGACCGCCAGGTGCTCTATGTGCACGCGCCCGGCCGCTCCGAGATCAGCGGCAACCACACCGACCACGAGGGTGGCCACGTTATCGCCGGCTCGCTCGATGTCGCCGTTGACGGCATCGCCGTGGCAACCGATTCCAACAAGGTTCGCGTAGCCGACGAGGGCTATCCTACGTTTGAGATCACGCTCGACACGCTGGATGTCCAGGAGTCCGAGAAGGGCACGTCCGCAAGCCTCGTGCGCGGTATGGCCCACGAAATCGCTGCTCTGGGCGTTGAGCCCCAGGGCTTCGACTTTGCCTTTACCTGCTCCGTCCCCTCGGGCGGCGGCCTTTCCAGCTCTGCCGCCGTCGAGGCCGCGTACGGCCGTGCCATGGAGACGCTCTGGGGCGCGCCCGCCATTGAGCCCGTCACGCTCGCTCAGATGAGCCAGCGAACCGAGAACAACTACTACGGCAAGCCCTGCGGTCTGATGGACCAAGCCGCCGTGTGCCTGGGCGGCCTCGCCTACATGGACTTTGAGGACCAGGCTCAGCCTAAAACCCAGAAGCTCGAGCTCAACTTTGAGGATCACGGCTATGCGCTCGTGCTCGTTAAGGTCGGCGCCGACCACGTGGCAGCTACCGACGACTACGCCGCCGTTCCGCGCGAGATGCAGGACGTCGCCGCCGAGTTTGGCAAGGCACGCCTGTGCGAGGTCGACGTTGCCGACTTTGACGCCAAGCTCCCCGAGCTGCGCGCCAAGCTGGGCGACCGCGCTTGCCTGCGCGCCGTTCACTACTGGTACGAGAACGGCCTGGTCGACAAGCGCTGGGCAGCCCTGAACGCTGGCGACATTGACCAGTTCCTGGTCCTGACGCGCGAGTCCGGCGCCAGCTCTGCCATGTACCTGCAGAATGTTGTTGCCAAGCTGGGTTCCGAGCAGCCTTCCATGTATGCCCTGGCGCTGGCCGAGCACGTGCTCGACGGCCGCGGCGCCGTTCGCATTCACGGTGGCGGCTTTGGTGGCACCATCCAGGCCTTCGTGCCGCTCGATCTGGTCAACACCTTCATTGCCAAGATGAACGGCTGGCTGGGCGAGGGCTCTGCCCGTCACTACGCCATCTCTGACAAGGGGGCTTACGCGGCATGGCTGTAATGACTGACGTGCGCGAAGCGGCGCAGAACCTGATCGAGTACGCCATTCATCGATCGATGATCGGCCAGGACGATCGCATCTGGGCATACAACACCATTCTGGAGTGCATCGGCGCTACGGGCCCCGCGCTCGATATGGCCTGGGCGCTCCAGGTTGAGAAACTCTCGCTCTTGCACCCCAATACCCTGCCCGACTTTGATCTTGAAGGCACGCTTGCCGCGCTTTCCGAGGCCGCCGTTGCCAATGGTGCTGTCGAGGATACGGCGTCGGGCCGCGACCGCATCGCCATGCGCATCATGGGCGCGCTCATGCCGAGGCCTTCGGTTGTAAACGAAGAGTTCAACGGACGTATGGGCGTCAACGAGCCCCGTGCCGCGACCGACTGGTTCTACGGCCTGTGCTGCGACGCCGGCTACGTGCGCCGCGCCGCCATCGCGCGCAACATCAAATGGAGCACCCCCACCAACTGGGGCGATCTTGAGATCACCATCAACCTGTCCAAGCCCGAGAAGGACCCGCGCGATATCGCCGCGGCAGGTGCCGCCAAGAACACGGGCGAGAAGTATCCCGCCTGCCAGCTCTGCATCGAAAACGAAGGCTATCCCGGACGCTCCGCCGCAGCCGACGGCGGCGCTCACCCCGCTCGCCAAAACCTGCGCATTATCCCCATCCAGCTCAACGGCGAGCGCTGGGGCTTCCAGTACAGCCCGTACGCCTACTTTAACGAGCACTGCATTGCCATGAGCTCCGAGCATCGTCCGATGCACGTCGACCGCAAGGGCTTGACCTGCCTGCTCGACTTTGTGGACCTGTTCCCGCATTACTTCATCGGCTCCAACGCCGACCTGCCTATCGTGGGCGGCTCGATTCTGTCGCACGACCACTTCCAGGGCGGCGCGCACGAGTTCCCCATGATGCATGCCGCCGAGGTCTCGCAGTTTAGCGTGCCCGGTTTTGACCAGGTCACCGGCACTGTGCTGCAGTGGCCGCTCTCGGTGCTGCGCCTGCGCTCGCATGACCGCGCTCAGCTGCTCGACGCTGCCGAGAAGATTATCCTCGCCTGGCGCGAGTGGACCGACGAGTCGGTGGGCGTTATCGCGCACACGGCCGACGGCGTAGCGCACAACACCGTGACGCCCGTCATCCGCCGCGTCGACTCCCGCGGCAACGCCGGCGGCGAGATTTACGAGGCCTACCTGGCGCTTCGCTGCAACATCACGACCGACGAGCATCCGCTGGGCGTTTTCCACCCGCATGCCGAGTACCATCACATTAAGAAGGAGAACATCGGCCTGATCGAGGTTATGGGCCTGGCTATTCTTCCGCCGCGCCTGGTTCCCGAGCTCGGCGCTGTCCGCGAGCACCTGCTGGCAGCCAAAGCCGATACCAGCTACGACCTTGCCAGTGCGCTCGAGGGCGACGACCTTTGCCGCAGCCATGCCGCGTGGGCCGAGGACGTCTATGCCCGCCGCGCCGACGAGCTTACGGCGGATAGCGCCATCGGCATCCTGCACGAGGAGGTCGGCGTGGTGTTTGGCCACGTGCTCGACAACGCCGGCGTCTTTAAATGGGACGAGGCCGGCCGCGCCGCCCAGCAGCGCTTTATCGACTCGCTGTAGCATACGAGTTCGAGCCTCATCAGCGGCCACGACATAACCGCCCACACGACAACGGC
>UQPT01000071.1:0-11082 GCA_900543045.1 uncultured Collinsella sp.
CAACTGTAGGTGAACTGCGCTGCGGCTATGTGGAGCTGGAAGCGACCTCACCGGGCGTGCCCATGGCGGCCACAGCCTCGGCCTCCGTCATGCCGTCCTCCATACGGTCGGCGATGGCCTCCGCGTAGAACTCCTGCGTTTCCTTTACCTGATCTGCCGGCAGGCAGGCCAGAAGCTCGCCCAGCCGGTTCAAGAACTCATCGCGCGTCATGGTGCGCCCCCTCCACGTAACGGTAGATCTCCTGCACGGATGGCCATTCGGCGAGGAACTCGGCGATACGCTCGCGCCCGGCGTCCGTGATGCGGTAGTACCTCCGCAGCCGCCCGTTGTGCTCGGCGGAGCGCGCGGTGATGCAGCCCGCCTTCTCCAGGCGCTTGAGCAACGGATAGAGCGTGGATTCCGTGAGCCCCATACTCGCGGGCACGTCCTTCACGATCTGATAGCCGTAGGATTCCTCGCCCGAGACGGCCGCGAGCACGCAGGCCTCGAGGAAGCCGCGCTTCATCTGTGCCTCCATCCGCACACCTCCTTTCGTAGTATACTGTGTAACACCTACTATATGACACATAGTATATGATGTCAACAGTTGTCGTATAGGGAGTCCGGTCTGTCTGTCCCCTGCGGGTACTCATTGGGGACGTACTTAAATGAGTACCCATCGCTCAAGGTGGCACCTGGGGACGTTCCTTATGTGCCGGCACTTTGGGACACTCCTTGTCAAGGTTTTGTTCCATCGTGCGGGTTGCTATTTAACGTGCGACAATGCCGTGTGGAAATCGAAATGTCTCCTGGGGGCTATCTATGCTGTACGAGTTTTGTGCCGAGAACTTTGAGCGTGTGCCGGCGGCTATCGATGCCGGTGCTAAGCGCATCGAGTTGTGCGACAACCTTGCCGTCGGTGGTACCACGCCCTCGGCCGGCGTTATCAGCACTACGGTCAGCTATGCTCACGAGCATGACGCGCGAGTGATGTGCATGATTCGCCCGCGTGGCGGTGACTTTCACTACAACCAGGACGAGCTGCGCATGATGGAGATGGACTTGGGTCTTGCCGTGAGCGCCGGCGTTGACGGCCTGGTCTTTGGCTGCTGCAAGCCCTGTGCCGGCGGCTGGGCGCTCGACGAGCTCACCCTCGGCGCCCTCGTGATGGCTACGGGCTGCGCGACCGAGGAGTGCAAGCGCGGGGCCATCGATATCACCTTCCACATGGCCTTTGACCAGCTCTCGCCCGAGGCTCAGCTGGACGCCATTGACACACTCGCCGACTGCGGCATCACGCGCATCCTGACGCATGGTGGTGCTGCCGGAACGCCGATCGAGGACAACCTGGAGCACCTGTCGCGTCTTGTCGAGTATGCGGGCGACCGCCTGACCATCCTTCCCGGCGGCGGCATTTCTACGGCCAACCGCGATACCGTGGCGGCGGCATTGAGCGTCTCCGAGCTCCATGGCACCAAGATCGTGCCGCTGGAGGCGTAACCCGTGGCGCTGGTATTTGACGTTCAGCAGGCGAACGGCAAGCCCGACGACAACCGGCGCCCTGGCACCGCGTGTCCCTTTTGCGATACCGAGGAACTTGCCGATATCATCCGGCGCGATGGTGACTGCATCTGGCTCGAGAATAAGTTCAAGACCCTGCGCGCCACCCGTCAAACCGTGCTGATCGAGTCGGCCGATCACGATGCCGACCTGGTGATCTATGAGCCGGATGAACTCCACCATGTGATACGGTTTGCCCTGGGTTGCTGGCAGCAGATGATCGATTCACAGCAGTATCGCAGCGTTCTCATGTACAAGAACAAGGGTCCGCTCTCGGGCGGTAGTCTCGTTCATCCGCACATGCAGATTGTGGGTTTGGAGCAGGAAGACGGCTACACTTCGCTGACTTCTGCCAATTTCGAAGGCATCAATGTCTGGCAACAGGGGAGAATCTCGGTCAATATCTCAACCGAACCGATCATGGGGTTCTTTGAGATCAACGTTTCAGCCCCGCAGGGAATCGCCGCCAGCGATGACGCACGAGACCAAGCCGAGGCGGATCTCTTTGCCGATGCGATCCAGGTAGCTCTGCGCTATATCCTAAACGAGCACCACGGTGGTCGCGCAGAGTCGTACAACTTGTTCTTCTATCACCTGGGCGGTCGGACCATTGCCAAGGCGCTGCCGCGTTGGGTGGTTTCGCCCTACTTTGTCGGCTATCGTTTGGCCCAAGTCAATGCCGAGACGACGCTCGATATCGATGCTGAGCGTCTGCGTGCGCATCTGGAAACGCTCGTATAGCAAGACTAACACCCGCGTAATGCGGACAGCCTAGCGCGCCATGTCGTCGCGGCCGGCTTCGACCCGCTTGCGCTGTTTGGTGCGCTCCTCGCAGGTTAGGCACTCAAAGAGATGCCCGATAATCGAGGCCAGCACCTGCTGAAACAGCGTGCCGCACATGACGGGGAACACGACCTCGCCCGGAAAGTACTGCGTGGCGATGACGGCACCCGAAGAGATGTTGCGCATGCCGCAGGTAAAGCACATGGTAGTCGTCTCGCTATATGGCAGATGCAGCGCACGTGCGACCAGAAAACCGACGACAAAGCCGCTGATGGCGAAGACCAAAATAAAGAGGGCGACTTCCAGGCGCACCGCGTTTATGTGCAGCACGTACTCGCTCATAGCGGTGGAGTTGGACGCGATGACGCCCATCATCATGAACTTGCAGGCGGGCGAGAGCACGGGAGAGAGTTTCTCGTGGCCCCAGCCGCGCGTGAGTTCATTGATGGCAATACCGAGCACAGCGGGGATGGCGATCATAAAGGCCATGTTCTGCATCATGCTCGGCACGTCGATCGAGACGGTGGCGCCCAGCAGGAGCTTGAGCGTAAGCGGAATCGTCACAGGTGAGATAACCGAGGACGTCAGGATGATGGTGAGCGCGAGCGGGCCGTTGCCGCCGAACATGCTGATCCACATAAAAGCGGTGACGGCCACGGGCACGCTGTATTCGAGCACAATGCCGCAGACAAGGTTGGGGTTGGAGCCAAAGAAGAGTGACCCCATGGCATACGCCGCGATGGGAATAAGCACCGCCGAGACGAGCAGCGCCAAGACTAGGTGCAACGGACGGCGGAACACCTCGGTTACCTGGTGAAAGGTGTTGCTGAGCGCACCCTGAAACGTCATAAAGGCAAACAAGGTGGGAACGATGGGCTTGAGTACGCCAATCTGTTGGGGAAAGAGCACGCCGAGTGCCACGCAAATCGGAACGATGACCTGCATGTGCCCCGCGAGAAACTTGCCCAGTCCAACCCATTGCTTCATATGCGCTTGTGACTCCCTTTGCCCGTGAACCCGTTTTGAATGGATATGCTAGACGCTCGCATGCGTCCGTGCGTCAGAAACGCTCGAATATTTCGAGGCTATTACCGGCATCGTTTACCGAAACCGCGGCGTGCTGCGGCGATTTGCGTCTGCTCTGCACGGTATAATAAATCCGTTCAACAGATCTGCCTGCCGAAGCGGGCATACACAGAGGACTCATCGCTATGAACCGTGAGAGGTATCGCGGCGACCTGCCCCTATCGGGGGTGGGCGCCTATGTCATCGCTTAAGACGACGCATCGCTGGGCGGTCGCTCAGCAAAACCCCGAGCTCGAAAAGGAGCTTTCGGCTGGCCTGGGCATTCCCGGGCTGGTGGCGCGTATTATGGTCGCGCACGGCATTACATCCATCGAAGAAGGTCAGCTGTTTTTGACGCCTTCGCTCGATCGCGACTGGGCCGACCCACTCATTATCCCGGGCATGTCGGTCGTTGCCGACCGCGTCGAGCGTGCTATTTGCAACCACGAGCACATTGCGGTCTTTGGCGATTTTGACGTTGACGGTATTACGTCGACCTGTCTGTTGACCGAGGCACTACGCACGTTTGGCGCCGATGTCACGCCGTTTATTCCGCATCGCTTTGACGAGGGCTACGGTCTTTCGCGCGCGGCGCTCGACCGCGTTAACGAGCTCGCTCGCCCCCAGCTGATCGTGACCGTCGATAACGGCATTGCCGCCAAGGAAGAGGTTTCCTATCTGGAGAGCCTGGGGATCGATTTGGTGGTCACGGACCATCACGAGCCCTCCGACCAGGTGCCGCAGGGTGTGCCCCTGACCGACCCCAAGCTCGAGGATGAGGGGCCCTCGCGTGAACTTGCCGGTGCTGGTGTGGTGCTCAAGCTGGTGCAAGTCCTGGGTGAGCGCCTGGGCAAGCCGTCGTATTGGCGTTCGCTAATCGAGGTCGCGGCGCTGGGCACCGTGTCCGACATGATGCCGCTCACGCCCGAGAACCGCGCGCTGGTTGCCGAGGGCATCCAGCAGATGCGCGTAACCGCTCGTCCCGGCTATATCGCGCTTGCTGCGCTTGCCAAGACGGACCTTTCTACCATTACGGCCGACGGCCTGTCGTTTTCGCTCATCCCTCGTCTGAATGCTGCCGGCCGCATGGCCGATCCCAAGCTGGCGCTCGACCTGCTGCTTGCCCGCGATCCCATCGAAGCAAGCGCACTGGCGACTGAGCTCGAGGAAATCAACCGCCAGCGCCGTGAGATCGAGGCGGAGCTCACGCGCGATGCCATGGCAAAGGTCGAGAAGACCTATGACGGCGGACGCGCAATCGTCGTGGGTGGCGAGGGCTGGCACGAGGGCGTCAAGGGCATCGTGGCAAGCCGTCTGACCAACCGCTATCACGTGCCGGCGCTGCTGTTCTCGATCGAGGACGGTATCGCGCGCGGCTCTGGTCGCTCGGTGGGCAAAGTTAACCTGTTTGACGCCGTCGAGCGCTGTTCCGACCTGCTGATTCGTCGCGGCGGACATGCCGGTGCGGTGGGTGTGACCATCGAGGCATCCAAGCTCGATGAGTTCCGCCGCCGCCTTTCCGCCGTGCTATCGGAGCTTCCCGCCGAGGACTTTGAAGACACCGACGAGGTCGCCGCCACCGTCGACCTTTCCGAGCTGAATATCGAGACCATCGAGCAGATCTCCCGTCTTGAGCCGTTTGGCCAGGGCAACAAGGTGCCGCTGCTGGCTGCCGAGGGCGTGACGATGTGCGACCGCGCCGTGGTGGGCAAAACCGGCGAGCACATGCGCTTTGTGGCGACCGATGGCGCCGCGAGTGTGCCGGCCATTATGTTCCGCGTGCCGCAAATCGATAAGCTCATCAACTGCGATAGCGCTGTCGACTTGGTGTTCGAGGCCGTTGCCGAGCATTGGCAGGGGCGTGTGAAGCCCAAGCTCATGATCAAGGATGTTCTGGTCCGCGATACCACGCTGCCCAGCGTCGACGATCCGGCATGCGAGCTTCGTCGTGGCGTGCAGCCGGCGGATTCCGGCCTGCGCCTGGAGTCGCGTAAGCGCGAGACGCTCGCCCAGCTTTCCTATACCGAGCTCACGCGCTCGCTTATCCATAGCTTTATCGGATCGAACCAGCCGCACCGCGCGCAGGTTGAGGCGCTCGATGCCTTGGCCGACCACCAGAGCGTCTTGGCCGTTATGGGAACGGGCCGCGGCAAGTCTCTCATCTTCCATGTACATGCTGCGCGCGAGGCTGTCCTTCGCGGACGTGCGAGCATCTTTGTCTATCCGCTGCGTGCGCTTGTTGCCGACCAGGCCTATCACCTCTCGTCGACGATGGCAGCGCTTGGCATTGGCGTTGGCGTGCTGACCGGCGAGACCGTGGAGGCCGCACGCGATGATGTGTTCGCCGGCCTAGCTTCGGGCCGCACCGGTATCGTGCTCACGACGCCCGAGTTCCTATCTATCCACCGTGACCGCTTCGCGCGTTCGGGCCGCATCGGCTTTGTCGTTATCGATGAGGCGCACCACGCCGGCCTTGCCAAGGGCGGCGACCGCAGCGCCTATCTCGACATGCCCGATATCCTCAAAGCCCTGGGCGACCCGGTTGTTATGGCTGCGACGGCCACCGCGACGGCTCCGGGCGTGGCCGAGCTTGCCCGCATGCTGCCGATTACTCGCACGGTGGTCGACGAGACGGTGCGCGAGAACCTGCAGCTCGAGGACGACCGCGACCTTGCGAGCCGCGAGAACCGTTTGGTGTCCATCGTCGCGACGGGGGAGAAGACCGTCATCTACGTCAACTCGCGTGATCAGTCCGTGGCGCTTGCCAAGACGCTACGCAAACGCGTTCCCGACTACGCGTCGCATATCGCCTTTTACAACGCGGGCCTTACGCGCACCGACCGCCATCGCGTAGAGGAGGCGTTTCGTGACGGATGCCTCAGCTGCATCGTCTCGACTTCGGCCTTTGGCGAGGGTGTCAATCTGCCCGATATCCGCCATGTCGTGCTGTACCACATGCCGTTTGGCGCCATTGAGTTCAACCAGATGAGCGGGCGTGCCGGTCGTGACGGACAGCCCGCCGTGATCCACCTGCTCTATTCGTCGCGCGATGCCCGCATCAACGAGCGCCTGCTCGACTGCTACGCACCCGAGCGCGACGAACTCGTCACACTCTATCGTGCGCTGCAGACCATGTGGCGCTCCAACCGCGGTAAGACCGGGGATGATTCATTCTGCGCAAGCGATATCGACATCGCGCAGATGTGCCTTGCCATCGATGCTCGCACGCCGGTCGACGAGCGCTCGGTGGAAAGTGGCTTGGGAATCTTCGAAGAGCTTGGCTTCTGTCGCGTTTCGGGGTTTGACGACACCCGTCGCATCGCGATGGCCGAAAACCCCGGCCGTGTGCAATTGAGCAGGTCAATTCGCTATTTGGAGGGCTTGCGCTCGCGCATGGAGTTCTCGGCTTTCCGGAGTTGGGCGCTCGATTCGTGCGCTTCTGATATGCTAGCCAAAGTTAACCGCCCGATCGTACCGCGGGCCTAGGGGAAGGGGACCTCGATGGATGCCGCAGCCCGTACCGCCCATGATTCCACCCTCCAGCCGTTCTCGGAGATGGAGCACTATAAGCATGCCGATGAGCTGCCGCCCGAGATTATGGCGGACAGCTACGACAAACTGGAGCGCCTGTGCCTCAAATATATGAATGTGGACGACTTTTCTAAGGTGGAGCAGGCCTATTGCTTTGCTGCCGAGAAGCACTGCAACCAAAAGCGCCGCTCGGGTGAGATGTACATCAACCATCCCGTCGAGGTGGCCATCATTTTGGCCGATCTCAAGATGGACTGCGATGTGGTTTGCGCCGCGCTGCTGCACGATACCGTCGAGGATACCGAGACCTCGCTTGCCGATGTTTCCGGCCTGTTTGGCGATACGGTGGCCGAGCTCGTCGATGGCGTGACCAAGCTCACCAACATCGAAGTCGACAGCATGGACGAGAAACAGGCGCTCACGCTGCGAAAGATGTTCCTCGCCATGTCCAAGGACATCCGCGTCATCATCGTTAAGCTTGCCGACCGTCTGCACAACATGCGCACCCTTGCAGCCCTGCGTGAGGACCGTCGCCTGTTTAAGGCTCGCGAGACCATGGACGTGTATGCGCCCCTGGCCGACCGTCTGGGCATGAGCTCCATTAAATGGGAGCTCGAGGACCTGTCTTTCTTCTACCTAGAGCCCGATGCCTACCAGCGCATCGCACGCATGGTGGCGGAGTCGCGCGAGGTCCGTGAGCGCTATCTGGCCGAGACCATCAAGACGCTCACCGACGAGCTCAACCGCATTGGCCTGGAAGACTTCCAGATCAACGGCCGTTCCAAGCACTATTGGTCCATCTACCAAAAGATGAAGCGCAAGGGCAAGGAATTCTCCGAGATCTACGACCTGGTGGCACTGCGCGTCATCACGCATTCGGTGCGCGATTGCTACTCCACGCTCGGCGCGGTGCACACGCTGTGGCACCCCATGCCCGGCCGCTTTAAAGACTATATCGCCATGCCCAAGGTCAATAACTACCAGTCGCTCCATACGACGGTTATCGGCCCCACGGCCCGCCCGCTCGAGATTCAGATTCGAACCTATGAGATGCATGAGCAGGCCGAGTACGGCATTGCCGCCCACTGGCTATATAAGAAGTCGGGCGGATCGTCTGCTTCCAAGACCAATGACGCTCAACGTTTGGACGACCAGATCAACTGGCTCAAGCATTCGCTCGATTGGGCGGCTTCCGACGAGATCACCGATGCCAAGGAATACCTGCATTCGCTGAAGGTCGACCTCTTCGATCAGGAGATCTTTGTCTTTACGCCCAAGGGCGAGGTCATGGCGCTTCGTGCCGGCTCCACGCCGCTCGACTTTGCCTACGCCGTTCACACCGAGGTGGGAAACCATTGCGTCGGCGCCAAAATCAACGGTGCGGTGGCTCCGCTCACGCACGAGATTAAGACGGGTGACCGTGTCGAGATTCTGACTAACAAGAGTTCCAAGCCGTCGCGTGATTGGCTCAAGATCGTTAAGACACCTTCCGCCAAGTCAAAGATCCGCCGCTATTTTGCCGCTGCGACCAAGGACGACGACGCTGCTGCTGGTCGCGATATGCTGGCTAAGGACCTGCGTAAGCGTGGCTATGGCATTTCTACGCCGCGTTCGACGCGTGCGCTCAACGCCGTGGCGGAGCAGTTTAACTTCAAGCAGCTCGAGGACCTGTTTGCCGCCGTCGGCGCCGGCAAGGTTGCCCCGCGCGCTGTGGGCAATAAGGTCGAGCAAATCTTGGACCCCAAGCCCGAGGAACAGCTCACCAAGGCCGAGGCTATCGCCGAGGTCGTGAAGCAGCCTGCTCGCGGCTCCAACCGCAAGCCGCAAAAGCGCGGCAAGAGCGCCAGTAACGGCATTATCGTCAAGGGCGAGAGCAACAGCGGCCTACTGGTCCGTCTGGCTCATTGCTGCAACCCCGTGACGGGCGACGACATCGTCGGCTTCATCACGCGCGGTCGTGGCGTTTCGGTGCATCGCGCCAACTGTCCCAACGTCAAGGGTCTTATGGAGCATCCCGAGCGCATGATCGAAGTGGAGTGGGACGGCGCTGCCGACACCCTCTTCCAGGTCGAGATCGTGGTCGAGTGCCTGGACCGCATGGGCCTGCTCAAGGATGTCACCATTGCCATTGGCGATGCGGGCGGCAATATCCTTTCTGCCGCCACGTCGACCAACCGCGAGGGTATTGCAACCCTGCGCTTTATGGTCGAGATCTCGGACGCGAGTGGTCTGGATCCGCTGCTGGCCTCCATCAGCAGCGTTGACTCGGTCTACGACGCGCGCCGCCTGATGCCCGGTGAGGGTGGAGCCCAGCTTAAGCGCCGCGTTTAGTCGCGACGAACGTGTCACATTATCGATATTCGCTACACTCGAGGCATCGTTTGATGCCTCGAGTTCTATAGAGAGGAGAGGGACATGAGTGCTGTGTCCTTGGATTTAACTCCCAAGGGATCGGTCGAGATCGAGACGCTCGTAAACGGTCCCATTCAGACCAATAGCTATGCTGTTATTTCGGACAATGAGTGCGTGATTATCGATCCCGCATGGGAAGGCGAACGCCTGGTGGAGCATATTCGAGCCGAGCATCCCGGCGTACGCGTGTTTGGCGCCGTATGCACTCATGGCCATGCCGATCATGTTGGTGGTGTTGCGGGCATGCGAACCACCGTTGGCGAGGGCTGCCAGTATGAGCTGTGTGCTAAGGATGTGGCGGTGCCGCATGCGAACATCGAGGAACAGCGAGCTATGTGGGGCATTGAGACGCCTGACCCCGGGGAGCCGACACGCCTGCTCGCCGAGGGCGATGCTATCGAGGTGGGCGATATCTACCTGCAGGTGATCGAGACGCCAGGGCATACGCCGGGCGGGATCGTCTTGTTTGCTGCCACCGAGCAGGGGAACATTGCCTTTGTGGGCGACACCCTGTTTCCGGGTGGGCACGGCCGCACCGATCTTTCTGGAGGAGACGAGGCGGCGATTCTGCGCTCGCTCTCCAAGCTCGCCCGGCTTCTCCCGCCCGATACCGTTTGCCTAACCGGCCATGGCGATTCGACCACCATGGCACGCGAGCTCATGCAGAACCCTTTCATGCAGATTTAGCTTAATAGTCGGCTTTTGAAGCACGAGAAGCGTCCAAACGTCAAGCTATTTTTCCCCAACGGGTCGATTCCGTAGGGCAAACGGTCAAAAAAGTCTGTTTGGACGATATTCGTGAACAAACGAACGTTTATGCTCGGGTGCGCCGTGGTAAAATCTCAGGCGTTATCGGAGCAACCTTACAGGAGGTTTCTTTTATGCTCGTCAACGCAGCAGACATGCTCAAGAAGGCCGAGGCCGGCAAGTACGGTCTTGGTGCCTTCAACACCAACAACCTCGAGTGGACCCTGGCTATTCTCCAGGCCGCCGAGGAGGCCAAGTCTCCGCTGATCCTTCAGTGCACCGCTGGTGCCGCTAAGTGGATGGGCGGTTTCAAGGTCTGCGCCGACATGGTCAAGGCTGCCGTCGAGGCCACGGGCGTTACCGTTCCCGTCGCCCTTCACCTCGATCACGGTTCTTACGAGGACTGCTTCAAGTGCATCGAGGCCGGCTTCACGTCCATCATGTATGACGGCTCTCACGAGGAGACCTTCCAGCTTAACCTCGACCGCACCAAGGAGCTCGTTGAGCTTGCCCACTCCAAGGGCATGTCCATCGAGGCCGAGGTCGGCGGCATCGGCGGTACCGAGGACGGCGTGACCTCCAGCGGCGAGCTCGCTGATCCTGCTGAGTGCAAGCAGATCGCTGACCTGGGTGTCGACTTCCTCGCCTGCGGCATCGGCAACATCCACGGCGTGTACCCCGCCGACTGGGCTGGTCTTTCCTTCGAGCGTCTGGGCGAGATTAAGGCCCAGACCGGTGACCTGCCCCTCGTTCTGCACGGTGGCACCGGCATCCCCGAGGATCAGATCAAGAAGGCCATCTCCCTGGGCATCTCCAAGATCAACGTCAACACCGACCTGCAGCTCGTCTTCGCCAAGGGCGTCCGCGAGTACATCGAGGCTGGCAAGGATCAGCAGGGCAAGGGCTTTGACCCCCGCAAGCTCCTCAAGCCTGGTCGCGACAACATCGTTGCCCGCACCAAGGAGCTCATGGAGGAGTTTGGCTCCGTCAACAAGGCGTAAGCG
>UQPT01000072.1:0-10540 GCA_900543045.1 uncultured Collinsella sp.
CTCATATCGAGCAAAGGTCCGGGGCCTCGCTACGGGGCGGCCAAGTTGATGTAGCTGAGATGCAGCATGTGGTCTGCTCACTCCTCGAAGTTCTTAGCGGAAATGAGTCGACCTGCAACAACGGTTTGCTTGGAACGACGGTTGAGCTGCAACAGAGTTTTTATTGGACCTCGAACCCTATGCTCGATGTTCGCTTCGTTCATTGAGTGTCGCTCGCGAGGGGTCTGGAGTATATCGTCCCGCCCGCAGTTTCGCAGGCCGCAGGCCGAGAATGTTTGAGGACGGGATGATATGCTCCAGACCCCCAGGAAGGTTACTTATGAACTACGCGAACATTAAGTATTTCGACATTGCCGATGGGGAAGGTGTTCGTACTTCTCTGTTTGTGAGCGGGTGCCGTCGTGGGTGCAAGAATTGCTTTAACTCTGTTGCGTGGGACTTTGCTGCGGGCGAGCCCTTTGATCGTGCCGTCGAGGACAAGATTATCGAGAGCCTCGATCATCCCTTTATTGACGGCCTGACGATTCTGGGCGGAGAGCCCATGGAGCCCGAGAACCAGGCGGGGCTCGTTGAGTTTGTCGAGCGTGTTCGTGCCGCTTATCCTGCGGGGTCAGGAAAGACCATTTGGTGTTTTACCGGCGACGTGCTCGAGGAGCTTATGCCGGGTGGTCGTCACCATACTGAGGTGACGGACCGTATCCTTGCCTGCCTCGACATGTTGGTGGATGGCCCGTTTGTTCAGGATCTTTATGATATCTCGTTGCGCTTTAGGGGCTCGAGTAACCAGCGTGTGATCGATATGAACGCTACGCGCGACCGCGCTGTGCGTGAGGGCGTTGCGCTTTGCGATGCTGTGGAGCTTTGGCGGGACGATCCAGTCTATTCGACCCATACTATGTAGCTTGTGGTCGATGCCGGAGGGCGTGGTATCATAGCGCGAACGTGAAATCGGAAAAGTGAGGCCCAGATGGTCGATCAGGAAAAAGTCGAGGCCGCCATTAAGCTGTTGCTTGAGGGCATAGGCGAGGACCCAACTCGTGAGGGCCTGCTGGAGACCCCGGCGCGCGTTGCCCGTATGTATGGTGAGATCGCCGGCGGCATGGACCAGAGTGCTGAGGAGCACCTGTCCAAAACCTTTGCCGTCGCTTCGAACGATTTGGTTATCGAGCGCGACATCACGTTCTACTCGCTGTGCGAACATCATCTGCTGCCGTTTTATGGCAAGGCCGCCATTGGTTATATCCCTAACGGTCGGGTGGCTGGGCTTTCCAAGCTCGCCCGCACGGTTGAGGTTTATGCCCGTCGTCTTCAGCTGCAGGAGCAACTGTGTGCACAGGTTGCCGATGCCCTCATGGACTATCTCGCTCCCCAGGGAGCGATTGTGTTGATGGAGGCCGAGCATATGTGCATGACGATGCGTGGCGTGCAAAAGCCCGGCACCAAGACCGTGACGCTCGCTCGCCGCGGCGTCTTTGAGACCGATCCCGCGCTCGAGGAGCGTTTCTTTAGGATGCTGGGCCGCTAACCATGAGAGTCGTCAACGACTTTACATCGAAGACCGATGAGGGGACGTCGCGTCGCGGCTTTATGGCTTCGGGCCTGGCCCCCTTTGGTGCCATGCCTCGCATTGATTACATTTGTGCCAACGGGCTGTTCCGGCGGCACCTGGGCAACATTGCACGGTTGGAATCGGGGCGCATCTTCTGCCGCCACGGTATTGACCATCTGCTCGATGTCGCTCGCATTATGTGGATCAAGAATCTCGAGGAACAGCTCGAATTTGACCGCGAGGTCATCTACGCCACGGCACTTCTTCACGATATCGGCAAAGATGAACAGTATGAATCGGGTATATCCCATGATGTTGCAAGCGAACGCGTCGCTGATGCGATTCTCGGCGGCATGCCCGATGACGTGGCGTTTGAGCCGGCCGATGCCGCAGCCATTAAGACGGCCATTCTGGGCCATCGAAAGCTGCGCGTGAACAGCCAACCGCTTGAGCGTCTGCTCTATGCAGCCGACAAAGCGTCGCGTGCCTGCTTTGCATGCCCCGCGCGCAACGCTTGCAACTGGAGCGATGATAAAAAGAACCTGTCTATTCGCGTGTAGTTAGTTTGCGCGGTCGGGGTTCTAAACGAAGGAGACGATCGCGTTGAGTAACAAGAAACTGCCCGAGAATGCAACCAAGACCGAAGGCGCCGAGCTCGCCCGCCGTGGAAGGGGCGAAATATCCACCGCAACGGCGGTGCCTCACGTGAGCTATGACGATCTGCGCCATGCCGATCGCATTGTCATTGACGGCCTTGAGGTTTTTGCCAACCATGGCGTGTATCCCGAGGAGAACGCGCTGGGTCAGAAGTTCATCGTTTCTCTGGTGCTCTATGCCGACCTGCGCGCGGCGGGGGAGCACGATAACCTGGACGCTTCGATTGACTACGGCTCGGTGTGCCACGATGTCGATGGCTATCTGCGCGAGCATACGTTTAAGCTCATCGAGGCGGCAGCCGAGGGGACAGCCCAGATGCTGCTGCGCCGTTATCCCTCGCTGCTTGGTGTGCGCATAAAGCTCGATAAGCCGTGGGCTCCTGTTGGCCTGCCCCTGGCAAGCTGCGGCGTCGAGATCGAGCGCGTGCGCTAGTCGACGCTAGAGCTTGTTGAGGGGTGGCTGCTTGAGCCGCTGAGACAGTGCTCTATTGTTGGGACAGTACGTGTCGAGCAGGGCGTGAAAGCGCTGATTGTGGCTCGGCTCGAGCAGATGGACGAGCTCGTGGGCGACAACCATGTCGAGGCATTCGACAGGGTAGGCGGCGAGCTCGCGCGCGATGCGAATGGCGCCGGTTTTGGGTGTGCAGGAGCCCCAACGCGTTTTCATGCTGCGCACGGAGACGCGGGCCACGGTGACGCCCATTGCGATTTCGTACGCGTGCACGATGTCGCGTAGCGCTGCGGTGACCTCGGACGCGTAGAGCTGGTCGATGTGGGCTTGGAGCTCATCGGACGTTAGGCCGTCGAGGATTGCGTGCCGCTTGGCCTGTGGGCCTTCGTCCGATTCATCGGTACCCATAAAACTTGCGAAGGTGGCCTGTTTGGGTCGCGGTGCGGGTGATGCAAAGTTGTGATCGAGTGCATCCTGTACCGTGATGGGCTTGCCCCAAAGTGCAATGATGGACGAGGGGCTGAGCGGCTCTCGTGCCGTCGCCTGACGTTGCTCGCGCTGGGCAAGTCGGCTGATAATCCAGGCGCTGTTGCGCTTCACAAACGCTTCGATACGCTCGCGGCTGGCACCGAGCGGTGCACTGGCGTGGACCTCACCGCTCGAAGTGACGCGTAGGTTGAAGTTCTTGACGCACTTTTTGGTAACGACGACGGGGATGGGCGTCCCATCCGGTCGGGATGCGGAAATCGTAAACTGCTGCGTCAAAAGCGGTCCTTTGGATTGGGGACGGGCCGGCATGTCGACCGTTCGGCATGCCGGCCCGCTCAAGGGATGTGAAATTAATAACGCTCAAAGAAGGCAAGCGCGTTGTCGCAGCAGAGCTTTTGCATCACGGTCTTGCCAAAGTGCTTGGAGAGCATGTTCTGGAACTCGGGCATCTTGCTGGCATCGGAGAGGAAAGCGGGCACCGTGGCGCCGTCCCAGTCGCCGCCGAGCGCGATGACGTCCTCGCCGCCCAGGTCGAGCCAGTGCTTGATATGCGCCGCCAGCTGGTCGAAGGTGACGTCTGCGGCGGTCTTGTCGGTTGCGTCGTTGGAAAGGAACTCGCTGCAGTAGTTGAGGCCGACGATGCCACCCATGTCGCGAATGGTGCGGAACTGGTCGTCGGTAAGGTTGCGTTTGGCGCCGCAAACCGCACGGGAGTTGGAGTGGCTGGCGACGAAGGGACGCGTGGCGCGGGCGGCGACCTCGTCAAAGCACTCATCGTTGAGGTGGGAGACGTCGAGCACCATGCCGGCGTGCTCCATCTGCGTAAGCGCCTCGATGCCGGCGGCGGTGAGGCCGGCGTGGGTGTCGTGGCCGCTCGCGAGCGGTCCCTGCGCGTTCCAGCTGAGTGACGACATAAGCACGCCCAGGCTCTTGAGCACCTCGATCAGCGCGGGGTCCTCGGCAAAGAACGTGGCGTTTTCGATGGTGTGGATGCAAGCGACCTTGCCGTCCTTGAGCGCGGGGCGAATGTCTGCGGCGCTGCGCACGTTGACCATACGGTCGTGGTTGAGCATTGCCTGGCCGCTCATATGCGCCATGATCTGCGCCTGGAAGCGCGCGGCGTGGGCGGTGGGAATCTCGTCGGGGACAAACGTGGCGAAGCACTGTGCCCACGGCGTGTTGCCGATCTTTGCGAGCGAGATGGCACAGGCGTTACCCTCGATGAGGTCGAAATCTTGCGGATGCGTTTCGTCGCCGGGGAAATAACCGTCGGTGCCGGCGGTAAAGCGCAGGTCGAGATCGAGCGTGGCCCAGCCGATTCGGTCGGCAGTGTCGCAGTGTAGGTCAAATACGGGATATGCCATGGTTCCTCCGGTTGCAGCGTTTCTTTGCAAACTGTCATTGAATTGTATGACTAGGGTATAGTTAGCGCCATATGTTCACGGCGGCCCGCGTTGTGCGCCGTCCTTATCACGGAGGTTACCATGTCCAACCAGGGCAAGAAGGTCAAGACCCATTATCGCGGCACGCTCGATGACGGCACGCAGTTCGATAGCTCCTACGATCGCGGCGAGCCGCTGGAGTTCACCTGCGGCGCCGGTCAGATGATCAAGGGCTTCGACGCCGCTGTTGTCGACATGCAGGTGGGCGAGAAGAAGACCGTGCACATTCCTGCTGCCGATGCCTACGGCGAGCACAATCCCGAGATGGTTCTGACCTTCCCGGCCGAACAGGTTCCCAACATCGAGCAGATCGAGAAGGGCATGAAGCTTTTCCTGTCCACGCCGAGCGGTATGCCCGTTCCCGCCGTGGTCATCGACGTAACGCCCGAGGCTGTGACGCTCGACGCCAACCACGAGCTGGCCGGCAAGGACCTCAACTTTGATATCGAGCTCGTTGAGGTCGAGGGTTAGAGTATGCCTGAACGCTTGGTTTCGACGACATGCTTGGGAAATCTCAACGATCCGTCCTATGAACTCCTGCTTCGCCGGAAGTTGGGCGGCGTCTTTGAAGTTGACGAGCTACTGTTCGATTGGGACCGGGCTGATGTATGCGCGTTTGCGGGCGTGACGGAGCTGGGGCGCACGATCGATGTTCGGCTGGATGCTGCCGACGGCGGTCGTCTTGCCGATGGCGACGTGCTCGCCATCGACCGTTCGGGCATGGTGCCCGTGGCGGTTGTCGTGCGCCCGCGCAGCGCCGAGGTTTATTTGGTCGAAGTCGACCGCATGGATCCGATTGCGCTCGCGCATGCGTGCTGGGAGATCGGCAATATGCACGCGCCGCTTTTCCGAGGCGATTCGGACGAGCATACCGTGCGCATGTATACGCCGGTGCAGCCTGTTTTGGGCCGCATGCTCCGGGGCGTCGAGGGTGTTCGGCTCTCGGTGGTTACCCGTGAACTCGATGCGGACCGGCGCTTTGCATCGAGTGCGGCGGAGGCCGTCGTGAGCATGGCTCCCGACTTTACCATCGTAAAAAAGACGCGCGGCTAAGCGCGTATATACGCAAGGCGGGCTTTGAGGGGCGACCAATCAAGGTCCGTCTTGCTGTTGATAGGAGGCTTTGGGGAAGCATATGGGTCTTGAGGGAATCAAGCTGATTGCATGCGATTTGGACGGCACGTTGCTGCATCCGGGGGAGCGCGAGCCGCGTTCCGAGGCCTTTGAACTCATCGATGAACTGCATCGTCGCGGTATCGTGTTTATGCCGGCGAGCGGCCGTCAATATGCGAGCTTGCGCTACCTGTTTGCCCCGGTGGCCGATGAGCTCGCCTATGTATGCGAAAACGGAGCCCTGGTGATGAGCGAGGGGCGTGCCGTTGTCAAGCGCTCTATGGAGCGTGACCTGGCGATGGATATCGCGAATGCCGTGGTCGCCTACCCCCATGCCGACGTTACCCTTTCCTGCGAGGGGCACCTCTACACCATAAGCGGCAACGATGCGTTCGTCGACCATTTGCGCTATGAGGTCCACTGCGATGTGGCGGTGGTCGACCGCCCCGAGGACATCGACGAGGACGTCATTAAGATTGCCTTCCAGACGCCCGAGGTGGATCAGCCGGCGGCCCTGGAGTATTTCGAGTGCCTCTTTAGCGACCGTGTCGACGTGATGACGTCGGGAACCGAGTGGACGGACTTTATCGGCTTTGATTCGGGTAAGGGTTCCGCGCTTGCCGATTACGGTCGTGCCCTGGGAATTTCGCCCGATGAGATGATGGCGTTTGGCGATAACGAAAACGACCGCGACATGCTCAACGTAGTGGGCCATCCCTATCTAATGGAGAGCTGCAATCCCTCTATGCGTGGCATCAACGACCGCGTCCGTTACGTACGCACGGTCGAAGAGGAGCTGCGTCGTCTACTTGCTGAGTAGGCATGTCCCAAACATCTACCGGCAGTCGGGGCAGAGACCCTCGAAGATGGTGTAGTGCGACGTGACGTGCCAGCCGATTTGCTCGGACGCCTTGGCGTCGAGCTGGGCGTCGAAGGGGAGTGGCACGTCGATGACGCGGCTGCACGAGGTGCAGATGATATGTGCGTGCGGCTCGATGGTGCGATCGAAGCGGCTGCCGCCCGGCGTCTTGATGGAGAGGATCTCGCCGGCGTCGGCCAAGAGATTGAGATTGCGGTAGACCGTACCGCGGCTGATTTTGTCATCCTGCGCGCGCACGACGTTGTAGATTTCGTCGGCGGTGGGATGGTTATAGCTTTGGCGCACAGCGTCAAGAACCAGCTTTCGCTGCCTGGTATTCCTTCTTTGCACCGCCATGCGCCTCGCCTCTTTTCTATCAACGGTCGTAGGTAAATGATACCGTATTTAGCACACAATACTAATAACGAGGAATGAAACCGTCTTCATTGGCAAGTGGGGCTCGGGCCTGGGCGTCTACGAGGCGAAAACGCGTTCCCATGCGCTCGTAGGAGGCGTGAAGCGCCTCGAGATGAGATAGGATGTTTGCCGGAGCTCCCTGTATCTCCATCTCGACCGAGCCGTCTTCCATGTTACGCACCCAGCCGGTGAGTGCGCGTGCCTGCGCGAGGTTGGTGTTGGTAAAGCGAAAACCGACGCCCTGGACTTGCCCCGCCCAGCGCAGGAAATAACGCAGGGGAGTGTCTTGAGTGGCCTCGTCGCTTGCGAGCACAGTAAGCCTGCGGCGCAACTCGAGCTCAATGTTTGATGGTTTTTGAGGCTCTCGACTGCCGCCGGTGACGCTGGAGAAGAACGCATCGAAGAAGCCCATCGCTAGGCCTGCTTGCCTGCGTCGGACGGGAAGGTAATGCCGGCCTGCTGGCGCACGGCATCCATGATGCGCAATGAGACGAGCGTGACATCGCGGTAGTGGCCAAGTTCGTGACGTCCCGCCGGGGTCTCCCAAATCTCCTCCTTAACGTTATCGATGCCGCCGATGGCGGTGATAAAGTCTGTGAGTTCGTATTCCATAGTGTTGCTCGATTTGGGCAGGTCGAGCACGCGGCCGTTGTCGCCCTGTTCGCGCGGTGCCTCGGTCGCCGAGCCGCGTACGACATCGCCGCGATAGTCGATGCGGACATTGCGGGGCGTGGACAGATGGTCGATCTGGATAGTGCCACGCTCGCCTTCGATCTGCGAGGGCAGCAGGTCATTTGTTATTTTGGAGTGCGCGAGCTCGACGGAGATACGCCCTCCGCCGTAGCTGGCGAGAATGGAACCGCAACCGTCGATGGGACCATGGGTGAGCTCTTGCGTTGAGGGGTCGAGCAGCGTGGTCATGCTGGTGAGACCAGAGGGCATGCCGAAGATCTCGACCATGGGCTCGACGGCGTAGACGCCAATGTCCATGAGGGAACCCGATGCCATATTGCAGTCGAAGATATTGGTGGCGCGCCCCGCGAGAACCTCGTTGTAGCGCGAAGAATACTTGCCAAAGCGCAATGAGGCGCGGCGGATGGGGGCGATCTCGCCCAGGACGTCCTCGATGGCGTGGAAGGCGGGATCGTGGAGGGGACGCATGGCCTCGAGGGCCACGACACCTGCTGCCTCGGCAGCGCGGAAGACTTCCAGAGCCTGCGCTTCGGTGGCGCAGAAGGGCTTCTCGACGATGACGTGCTTGCCACCGGCGATGCAGGCAAGGGCCTGCTCGTAGTGGAGCGCATTGGGGCTGCCGATGTAGACGGCGTCGACGTCGGCGGCTGTCGCGAGCTCATCGAGTGAAGTAAAGTTTCGCTCGCCACCGCGCTCGGCGGTAAAGGCAGCACCGCGATTGGCATCGCGTGAAAGCGTGCCCACAAACGCGGCTTGGTCGTTGGCGTTGACGACTTGGATAAAGTCGTCAGTGATCATGGATGTGCCGATGGTCGCGATGCGCAGCATACGTCCCCCTTGCGTTGTTTGGTCTACAGGATGAGTGTAGCGCGTGGGGATATAAAGCTGCGCGAAAACGCTATTACAGGTCGCTCTCGTTAAAGCCGGCGTCGATATCGAGGTTGCTGCCGTCGGCCGCCGTGGTGGCGAGCGCATCGCAGCGCTCGTTGAGCTCGTGACCGGCGTGACCCTTAACCCAGATGAACTCAACCTTGTGCTTGCTTTTGGCGGTGAGTAGGCGCTCCCACAGGTCGCGGTTCTTGACGGGTTGCTTGTTGGCGGTTTTCCATCCGCGCTTTTTCCAGCCGTCGATCCAGTGCTTGTTAAAGGCGTTGACGACGTACTGCGAATCGGAATGGACTTCGACCTTGCAAGGGCGGTTGAGCGCCTCGAGCGCCACGATAACGGCCATGAGTTCCATGCGGTTGTTGGTGGTCTTGGCGTAGCCGCGCGAAAGCTCGGAGGTGAAGGTCTTGCCGGCGGGGTTGGTGTATTTGAGCACGGCGCCGTAGCCGCCGCGTCCCGGATTTGATCGGGCCGAGCCGTCGGTGTAGATGATGACCTTCACGGGCTTCCTTTCGTTGAGTGCATTTCATGTGAGTGACCATTGTAGCGCCATGCCCGCCGGGGGCCAGCAATCTACGATTTCTACCCCGTCTTCCGACTGTTAGTTGGCATGGATGATGCGGTTGAGCTCGTCGAGGTATTGCTGCAAGAGGAGAGAGGGCTTGCGCTCGTCGTGCATGATGTAGCCAACGTGCATCGTTGGGGCGTCTGCTAGCGGGATCGATGCCATGCCCCATTGCATTTCATTGGAGAGGACACCGGTCGACAGGGTGTAACCGTTCGACGTGATAAGTAAGTTAGTAAGTGTTCCGCGGTCCGAGATTCGTATGTTGCGGTCGCAAGGGATATAGCTAAAAGGTTCCTCGGCGTAATAGAAGGAGTTTGAGGTTCCCTGCTCAAAGCTGTAGCGCGTATAGGGCGTGAGGTCGGCAAGGGACAGCTGCGGGCGGCGTGCGAGCGGGTGGCGCTCGCTAACGAAGACGTGGACCGTCGCGTCGAATAGGGGATGGAAGCTTGCGCGGGCATCGGCGAAGGCCTTCTGCAGAACGCGGGCGTTAAAGTCATCCAGATACAGAATGCCGATATCGCTGCGAAACGCACGGACGTCATCGATGATCTGCGATGTGGTGGTCTCGCGCATGATGAACTCGAACTTGCTGTCGCGGCAGCGCTCGACCACGTTGACAAAGGCCTCGACCGAAAAGGCGTAGTGCTGGGCGGAAATGGCGAGGCGGGCTTGCGGGGTGCCGCCGTCCTCGTAGCGCGCCTCGAGCATGTCGGCCTGCTCTACGACCTGGCGCGCATAGCCCAAAAGCTCGGTGCCGTCGTTGGTGAGCGTGACGCCGCGGCTGGAGCGCGTAAAGATCTCCAGATGGAGCTCTTGTTCTAGGCTTTTGACGGCGTTTGAGATGTTGGACTGAGCGGTATAGAGGCGCTGAGCTGCGGCGTTGATTGAGCCGGACTCTGCCACGGCGATCAGAAAGCGAAGCTGCTGAAGGGTCATCGGTGCCCGTCCTTTCGATAGTTATCTATAAAACAGATAACAAGTTAGCGCTTATAAGTGATTGACCGAGGGAGACAATGCTCGTACTATTCAAAACACACAAAGGCGGTAGGTTATTAAGCCGACCACGGAATCGGGGCGCGAAAGGAGGCCCGCATATGAATTGCTTACCAAGACGAATGCCGGGCTCCTGTTTGCGCCCGTCGGCGTGATCAGGAGACAGCGACTTACTTCTCTCTTTTTACTTACTTTCGTTCGATCAAGGAGATCATCATGAGCCGGTTCATCAACAACCCCGAGCACACCTTTGGTTTCGATACCCTGCAGCTGCACGTTGGCCAGGAGAGCGCCGATCCCGCATCCGACTCCCGTGCCGTGCCTATCTACCAGACCACGAGCTATGTGTTCCGCAACTCCCAGCACGCCGCCGACCGCTTTGGTCTTGCCGACGCCGGTAACATCTACGGCCGTCTGACCAACTC
>UQPT01000073.1:0-10267 GCA_900543045.1 uncultured Collinsella sp.
TGGCGGCCGTGCCGGCGGTCGCGATAACCGTGGCAGCTATGGCAACAGCCGTGGTGGCAAGCGCGGCGGCAGCTCCCGTCGCCCCGGTGACGGCGGCGGCAAGCGCAAGTAACACACGCGTCGCGCGGTAAGGCGAGATGAGTTTGGGCCCCGAGCAGACTGTGCTCGGGGCTCTTTTTGTTTGCCGTATCCGATCGCTAGTTCAAATGTGATTTCCTCGGGAATGCATCTAGAGGATGCCGTGGGCCTGTTTCCTGCCATGCGGCAATGGGTCCCATGGGGTGCGCCGTGCATTTTTTGGAGTATTCTGTAGTTCGAGTTGTCTGCGTATGATTCGACGTCGCCAACGGTGGTCTTCGGATATCCCTAGAGAGCGTTTTGAGCCAGATTTCGCCGTTTTCCGGAGCAGGGACGCGTTATTCTCGCCATGTCGGGACTTAAAATGATACGGCGCCCTACAGTTTTGCCCACCCGCGGCGGTGCTGGCGCGGTCACGTTGCAGAATACTCCGTTTTTTGCACGGGCCAGGATGGGGTACCTTGGGAGAACACGGCAGCATCCCGTAAATATATACAATCTGTACCGTAATTTATACAAAACGAAGAGGCAGGCAGCGTAGGGTTGGTGCATTGGGGTGCTTGGTGCGCCAAAATGGGGACCCCACGTGCCGTATACTCTGGCTGGATGTGAAAACGGCTAGACGCGTTGCTGAGCGTAGGGGGAGGGTGTCTAGATGAGCGTATTTGAAATTGTGTTTAGTCCGACGGGTGGAACGGAGAAGGTGTCTTGCCTTGTGGCTGGAGCGCTGGACAAGAATACCGTTACCGTCGATCTGACCGATAGCGGGTTGGATTTCCACGAGGTCTCGATGACGAAGGACGACGTGGCTGTTATCTCCGTGCCAGCGTATGCCGGCAGAGTCCCTGCCGTGGTGGTCGACCGACTGAACATGGTTCACGGCAACGGAGCGCGGGCCGTTCTGGTGTGCGTCTACGGAAACCGCGCGTTTGAGGACACGCTCGTAGAGCTGGAGGACGTTGCGAAGCATGCGGGATTCCGGGTAATCGCGGCAGTTGCAGCCATTGCAGAACATTCCATTGCGCGACAGTTTGCTGCTGGGCGACCGGATGCGCAGGATGCGGCGCAGCTCGCAGAGTTTGCGCAGCAAATTCAGCAAAAGCTGTTGGCTGAGGATACATCCGAGCCCTCTATTCCCGGCAATCGTCCTTACAAACAAGCCAGAGGTCACCGCATGGCACCTGAGGCAACAGAGGATTGCGTCTCCTGCGGTGCATGCGCCGCGGCGTGCCCCGTTTGTGCTATCGACAAGGGTGACCCCAAACGAGCAGCTGGCGAGGCGTGCATCTCCTGCATGCGCTGCATTGCCGTATGCCCGCGAGGCGCTCGTAAGCTTGATCCCAACAAGCTATCCGCTGTTTCCCAGATGCTGAGCAAGGTTTGCGTCGTGCGGAAGGAATGCGAGCTCTTTGTCTAGCGCATACGAAATTGGTGCAATGGGGCCAAGTTAATCTGCACCAACCTGGTGCAAGCAAACCTGTCCCCAATGCACCAGAGTGAGGAGTGTCCCCGAGTGCCGGCAGAAAAGGAACGTCCCCAAGTGCTGCCTAAATACCGTTTATCGAAGAAAAAATACCGCTCACCGGTCATAATGACTATTCTGGCTTTGGGCTTGTCTACAATAGCTCCCGTAAAAAGAAATGCGGAAGGTTACCGAGTCCCTCGGACGTGGGCCTAACCAAAGTCTTTGAACGGATGTGTCTCTATGGATGCATTCGCTTGATTTTGGTTGGGCTATATTTATGAAGGGACATGCCACCATGGGTTTCTTTTCTCGCCTGATGGGCGGTTCGGATGAGCAGAAGACTGCAACTTCCGAGTTCGAAATCCTCGCTCCTGTTTCCGGCGAGCTTGTTCATCTAGAAAATACCAATGACCCCGCTTTTAGCAGCCGTGCCGTGGGCGATGGCGTTGCCGTGGTTCCCCAAGAGGGAACGGTGTGCGCTCCTGTTTCCGGTACCATCGCGGCGCTGTTCCCGACCGAGCATGCACTGGGCATCATGTCCGACGACAGCTCTGCTCAGGTGATGCTGCATATCGGAATCGACACTGTTAAACTTGAGGGCAAGGGCTTCCATGCGCTTGTTGCTCAGGGTGACCATGTCGACGCGGGCCAGCCCCTCGTTGAGGTCGATTTCGACGCGGTCCGCGCCGCCGGCTTCGATCCCACGGTCTTCGTTATCGTGTGCGAGCGTTCGGAGAACTCGACTCTTCGTGAGCACGCTTCCGGCCCTGTTGCTGTTAAAGAGCCTGTCGTCTGGCTTTCCGAGTAAATTCTTGTGGTGGGTACCGTGGTTATCAAGCGAGTTTTCAACAATAACGTCGCAATGGTCACTTCGGACGATGGCTCCGAGCTCATTGTCATCGGTCGAGGCCTCTGCTTTGGCCGTCATGCCGGCGACGCTGTCGATGAAGCATCGGTCGAAAAGACCTATGCACTGCAGGAGGGCACTTCTCAGGATTCGCGTACGATCGACCGCTTGGCACATCTTTTGGAGTCCATTCCCACCGTCAACTTCGTGATTGCCGAGGACATCGTTCAGATGCTTCGTCGAGAGCTCAATGTTGATATCAACGACAAGATTCTCATTGCTCTCGCAGACCATATCAGCCTTGCTTTGGAGCGCGAGCGCAAGGGCGTCCCCTGCGAGAATCCGTTGCTGCTCGAGATCCAGCAGTTCTATCGCAAGGAGTATGCGCTTGCGGGCCGTGCGCTGCAGATTGTCAAGGAGTATATGGGCATCCAGATGAGCGAAGAAGAGCAGGGTTTTATTACGCTGCATATCGTCAACGCCACCATGCCGCAACGCTCCGACCGTCTCATCATCTCGGTCCAGCTTGTTCGCGACGTGCTCACGATTGTTTCCGAGCGCTATGC
Source organism: uncultured Collinsella sp. (assembly GCA_900543045.1). Lineage (GTDB taxonomy): Bacteria > Actinomycetota > Coriobacteriia > Coriobacteriales > Coriobacteriaceae > Collinsella. Next base: position 2,957 of record UQPT01000073.1, read on the forward strand.
TACGACCCTCGATGACACCTCGCTGCCCTATGAGCGTTTCGTCCGCCACCTGCAGTTTTTCGCACAGCGGGCGCTTGACCCCGCGGCCGGGCAGATCAATGACGATGCACTGTTCCGAATCGATGAAACTAAGTATCCGTGCGCGTTCTCGTGCGCGGACGCCATAGCCGCCCACTTGGCGTCTACCTATAACGTTGTCGTTACCGATGCCGAGAAGAGTTATCTCGCATATCACATTGTTAACCTGCTTGGAGAACCTGGTCTCTAGGCATAACGTGCCCACACATCGATTGATATAAGGCAAGGCTCACGGTCTTGTCCAGGGCACACCTATCTCAATTTGCGGAAAAGGAAGGGGAGTACCGCTATGACCGCAAAAAAGAAGTTCAATTTCAAAGCGCCGTTGGAGGTGTTCGCGAAGTCGATCGTTCAGCCGATGATGTATCTCTCGGTTGCCGGCATCCTGCTCATCGTGGGCATCATTCTGACCAACAAGACCATCTGCGCCGTGATCCCTGTGCTGGGCTCCGGTCCGTTCCAGCTTGTGGGCGCCGTTGTCTATCAGTCGCTGATGTTTATCATCAACAACCTCTCGATTCTGTTCTGCGTGGGCATCGCCGGCGCCATGGCAAAGAAGAACAAGGGCCATGCTTCGCTGATTGCCCTGATGTCGTTCTTCCTGTTCCTGCAGGCCAATAACATCGTGCTCAACGCCACCGGTTCTCTTGCCGAGGCGAGCGGCATGCTCGGCCTTACCGGAACCGGCCAGAGCACCGTTATGGGCATTCAGGTGCTCGATACCGGCGTGTTTGGCGGCATCATTCTTGGTTGCATTACCGGTGCCGTGTTCAACAAGTACTCGAACAAGCAGTTCCCCATTGCCCTTTCGATGTTCTCGGGCGTTCGCTTTCCGTTCCTGATCATGATCATCATTTCCTGGATCATGGGCGCTGGCTTCTGCATCGTTTGGCCTCCGGTTCAGGGCGCCATCTCCTCCGTTGCCAGCATCATTAAGGAGTCGGGCAACATCGGTCTGTTCATCTACGGCATGCTCAACAAGCTGCTCGTTCCCACCGGCCGGCACCACCTCATCTACACCCCGTTCCAGTTCTCCGATGTGGGTGGCACCCTGACGCTGGGTGATCAGGTTATCGCCGGTGCCTACCCCATCCGTGTTGCCGAGATGGCAATGACGGGCCAGCCCTTCTCCGATAGCACCTACTTCAACAGCTACACCTTCAACAACCTGTGGCCCTACATTGGTATCGGTCTCGCCTTTATCTTCACCGCTTACAAGGGGAACAAGGATAAGACCAAGGCCGTTATCATCCCGCTGATCATCACCGCCGTGCTCTCCTGCGTGACCGAGCCCATGGACTTCCTCTTTGTCTTTGCCGCTCCCGTGCTCTTTGTCGTTCACTCGGTTCTTTCCGGTATCTTCCTGGTCCTGCTCAAGGTCCTCTCCGTGCCCGCTTCGACTGCAGGCGGCATCATCAACATCGTGGTTTCCAACCTGGTCCTTGGTGTCGATAAGACCAACTGGCCGATGATGCTCGTGCTCGGAGTCGTCAACGCCGCTCTGTACTTCTTCCTCTTCACCTTCCTTATTAAGAAGCTCAACCTCCACACGCCTGGTCGCGAGGAGGAGTCCGAGCTCGCCGAGTCCGTTGCCGAGGGCGAGGCCGCCGCGTCTGTCGCGGTGAAGCAGGGCGCTGTTGCCGCAGCTCCCGCAGAGGGCGTCGATGCAGGTATTGCCGACCTGGTCGCAGGTCTTGGCGGCAAGGACAACATCGAGGAGCTCGAGAACTGCTTTACGCGTCTCCGCGTGAACGTTAAGAACCCGGACCTCATCGATGAGAACCTCATCAACCACGTGCCCAACAGCGGCATTAACCGCAACGGCAACAATATCCAGATCATCTTTGGCATGAAGGTCGCCGAGATGCGCGACAAAGTCGAGAACGCAATTGAGAAGGAGCAGTAAACAATGATCATTACTCTGTGTGGTGGCGGATCCACCTTTACCCCCGGCATCGTCAAGTCCATCGCCCTGCGCAAGGACGAGCTCGATGTTGACGAGATTCGTCTGTACGACATCAATGAGGAGCGCCAGCGCAAGATCGGCGTGCTCGTGGACTGGATTTTGCACGAGGACCTCGGCCTGGACATCAAGCTCACGGTGACCACCGACAAGAAGACGGCTTTTACCGACGCGAGCTTCGTGTTTGCCCAGATGCGCGTGGGCGGCTACGCCATGCGCGAGCAGGACGAGAAGATTCCGCTGCGCCACGGTTGCGTGGGTCAGGAGACTTGCGGTTGCGGCGGCCTTGCCTATGGCATGCGCACCATCTTCCCCATGGTCGAGCTGATCGATGACGTTGAGAAGTACGCCAAGAAGGATTACTGGATTCTCAACTACTCCAACCCTGCCGCCATCGTCTCCGCGGGCTGCCGCGTGCTGCGTCCCAACGCTCGCATCATCAACATCTGCGACATGCCGATCGCGATCATCGACGTGGTTTGCGCCGCGCTCGATATCGACAAGAAGGATGTCGAGTACGATTACTTTGGCCTCAACCACTTTGGTTGGTTCACCTCGATCCGTCACAAGGGCGAGGAGGTGCTCCCGCAGCTGCGCGAGTACATCAAGGAGCATGAGATCCTGCTGCCCGATTCGTACCTCAAGGGCATGAGCTCGCTGATGTCCAAGAAGCCCGAGGAGGCCACCGACGAGCATCCCGAGCAGAACCGCCACACCAAGGGCAGCTGGTACTACGTCTGGAAGGGCGAGTATGAGATCATGGAGTGCTTCCCGGAGTACCTGCCCAACACGTATCTGAACTACTACCTGCAGCAGAAGGAGTTCGTCGAGCATTCCAACCCCGAGCGCACCCGTGCAAACGAGGTCGAGGAGACGCGCGAGAAGAACCTCTTCGACGGCATCGACCACTACGAGAAGACCGGCGAGATCGACGAGAGTACGTTCTATGCGGGCAGCCACGGCGACTGGATTGCCGACCTGGCTATCGCTCTGAAGAACGACACCAAGCAGCGCTTCCTGGTCATTTGCGAGAACAAGGGCGCTATCCCCAACATGCCCTACGACGCTATGGTCGAGCTGCCTGCCTACATTGGCAAGAACGGCCCCGAGGTCATCAGCCGCGACAACATTCCGCTGTTCCAGCAGGGCCTCATGATGCAGCAGCTGAACTCCGAGAAGCTCGTGGTCGAGGCCACGATCGAGGGTTCGTACGAGAAGGCGCTCAAGGCCTTTACGCTCAACAAGACCGTGCCGTCGATGAAGGTCGCCAAGGAGGTTCTCGACGACATGATCGAGGCCAACAAGGACTTCTGGCCCGAGCTTAAGTAAAAGCAACAGGGTCGCTGACCGCATACCTGGAGCAATGCCCCGTCCACGTGATTGCGTGGGCGGGGCATTGTCATTTGGTAACGCGTTTTATCAAATATGGCATTTATCTGCGGTAAAGGTGTTTAGCACCGCTGAGGGCCGCGTTTTATACCGCCTGCCGAACCGCGTGGAGACCTAACAACTTTTTAGGTCAGTGTGTTGCATGTAGCAACTTCGCCCGGCCTCGCCTCCGGGCTGCCATGTGAGAGGGGATCTTATGGCTCGACTGCATGTAATGGAACGCAGCCACGCCCAGGCCGTCATGGACGACCTGCACGATGCACTCGGACGCCGCTTGGCGGTGAGCTCGCTCGCCCCGTGTCCCGTTGAGTTTACGGCAGCGCTCGTCAACCTGTGTTCCACTCAGAGCTGCGGCAAGTGCACACCCTGCCGCGTGGGCCTGAGCGCGCTGAGCGATCTGCTCGCCGATGTGCTCGAGGGCCGCGCCGACGAGTCCACGCTCAATTTGATTGAGCGCACCGCCCGCACCATCTACCTTTCGAGCGACTGCGCCATCGGCTACGAGACCGGCGCCATGGCGCTTACCGCCATTCGCGGCTTTCGCGACGACTTTGAGCACCACATTCGCGAGCATTCCTGCGGCTTTGATCGCGAGGCGCGCGTTCCGTGCGTCTCGGGCTGCCCGGCGCACGTCGACATTCCCGGGTACATCTCGCTGGTCGAGGCCGGCCGTTATGCCGACGCCGTCAAAGTCATCCGCAAAAACAACCCGCTGCCGCTCGTCTGCGGCCTGGTATGCGAGCATCCCTGCGAGATGCACTGCCGCCGCGGCATGGTCGACGACCCCATGAACATCCTCGCTCTCAAGCGTTTTGCCGTTGAGCACAGCGACCTCAACGACCACAAGCCCCATGTAGTGGACAACACCGGCAAGCGCGTCGCCGTGATCGGCGGCGGCCCGGCCGGCCTTTCCTGTGCCTACTACCTGGCCGTGATGGGCCATAAGGTGACCATCTTTGAGCAGCGCCACCACCTGGGCGGCATGCTGCGCTACGGCATTCCCAGCTACCGTCTGCCGCGCGAGCGCCTGCAGGCCGAGATCGACTGGATCTTGAGCGCCGGCATCGACGTGGAACTCGACCACTCCGTCAACGGCGAGGAGCTTGCCCGCCTGCGCGACGAGTTCGATGCCGTCTACCTGGCCATTGGCGCCCACAGCGATAAGAAGCTCGGCCTTCCGGGCGAAGAGGCGCTCGGCGTGGAGTCGGCCGTCAAGATGCTGCGCGCCATTGGCGATGATGAGCTGCCCGATCTGAGTGGCCAGCGCGTATGCGTCATCGGTGGCGGCAACGTTGCCATGGACGTGGCCCGCTCTGCCGTGCGCTGCGGTGCCGAGAAGGTGAGCATCGTCTACCGCCGCCGCATCTGCGACATGACGGCCCAGGACGCCGAGATCGCCGGCGCCCAGGCCGAGGGCTGCGAGGTGCTGGAGTTGACCGCCCCGCTCGCTATCGAGACGGGCGAGGAAGGTCGCGTGAGTGGCCTGCGCGTGCAGCCGCAGATCATCGGCGAGCCCCGTCGTGGGCGTCCGGCCCCGCGTGCCGCCGCCACGCCAGAGCGCGTCATCCCCTGCGAGCGCGTGTTCGTGGCCATTGGCCAGGACATCGATTCCAAGCCGTTTGAGGACATGGGCATCGCCTGCAAGTGGGGCTGCGTCGTCACCGATTCGGACGGCGCCGTGCCCAACTTCGATGGTCTCTTTAGCGGTGGCGACTGCCAAACCGGCCCCGCCACCGTTATCCGCGCTATCAACGCCGGCCGCGTGGCCTCGGCAAACATCGACCGCTACCTGGGCTTTGATCACAAGATCAAACTCGAGGTCGAACTGCCGACCGTCCAGTTTAAGGGTAAGCACGAGTGCGGCCGCTGCGAGCTGGGCGAGCGCGAGGCCGGCGAGCGCATCCAGGATTGGAATCTGGTCGAGCAGGGCCTTACCGAGGAGGAGGCACGCCAGGAGGCAAGCCGCTGCCTGCGTTGCGACCACTTTGGCTTTGGCGCGTTCCGCGGAGGGAGGAACCTGGAATGGTAGAGCCCAACAAAACCACTGTCAGCGACAACACCGAAAACGGAGCGCACAACATGGTCAAGCTCACTATCGATAACTGCGAGGTCGTGGTGCCCGAGCACACCACGATCCTGGACGCAGCCAAGTCCGTCGGCATCCAGATTCCCACCCTGTGCTATCTGCGCGATCTAAACGAGATCGGCGGCTGCCGCGTGTGCGTGGTCGAGGTTGAGGGCTGCGACCAGCTGGTTGCCGCCTGCAACAACTACGTGCTCGACGGCATGGTGGTCCACACCAACAGCCCCAAGGCGCGCGAGGCCCGTCGCACCAACGTGCAGCTGCTGCTGTCGCAGCACGATGCGCAGTGCGCGAGCTGCGTGCGCAGCGGTAACTGCAACCTGCAGGCCATCGCCAACGACCTGGGCATTTTCTATCTGCCCTACCAGAAGCATCTGGCAGGTGAAGGATGGGACTTCGACTTTCCCATCATCCGCGACAACGACAAGTGCATTAAATGCATGCGCTGCATCAAGGTGTGCGAGAGCGTCCAGGGCTTGGGGATTTGGGACCTGACCAACCGCGCCACGCACACCGCCGTGGGTACCCGCGGGCGCGCGCCGATCGGCAAGACCGACTGCGTCGCATGCGGCCAGTGCATCACGCATTGCCCCACGGGCGCGCTGCGCGAGCGCGACGATACCGAGACCGTGTTCGATGCCCTCGCCGATCCCGACAGGATCGTGCTGGTGCAGATCGCGCCAGCCGTGCGCACCGCTTGGGGCGAGGAGCTCGGCATTCCGCGCGAGCAGGCCACCGTTGAGCGCCTGGCCTGCGCATTGCGCCGCGTGGGCTTTGAGTACGTGTTCGACACCGATTTCTCGGCCGACCTCACCATTATGGAGGAGGGCTCCGAGCTGCTCGAGCGCCTGAGTAAGGCCGCCAAGGGCGAGGGCGACAGCCGCGGCTGGCCCATGTTCACGAGCTGCTGCCCGGGCTGGGTGCGCTTTGTGAAGGCGCGCTATCCGGAGTTTGTTGACAGCCTGTCCACGTCCAAGTCGCCGCAGCAGATGTTTGGCGCTGTCGCCAAGACTTATTACGCCAAGGTTCTGGGCGTGGAGCCCGAGCGCCTGTTTGTGGTGTCCGTGATGCCGTGCACCGCCAAAAAGGCCGAGTGCGCGCTGCCGAGCATGGTGGGCGAGGACGGCGCGCCCGACGTGGACGTTGCGCTGACGGTGCGCGAGATGGTACGCATGATCCGCGCAAGCCACGTGAGCGTCGGCATGCTGGTCGAGGAGCCGCTCGATACGCCGCTGGGCTTTGGCACGGGCGCGGGTGTGATCTTTGGCGCCACGGGCGGCGTGATGGAGGCCGCCGTGCGCTCGGCCTACTACCTGGTGACGGGCAAGAACCCCGATGCCGACTTCTTTACCGACGTGCGCGGCCTGGACGGCTGGAAGGAAGCCGTGGCCGATATCGATGGCACCAAGGTGCGCGTCGCCGTGGCGCACGGGCTGGGCAACGCCGCCCGCCTGCTCGATGCGATTCGCGACGGCCGTGCGAACTATGACTTCGTCGAGGTCATGGCGTGTCCGGGCGGCTGCGTCGGTGGCGGTGGCCAGCCCATCCATGACGGCTGCGAGCTGGCGGCAGAGCGTGGCCAGGTTCTTTGGGGCCTCGATGCGGCAGCGGACATTCGCTTCTCGCACGAGAATCCCGATGTTCAGGCATGCTATCGCGAGTTCTTGGGCGCGCCGCTCTCGCCGCTGGCCGAGGAGTTGCTGCACACTGACCACCACGCCTGGACGATGCCTAACGAAGGGATGTGCTAACGATGCGCGCGTTTGATTTTGAGATGTCGCGCCGGGGGTTTGCCTCG